>JANOWE010000014.1:0-30559 GCA_031417735.1 Betaproteobacteria bacterium
CGATCGCCGAGGTGGACGCATTCCTCGCCGACAAGTCGCCCGGCGCATACGAGAAGGCGGTGGACAGGTTGCTGGCGTCGCCGGCCTTCGGCGAGAAACTGGCGCTGCAATGGCTCGACCTCGCGCGCTACGCGGATTCCGATGGCTACCATGCGGACACCGCGCGTTCCATGTGGCAGTACCGCGATTACGTCATCCGCTCGTTCAACGACAACAAGCCGTTCGATCAATTCATCATCGAACAGCTCGCTGGTGATTTGCTGCCGAACCCGACGATGGACCACCGGATCGCGACGGCGTTCAACCGGAACGGAATGAGCAGCACGGAAGGCGGCGCGGATCCGGACGAGTACATGAACAAGTATGTGACGGACCGCGTGAACACGTTCGGTACCGTTTATCTCGGCTCGAGCACGGCTTGCACGGAATGCCACGACCACAAGTACGACCAGTTCACCCAGCGCGAGTATTATCAGCTCTACGATTTCTTTAATCGCATTCCGGAGAAGGGCCTCGATAACGATCCCGCACCGCCGTTCATCAAGGTGCCAGTGCCGGAACAGTCGGCGTCCTGGGCGAAGCTGACGAACGAGATTGCCTCGCTCGAAAAGGATCGCCGCGGCTTGCTCGACAAGAAAGACGAGGCGTTAAGCCGGGAGCAGGCGGCGTGGGGGGAGAAGCAACGCGCGCAGATTCATGCGGGCTGGGACAACCTCAAGCCCCGTGCCGTCACTTCGACCAACGGCGCTGAGTTCCAGACGCTCGACGATTCATCCGTCCTTGTCCGCGGGACGAACGCGGCAAAGGACAGATATGAAGTGACGCTCGAAACCGATCAGCACGGATTGACCGCGCTGCGGCTCGAAGCATTGACGCACGACAGCCTGCCGCTGAAAGGCGCGAGCCGTGCGACGAATGGAAACTTCATCCTGACCGAATTCGAAGTCGAGGCGGAGAGCGCGAATCCTACCAACGAACCGCCGGTGAGCGAGTTTGAATGGAGCCAGTGGTCGGCGCTGGGGCCTTTCAAGGCCGGCTCGCCGAAGGAAGTTTTTGAGAAGGCGTTCATCAACGAGACCGAGCTCGATTTCAAGAAGACGTACGAAGAGGACAAGCTGCGCTGGAAAGAGAAGGCGGATTGGAAGGACGGCACAGTGCAGGCGCTCTCGGGCGAGAATCAGGTGACGTATCTCCACCGCAACATCACGGTGAAGACGGCGCGTTACATCAAGTTCACCTTCGGCAGCGATGGCGGAATCCAACTGTGGCTAAACGGCGCCAAGGTCGAGAACGGAAAGATCTTTCGCCGGGTCGCGCCGGCTCCCGACGAAGTGATGGTGCTGCTCAAGCCCGGCCAGAACAGCCTGCTCCTGAAGGTGCATCACGGCAGCGGCGTGTATGGGTTTGCGTTCACGCCGACCAAGCAGCCGGTGACGAAGTATCGCGTTGAGTTCGCCAAGGCACTGGCGGATTACAGCCAGAAGGATTTTGATGTGAAGCGCGCGATCGACGACAAGGCGGACACCGGTTGGGCCGTCGACGGAAACAACGACAAACTTCGCGGTGACCGTCAGGCGATCTTCCTGGCGAAAAGCCCGATCACGTTCGCTGCCGGGGCGCGCCTGAAGGTGAACCTGAAGTTTGAATCCGCCACGGCGCAACATGTATTGGGCCGGTTCCGTCTGGCGACTTCAACGAGCACCAACCTCGATGACTTCGCCGGCCTGCCGCAGAACGTGCAGTCCGCACTGTTCTCCAAGTCGGACCAGACGACGGACGGGCAGAAGACGGAGTTGAAGGAGTATTATCGGGATAATTTTTACCCGGAGATCAAGACGCTGAACACCAAGCTGGCCGACACCCGCAAGGCGGCGAAGGATCTCGATGCGAAGATCCCGACGCTGCGCGTGATGGAAGAAATGGAAAAGCCGCGAGAGACGCACATTCGTGTGCGCGGCGATTATCGAGCCAAAGGCGACAAGGTTTCCGCCGGCGTGCCGCACATTCTCCCACCGCTTACACCTTCCGAGAAAACCAACCGGATGACGCTCGCCAAATGGCTGGTTGATCCGAAGCATCCGCTGTTGAGCCGTGTGACGGTGAATCGGTACTGGGCTTTCTATTTCGGAAACGGAATCGTGAAGACCGGCAATGAGTTTGGTACGCAGGGAGAACAGCCGTCGCATTCGGAGCTGCTCGACTGGCTGGCGCGGGAGTTCATCGACAGCGGTTGGAACATCAAGGCGATGCAGAAAAAGATTGTGATGTCCGCCACCTACCGGCAGTCGTCCAAGACCACCCCGGAATTGCTGGAGCGTGATCCGCTCAACCGATTGCTGGCGCGCGGGCCACGCCTGCGCCTCAGCGCGGAGGTCATCCGCGATTGCGCGCTGGATTACGCCGGCCTGCTCGATCGCAAGCGCACGCCGGGCGGACCCAGCGTGAAACCGTATCAGCCGGCGGGCTTGTGGGAGGAGAAGATGTTCGGCGGGAATAAATATGAGGAGAGCAAGGGCGCGGATCTCTACCGGCGCAGCCTCTACACGCTTTGGAAGCGCACCGTACTGAATCCGACCATGATGACCTTTGACGCCCCAGACCGGGCGCTTTGCACCGAACAGCGGGGTCTGACCTGCACGCCGCTGCAGGCGTTCGTTACGCTCAACGAGAAGGGCTTTGTCGAGGCCGCGCGGGTGCTGGCGGAACGCGTCGTGCGCGAGGGCGGAGCGGATTTGAACCCGCGAATCACGTTTGCCTACAAGACGGTGCTGGCGCGCCCGCCCACTTCGAAGGAGCGAAAAATTCTCGTGGGCGTCCATGCGGACATGGTTGCGACGTATCAGAAGGACTTGAAGGCTGCCGTCGATCTACTGTCAACCGGCGAAGCCAAGCGCGCCGAGAAGCTGAACGAGCTGGATTTGGTCGCATGGACCGCGATGGCGAATGTGCTGCTGAACCTCGATGAAACGATCACGAAGGAGTGACCACTGATATGGAGCAAAACGAACTTTACCGGGCGCACCTTGAGAACATCACGCGCCGTCATTTCTTCGGCCGTTCCGCCCGCGGACTGGGCACGATCGCTCTCGCGTCGTTGCTGAATCGGAATCTGTTCGCGGCCGGCAATAAAGCTGCAAAAGCAGCGGCCGGTAACCCGTTTCCGTCGCACGGCACCATCAATCCCCTTCACTTCGCACCCAAAGCCAAGCGGGTGATATATCTCTTTCAGTCCGGCGCGCCGTCGCAGCTCGATCTCTACGACTGGGATTGGGCAGCGGCAGGCACGCTCTGCTGCAACCATTGCAGCAGACCCTGGCCCGCCGCGCGGCCGCTGGCCAGGCTGGCCTGCAGCAGGTAGCCCCCCGTGGGGGCCTCCCAGTCGAGCATTTCACCGGCGCAGAACACACCGGGCAGGGCCCGCAGCATCAACCCGGCGTCCAGCGCCTCGAAGCTCACGCCACCAGCGCTGCTGATGGCCTCGTCCAGCGGGCGCGGCGCGGTCAGGCAAAGGGGCCAGGCCTTGAGGTCGGCGGCCAGGCCGGCGGGGTGTCGGGCCAGGCGCTGGGTCAGTTCGTCGGCCGACCAGCGTTCACGCAGCAGGGCCAGTTTGGCGCCGTCGATACCAGCCTGCTCTTTCAGGTGGTTGGGCAGCGAACGTGCGCCTCGGCCCCTGGCCAGCGCGGTGGCCAGTTGCTCGGCGCTGCGTCCGGGGTGCAGGTCGAGCAGGATGGTGGCCGCGCCGTCGCGGCTGATGGCATCGCGCAGCAGGGCCGAGGCGGCATAGACCAGGCTGCCTTCGATGCCGTTGCGGGTGATCACGAACTCACCCTGACGCTCGAAGCCCGGGCCGTCGGGGTTGTCGAACCGCAGCCGCACCGACTTCATCGGGCTGCCGGCAAAGCGCTGGGCGTAGTACGGCGTCCAGTCCACGTCAAAGCCGCAGTTGGACGGCAGCAGCGGGGCCAGCGCCACACCGCGCGCGGACAGCCAGGGCCACCAGGCGCCATCCGAGCCCAGGCGGGACCAACTGCCACCGCCCAGGGCCAGCAGCACGGCATCGGCCTGTACCCTTGTCTCACCGTCAGGGCCCTGCAGGCGCAGGTCGGTCGGTGCATCGCCCGCCTGCCAGCCCGTCCAGCGCCGGCGCATGTGCAGCCGCAGGCCCTGGCCGCGCAAGCGGTGCAGCCAGGTGCGCAGCAGGGGCGCGGCCTTCATCTCGGCCGGAAACACCCGGCCTGAGCTGCCAACGAAGGTGCTGATGCCCAGCCGCTGCGCCCACTCACGCAAGGCGTCAGGGCCGAAGGCGCTCAACCAGGGCGCGATCTGCTCGGCGCGTGGGCCGTAGCGCAGGCCGAAGGGCCCGGCCGGTTCGCTGTGGGTCAGGTTCAGACCGCCCTTGCCGGCGAGCAAGAACTTGCGGCCCACCGATGGCATGGCGTCATACAAGTCGACCTGCAGGCCGCAGGACAGCAGCACCTCGGCGGCCATCAGACCAGCGGGTCCACCGCCCACCACGGCCACTGTCGGGCCCTTTGCTGCTGCTGCGCTGTGATTCATCGTCGGCTCAGTCTATGCGAGGCCCGGCTCGGGCTGACCGGACGCGCACGGAAGGGGCGATCCTGTCCGCATGGGCGGCGCCAGCGGCCGGGGCGTGCACTGTTCGGCCCGGCGTAGAGTCGCGCCATGATCCACGCCTACAGCGCCACCAATGCACAAGGCCGGCCCATCACCTGGCGCGACCACAAGCGCGGCTGGTGGGCACTGTCGGTCGTGTACCCGCTGTTGCCGCTGCTGGGCATCTGGGGCCACCATGCCTGCGGCTGGCCCAACCTGCTGGGCCTGCCGCTGCTCATCGGCCATGGCCTGATGCCGATGCTCGACGCGCTGCTGGGCGAGGACCTGAATGATCCGCCCGAAGCCGTGGTGCCGCAGCTCGACGCCGACCGCTACTACCGCTGGCTGACCTGGGCCACAAGCTCTGCCCGCGCCGAGCGCCCGCGCTAAGGGCGCGTTGGGCCAGCGCGGCAAGAACGGCCTGACTACACTGGCGGCCCAGCCTGCGCCGCATGTCCGCGTCCGGCACGCCGGCCTGCCCACCACCTCACCCATCGCCTGACCCCGCCAGGCGCCCGCAACATGACCCAACCCCCGACCCTGGAAACACCGCAGAACGCCTGCATCCATCTCATCGGCGGTGAAAAGGGCGGCGTTGGCAAATCGCTGGTCTCAAGGCTGCTGGCGCAATATTTCATTGACCACCAGATCCCTTTCACCGGCTTCGACACCGACCGCTCGCACGGCGCGCTGCTGCGCTTTTACGCCGGCTATGCCTCACCGGTGGTGGTCGACCGCTACGAGGCGCTGGACGCCATCGTCGAGGCCGCCGTGGCCGAGCCCGGACGCCGCGTGCTGGTCGATCTGGCCGCGCAGACCCACACACCGCTGGTGCAGTGGATGGACGACTCCGGCGTGCTCGATCTGGCCGACGTGTCGGGCCTGACCGTGCACTACTGGCAGGTGATGGACAACGGCCGCGATTCGGTCGACCTGCTGCAGCGCCTGATCGACCAGTTCGGCGCCCGGCTGCGCTATGTGCTGGTGCGCAACCAGCTGCGCGGCGACGACTTCAGCCAGCTCGAGCGCTCGGGTCAGCAAGCGCGGGCGCTTGATCTGGGCGCCAGAGTCATCAGCCTGAAGCGACTGCACGACAGCGTGATGCAGAAGATCGACGCGCACAACACCAGCTTCTGGTCGGCGCGCAATTCAAGCAGCAAGGAAGGTGCCGGGCTGGGCCTGATGGAGCGCCAGCGGCTGAAGATCTGGTACGCCCATGCCCAGGCTGAACTGGCAAAGGCAGAGCCCTGATCTGAACCTTTCCCTCCCCGCAGGTGGGCCCGTTCATCACCTGATCGCCACGCCCCAGGGCAGCTTGCCCACCGCGATGTCGCTGAGCTTGATGTTGCGCTCGGTGTCGATGACCGAGACCACGCCCGAGCGGCCACAGGCCACGTAGAGCTTCCTGCCGTCGGGCGTGAGCGCCATGTTCCAGGGCCGTTGACCGACCGCGATGGTGGCGACGATGGTGTTGCTGGCCACGTCCAGCACCGACACCGAGTGGTCGCCGCCATTGGACACATAGACGATTTGGCCGCTGGGGTGCACCGCCACACCATTGGCACGCAGGCCGCCCTTGATCCTGGTCATGACGCTGAAGCTGCGCGTGTCGATGACGAAGATCTCGCTTGAATTCTCTGCCGCCACATAGGCCCGGCTGCCGTCGGGCAGGAAGCCGATGCCGCGTGGCCGCGCGCCCACCGCAATCTGCGCCACCTGCTTGCGTTGGCTGAAGTCGATCACATCGACCGCGTCGCCCTCTTCTGCGCTGACGAGCAGAAATTTGCCATCGGGACTGAACACCGCATGCTCGGGGTTCTTGCCCGTCAGCGGAATGTCGAAGGCCTTGCGGTTGGTGCGGGTGTCGACAAAGGCGACCAGGTTGCTTTCTTCCACGGCAGCGGCCACCCAGCGGCCGTCGGGCGAGATGCCCACGCCTTCGGGTGATTCACCCAGTGGCACCACGCCCACGGCCTTGCGCGCGGCCAGGTCCAGCAGCACCAGCTGGTTGTTGGGCTGGTCGCTGACATAGGCATGGCGGCCGTCGGCGCTGATCACCGTACCGCGCGGCTTCTTGCCGGCGGGGATCTCGGCCACCACCTTGTCGCTGGCGGTGTCGATGACGCTGACCGTGCCCGAGCCCTCGTTGGGCACATACGCGAAGGGCGCGGCCCAGCTCGCAAGCGGCAAGACCAGTGCAGCGGCCAGAAGGACCAGGTGTTTGACATTCAGCCGTGAATACATGGCAATGATCCTGTGCAGTACGTTGATGATCGTGCGAGGTGGTTCACTTCGCCGAGCCCGGCCAGATACGCAGAAACAGACCGTCCTTGTCGACCAGCGCATGCTTGGCCGCCATCAACACATGGCCGACGATCAGCGCCGTGAACAGCCAGGCGGTGACGACATGGGTCAGGTTGAACACGGCATAGATGGCCTTGTCGTCCACACCCCAGGGTGGCAGCGGATGGCCGAAGAACTTGACGCCGTACTTGCTGAAGTTCGAACCGATATAGCCCGACAAGGGCATCACCAGCATGCAGGCGTAGAGCAGCCGGTGGCCCCAGACGGTGGCATGGCGTTGCCAGATCGCCAGATGGGCAGGCCAGGCCGGCGCAGCATGACCCAGCCGCCAGCCCAGGCGGAGCACGATCAGCAGGCCCAGCACCATGCCGAAAGACTTGTGCAGGTTGATCACCGATGCGCGCGTGGGTGTGCCACGGGGCGCCAGGTCGTCGAGCATGAAGCCGAATCCGATCTGGCCCAGCAAGGCCAGGCCGATCAGCCAATGCAAGGCCATGGCCACCCGGTCATAGCCTGCGGCTTGTGGAACACCGATGTCCGTCACTTCATCACCCCCTTGATCGCTGCAGCCTGGGCTGCGAAGGCCGACCCGCACCGGGCAGGCCTTGGCCCGCACCATAGCGCAGCCCCAGCGGCCGGCCACCTCAGGGTCTTGCCGAACCAGGCAGCGTGCCTGCGGTAGGCACACTGCTTTTCGCTGTCACATGGCACCACGGGCACAGCCACAATCAGTGCCACGCTCGGCCGGCCGTGGTTCCGGGCCGATGCCATGATCAACAGCCGAGGCCGATGACGGCCCATCCACAGTCAAGCCACCATGCTCATCAATTGCGTCGCCTACAGCGAGGGCGCCAAGCTCGCCGAGATTCCGGTGGCCGACATCGGCCGCCATCTGGCGCTGCCCAACACCATGGTCTGGGTGGCGCTGCGCGACGCCAGCCACGACGAGATGGTGCAGATGCAAGGCGAGTTCGGCCTGCATGACCTGGCGGTGGAAGACTCCCTGCACGGCCACCAGCGGCCCAAGATCGAGGAATACGGCCAGACCGTGTTTGCGGTGCTGCACATGCTGGAGTTCAGCCCCACCGACAGCCTGCAGGTGGGTGAGGTGCACATCTTTGCCGGGCCGAAATTCGTGCTGTCGGTGCGCAACCGCAGCAGCCAGGGTTTTCTCGGTGTGCGCCAGCGCTGCGAGCGGGAGCCGCACCTGTTGCGCCAGGGCCCCAGCTTTGTGCTCTACGCGCTGATGGACGCGGTGGTCGACCGCTACTTTCCGCTGGTCGACGCGCTGGAGACCGAGCTGGAGGCGGTGGAGGGCCAGATCTTCGTGCGCGGCGCGGCCCGGGCCAACATCGAGCGCCTGTACGAGCTCAAGCGCGAGGTCACCACGCTGCGCCATGCGGTGGCCCCGTTGATGGACGCGGTGGGCAAGCTGCATGGTGGCCGGGTGCCGGCCATCTGCGCCGCCAGCGGTGACTACTTTCGTGACATTGCCGACCACCTGGCCCGGCTGCAGACCTCGATCGACACCATCCGCGACACCATCGGCACCGCCATCCAGGTCAATTTGTCGATGGTCACAATCGAGGAGAGCGAGGTCAACAAGCGTCTGGCGGCCTGGGCTGGCATCTTTGCGCTGGCCACCTTCTGGGTCGGCGTGTGGGGCATGAATTTCAAGTTCATGCCCGAACTCGATCAACCCTGGGGCTACCCGGCGGCGCTGGCCATCATTGCCGGCAGCTGCGGGCTGATGTACCGGCGTTTCCGGCGGCTGGGCTGGTTGTAGCGCGCCGCGCCACGACGCTTCACCCGGCGTCGCCGGTACCGTTGTTGCGCGGCAGGTCTTTGCGCCTGAATTGGTGTTGCGAATCATTCTTGTTATGATTGCACCTCTGTCCATTCTCAGCGCCCACCTGCCATGACCTCACGCCGCCCACCTCTTGCCCGCAGCAGTTTGTTGCTGTGCGCTGCCCTGCTCGCCCCCGGCGCCCTGATGGCGCAGGACAAGGTGCTTAACCTGTATTCGGCCCGCCACTACCAGACCGACGAATTGCTGTACGAGAACTTCACCAAGGCCACCGGCATCAAGATCAACCGGCTGGACGGCAAGGAAGAAGAACTGGTCGAGCGCATCCGCAACGAGGGCACGGCCAGCCCGGCCGATGTGCTGATCACGGTAGACGCGTCGCGGCTGGAAATTGCCGACAAGATGGGCCTGTTCCAGCCCATCAAGAGCAGCCTGCTGGAACAGCGCATCCCGGCCGCGCTGCGCACGCCGAACTGGTATTCGTTCTCGACCCGCGCCCGGGTCATCGTCTACAACAGGGCCGCGATCAAGCCGGCCCAGGTGCAGACCTATGCCGCGCTGGCCGACCCGGCATTGAAGGGCCAGGTCTGTATGCGTTCGGGCAGCCACCCCTACAACCTGTCGCTGGGCGGCGCGGTGATCGCCCATGAGGGCGAGGCCAAGGCCGAGGCCTGGGCCAAGGGCCTGGTGGCCAACTTCGCGCGCTCGCCCAAGGGCGGCGACACCGACCAGATCCGGTCGGTGGCGGCCGGTGAATGCGGCGTGACCATCAGCAACACCTATTACCTGGTCCGGCTGATGCGCAGCAGCAAGGCCGAAGACCAGCAGGCCATGAACGCGGTGGCCATCGTCTGGCCCAACCAGGCCAGTTCGGGCACGCACATCAACGTTTCGGGTGCTGGTGTACTCAAGCATTCACCCAACCGCGACGCGGCGGTCAAGTTCCTGGAATACCTGGCCAGCGACGAGGCCCAGACCTACTTCGCCGAGGGCAACAACGAGTGGCCGGTGGTCGCCGGCAAGGCCGGCGCAAACGCCGCGCTGGCCAAGCTGGGCACCTTCAAGGCCGACACGCTGCCTATGGGTGAACTGGCGAAGAACAGCGCCCTGGCGCAGAAGGTGTTTGACCGCGCAGGCTGGAAGTGACCTGGCGTCACCGCGTGGGGTTCAACGGTCGTTGAAGCTGGGCGGGCGCTTTTGCATGAACGCGGCCACGCCCTCGGCATAGTCGCCGGCGCGGCTCATCTCGCCCTGGACCACCGCTTCGCGGTCCAGCGCCTGGGCCAAGCCCATCGGTAGCGCGGCGTCGATCAGTGCGCGGGTCTGGGCCAGCGCTTTGGCCGGCATCAGCGCCAGGCGCTGGGCCAGGGCCATGGTCTCGGCCAGCAGTTCGGCGTCGTCCACGCAGCGCCAGATCAAGCCCAGGCGCTGCGCTTCTTCGGCCGACAACTTGTCGCCGGTAAAGGTCAACGCCAGCGCCTGGGCCCGACCCACCAGCCGGGGCAGCAGCCAGGTGCCACCTCCGTCGGGCACCAGGCCGATCTTGGAGAAGGCCTGGATGAAGCTGGCCGAGCGCGCGGCCAGCACCATGTCGCAGCCCAGCGCAATGTTGGCGCCCGCCCCTGCGGCCACGCCATTGACCATGGCCAGCACCGGCACCGGCATGTTGCGGATGCGCAGCGCCAGCGGCTTGTAATGGCGCTCGACGATGCCCTGCACGTCATTGAGCCCGCCACCGACGCCCATGCCCTCGTCATTGAGGTCCTGGCCGGCGCAGAAGCCCCGGCCGGCGCCGGTCAGCACGATGCAGCGCACGGTGCTGTCGGCCGCGGCCAGATCCAGCGCGTCGCGCAGTTCGCCATGCATCGCAGCGGTAAAACTGTTCAGTGCCTTGGGCCGGTTCAGCGTGAGCCAGCGCACGGCGCCTTCTGTGGTGCTCAGCACCAGGGGTTCTGACATCGTCATCTCCTTGTTCTGTTCAACGGCCACCCAGGGCCGGGTTTGCCGGGCGGCGAGCGTTGTTCGGGAATGCCCCCGACGGGTAAGATCCGCGCGCCCTCCCCGATCCTAACCAGCATGTCCGCCCACGCCTTCGCACCCGGCTTGTTCATCCGCGACTTCACGCCGCCCCAGGCCCTGTCGAACTACAAGCTGGTGGCCTTCGACATGGACTCCACGCTGATCAACATCGAATGCGTGGACGAGATCGCCGAGGTCGCCGGCCGCAAGGCCGAGGTGGCCGCGATCACCGAGGCCACCATGCGTGGCGAGATCACCGACTTCAAGGACAGCCTGCGCCGCCGTGTGGCACTGCTGGCCGGTGTGCCCGAGTCCGCCTTGCTGCAGGTCTACGAGCAACGACTGCGGCTCAACCCTGGCGTCGAGGCCTTTGTCCAGGCCTGCCAGCGCGTGGGCTTGAAGACGCTGCTGGTCTCGGGCGGCTTCAGCTATTTCAGCGAACGTGTGCGTCACCGTCTGGGCCTGGACTTTGCCCGCGCCAACAGCCTGGGCCTGGTTGACGGCAAGCTCACCGGCACCTTGCTCGACCGGCCCTGGGGCGACATCTGCGACGGCGCCGAGAAGCGCCGCGTGCTGCTCGAGGTGTGCGAGCTGATGGGCATCTCACCGGCCCAGGCCATTGCCGTGGGTGACGGTGCCAACGACCTGCCAATGATGGCCGAGGCCGGCCTGTCGATCTGCTACCACGGCAAGCCGGCGGTGCGCGAGAAGGCGATGATCTCGATCGAGCAAGGCGGCATGGACCGCGCGCTGGAATTGCTCAGCGCCTGAGCGACGCGGCCAGGCGGCCGGCGCAGCCCTCAGCCCGGCATCCAGTCGTCGGCGGCGACTTCGCCTGTGGCCTCCCAGCGCCATTCGATGCGCTGGTACAAGAAGCTCAGCTCCTCGGTCTCGGGCCAGTTGGCCTGGGTCGGGTCCAGCACATAGGGCTGGGCAAAGCGCATGGCCACCAGACGCGCACCGGTCAGGCGCAGGCTCATCCTGGGAACCAGGGCTGAGGTTTTGGTCTTGCCACCCACCCAGAACCGCAGCGTGAATTCGCCCAGCGCCTCGTCGAGCGTGAGCAAACGGTAAAGCTTGGGCGTGGCCTGGTCGATCTCCTTGGTCAGCACCAGGGGTTCGTGCAAGCGCTTGCCGGAGGCATGGCCGGTGGCCGGGTCATGCGGCGAGACGACTTCATGGTTGCTGGCCAGCACGGCGATCTGGCCTTCGCGGCCTTTTTGCAGCAAGGCGCCTTCAATACGCCCCATGCTGGGCGAGACCAGGCTCAGGCTGGCGGTCAGGGCCATGTTCAGCTCCTTGCCCACGAAAAGTCGCGCGGCACCCGGCATTGGACTGCGTTCAGCAGGCTGTGCAAAGCCCCTATGCTGCGGCAGCGTCCCGCACTGAACATCGCTGGCGCGAGACGGGACATTCGCCACGCTACCGCGACCTGTGCTTCACGTCCGTTTTGTCGGACCTGGGCTGCCATGGCCCCTTCGACACGACGGGCTGCCGCAACCACTCTGCCGGCCAGTTGGCCGACCAGAGCCAGAACGGGGCCGAGCAGGTGATGGCGCCGTCGGGGCTGCCGTCGCTGCCAGCCTTGGCCGCGCTGTAGGACAGGGCTCACCACCGAACAGGCGATAGGACGATGCGCCCGAGCCCGGCATGGCCTGATGATTCAAGCCATGCCGGTGCCCCGTGCGATGCACAAAGGGCAGCGTCCGATCCACCCTCTTCAGGAGCTCACCATGTCACACCGCACGCCGACCCCGTCTTCACCCACCGCCAGCCTTCTGCCGCGCTGGGCCACCTTGCTGGCGGCCGGGGCTGCTGCGATGAGCTTCACCGCCTGCGCCGGCATGTCGGACCGGACCCGTGACACCGCCATCGGCGCGGCCGTCGGCGGGGTTGCCGGCTCGGTCATCACCGGCAACCCTGCTGGCGCCATCGGTGGCGCGGTGGTGGGCGGCGTGATAGGCAATCAGAACGACAAGAAGAAGTGATCTGAAGCTGTGCTGCGGGCTGCAGGCCTGTCAGCGCAGTTCGTCTCATTGCAGCCGCTGCGGGCCGTCAGCCCATGGGCGGCTGCTCGTCTTTCTTGCCCGCCAATTGGCCATAGATGAACAGAACCAGCAGCGCTCCCAGCACCGAGCCAATGAAACCAGCACCCTGGCCGGCGCGGTACCAGCCCATCGCCTGGCCGATGAAGCCGGCCAAGTAGGCACCGGCAATGCCCAGGCCGGCGGTGAGCAGAATGCCCAGTTGCTGCTTGCCCGGCATCACCGCGCGCGCGATCAGGCCCACCACCAGACCCACCAAAGCCATCCAGATAAAACCCATGTGACTACGCCTTGTTATGGCCTGCCGGTGCAGGCCGCTGCCCCAACTTTAGCTGGCCCGGGCGAACGGTTCAGTAAGCAACCGCCTGCCCGTCGCGGCGTGAATCGCTGGCCGCCACATAGCCGTCGGCCGGATCACCGCTGCAGCGCCAGATGAACTGGCCGCTGCCGTAGTCCATGTAGCTGTCGGACGTGGGCTGGAAACGGTGGCCCAGCGCCTTCAGTCCTTCTTGCAGCGCCGGCGCCATGCTGGGCTCCATGTCCACCGCCAGGCCGGTATCCACCTTCCAGCGCGGCGCGTCGCAGGCGGCCTGCGGTTGCTGGTGATGGGTCAGCATGCGCACCAGGGTTTGCAAATGGCCCTGCGGCTGCATGTTGCCGCCCATCACGCCAAAACTCATTTGCGGCTGACCATTGCGCGTCAGAAAGCCCGGAATGATGGTGTGGAACGGCCGCTTGCCACCGGCCACCACGTTCGGGTGAGCCTTGTCCAGCGTGAAGCCATGGCCACGGTTTTGCAGGCTGATGCCGGTGCCCGGCACCACCACACCACTGCCAAAGCCCATGTAGTTGGACTGGATGAAGCTGATCATCATGCCGCTCTCATCGGCGGCCGTGAGGTAGATGGTGCCGCCCTTGGGCGGCTGGCCTGGGCCGAAGTCTTGCGCACGCTTGGGATCGATCAGCTTGACGCGCTGGCTGAGGTAGGCGTCGCTGAGCAGATCGGCGGCGGTGACCTCGGTCATCGCTCCCGCGTCGGCCACCCAGCGGTAGGTGTCGGCAAAGGCCAGCTTCATGGCCTCGATCTGCAGGTGCTGGCTGGCCGCACTGTCCACCGCCAGGCTGGCCAGGTCCAGCTTGTCCAGCATGCCCAGCGCCATCAGCGCGGCAATGCCCTGGCCGTTGGGCGGGATCTGGTGCAGGGTGTGGCCGGCGTAGTCTTTCTGGATGGGGGCGACCCATTCGGGCTGGTAGTTGGCCAGGTCGGACAGCGCCATGCTGCCGCCGTTGGCGGCCGAATGCGCGACCAGTTGTTCGGCCAGTTCACCCCGGTAGAAGCTCTCGCCCTGGCTGGCAGCAATCTTGCGCAGCGAGGCCCCGGCTTCGGCAAAGACAAAGCGCTCACCCGGCTCGGGCGCACGGCCACGCGGCATGAAGGCCTGCGCAAAACCAGGCTGGTCGTGCAGCACCGGCACCTGCCGCGCCCACTTGTCGGCCACGATGCAGCCCACGCCATGGCCACGTTCGGCGTACTCGATGGCCGGCGCCATCAGGTCGGCAAAGGGCAGCTTGCCGAAGCGCTCGGACAGCGCGACCCAGCCGGCCACGGCGCCGGGCGTGGTCACCGTGTCCCAGCCGCGCTGCGGCATCTGCCCACCATGGCGGCGGGCAAAGTAGTCCGGGTTCCAGGCCGCCGGCGCCATGCCCGAACTGTTCAGCCCGTGCAGGCCCTGGCCGTCCCACAGGATGGCGAAGTTGTCGCTGCCCAGGCCATTGGAAATGGGCTCGACGATGGTCAACGTGGCGGCCGCGGCAATTGCCGCGTCCACCGCATTGCCTCCGGCCAGCAGCATTCGCAAACCGGCCTGCGAGGCCAGCGGGTGTGAAGTGGCCACCACATTGCGCGCCATCAGCGGGCTGCGGGTGGTCGGGTAGGGGTTGGTCCAGTCGAAGCGCATGGTGTCTATACCTTGCAAGGTGATGACTTTGAGCTGCATTCTGTGGCCGCTGCAGGCTGACCGCGCTGTGCGCCCATGCAGCGCTGGTGGGCCTCAACTCAAAAGCTGTGCCCAAGCCTTGTCCAGCCGCTTCACACTCACCGGCTGTGGCGTGCGCAGCGCTTGCGCGAAGAAGCTCACCCTCAACTCTTCCAGCAGCCAGCGGTATTCGTCCAGTCTGGCGTCGGCCACGCCTTTTTGTTCAGCCAGGCGGCGGCTGTAGCGCTGCTGCAGCGGGCGCAGCTCGGTCAGGCGCAGGGCGTCACGCGCAGGGTCGGCGGGTTGCTTGTCCAGGCGCAGCACCACGGCCCTGAGGTAGCGCGGGTAGTGCTGCAACTGGGCAAATGGTGACTGCAGCAGGAAGTGCTTGGGCATCAACTGTTGCAGTTGCGCACTGATGTCGTCGGCTAGCTCTTTCGGCGCGCGGCTGTCCTTGAGCTTGCGCACTGCAGCGGTGTAGTCGAGCAGGATCGCGCCAGCCAGGCGCGCCACTTCTTGCGCAATCAGGTTCAGTCGGGCCCGGCCCTCGTGCACGCGGGCATTGAACTCGGCCTCGTTGCCGGGCAGCGGCTCGGCCAGGAAGGCGCGGTCCAGCGCCAGCGTGATGACCATTTGCCGCAGTTCATCCGCGCTGCCCAAGGCCATGTAGGCGCTGGCCATCTTGACCAGGTCGGGGACGTTCCTTTCCAGGTACTTCAGCGGTTCCTTGATCGCCAGCATGACCAGCCGACGCAGGCCGGCGCGGTGTTTTTGCGCCGCGATGCCGGGCTCGTCGAAGACCTCGATCTGCACATGGGCGCCATGGTCGACGATGGCCGGGAAGCCGATCAGCGTTTGCCCGGCCTGGTGGATCTCCATCAGCTCGGGCAGTTCACCGAAGGTCCAGGCGGTGTGGGGGACGGACGGATTGGCCTTGATTGCCGACTTTGCTTCAGCGGCTGGGGTCGTTTCGGCTCCCACCCTGCCCTCGCCCTGGGCGGGGCCGGGTTTGGCGGCAGGCAGTTTCAGCGTGGCCAGGGCCTGGAAGGCGGAGCGGGCCTGGCCGCCGAGTTCAGCCTTGAGCGTGGCCAGGTGGCGGCCCATGCCCAGCTGCCGACCATGCTCGTCCACCACCCGGAAGTTCATGAACAAGTGCGGCGCCAGCATGTCGAGCTTGAAGTCGTTCCGCTGCACGGCGACCTGGCTGCGTTCCCGCACTGCGGCCAGCAGCACCGCGAGCAGCTCACCGTCGCCAAATCGCGTCAGTTCCAAGAACTCGGCGACAAACTCGGGCAGCGGTTGCAGGCGGTTGCGCGGCTTCTGGTGCAGGCTCTTGCACAGCGCCGTGAGCTTGGCCGCCAGCATGCCGGGCACCAGCCAGTCGCAGCGGTCCTCGCTGACCTGGTTCAGCGCAAACAGGGGCAAAGTCACGGTCACGCCGTCCTTGGCGTCACCCGGCTCGTGCAGGTAGGTCGCCACGCAGTCCACACCGCCCAGGCGCAAGGTTTTGGGGAAGGCCTCGGTGGTGATGCCGGCGGCCTCGTGGCGCATCAACTCATCGCGCGTGAGCTGCAGCAGCTGTGGCTGCTGCCGGCTGGCATGGCGGTACCAGCGTTCCAGGCTGGCCCCAGAGAACACGTCTGGCGGCAGCTGCTGGTCGTAGAAGGCGTAGATCAGCGCGTCGTCGACCAGCACGTCCTGCCGGCGCGCCTTGTGCTCCAGCTCTTCGACTTGCTTGAGCAAGCGTGTGTTGTGGGCCACAAACGGCAGCGTGGTGTCCCAATCACCGTCCACCAGCGCACTGCGGATGAAGATGTCGCGCGCGGCCACCGGGTCGACCAGGCCGAAGTTCACGCGTCGGTTGTTGTAGACCACGATGCCGTAGAGCGTGGCGCGCTGCAGCGCCACCACTTCGCCGGCCCTTTTCTCCCAATGCGGGTCGAGCAGCTGGGTCTTCAGCAAATGCCCGGCAATCGCGCTGATCCAGGTCGGCTCGATGCCGGCCAGGCCACGGCCGAACAAGCGCGTGGTGTCCACCAGCTCGGCAGCGATCAGCCAGCGGCCGGGCTTCTTGCTCAGATGCGCACCGGGGTGGCGGTAGAACTTGATGCCGCGTGCGCCCAGGTACACATCCTCGTCGTCGACCTTGCAGCCGACGTTGCCCAGCAGGCCGGACAGCATGGCCAGGTGGATCTGCTCGTAGGTGGCCGGGCTGGCGTTCAGGCGCCAGCCCTGCTCGGCCACCACGGTGTGCAGCTGGCTGTGGATGTCGCGCCATTCACGCACGCGGCGCGGGTTGACGAAACTCTCACGCAAGCGCTGCTCCTGCTGGCGGTTGCTGAGCTTGTGCGTCGGCAGAATTCCTGGCGACACCACCTGTGTCCCACGGCCCGGCCGGTAGGCCGGGCCGGCTTCGCGGGTCCGGCTGTCCGCAGGGACAGCCGGCTCCTGCCCGCTTCGCCCATGCACGCCGCGTCCTTCCTCGATCCAGTGCCACAGCTTCAGGTAGCCCATGAATTCCGACTTCTCGTCGTCGAACTTCTTGTGCTTCTCGTCGGCCGCCTGCGCCACTTCCAGCGGCCGGTCGCGCACGTCCTGCACGCTCAACGCGCTGGCGATGATCAGCACCTCGTCCAGCGACTGGCGCTCGCGCGCTTCCAGAATCATGCGGCCCACGCGCGGGTCCAGCGGCAGCCGGGCCAGCTGCTGGCCCATGGCGGTGAGCACCATGTCGTCGTCCACCGCGCCCAGTTCACCCAGCAGCGCGTAGCCGTCGGCAATGGCCTTGGCCTTGGGCGGCTCGAGGAACGGAAAGTCGTCCACCGCACCCAGGCGCAGTGCCTTCATGCGCAGGATCACGCCCGCCAGCGAGGCGCGCAGGATCTCGGGGTCGGCGAATCGTGGCCGACCGGTGAAGTCTTTCTCGTCGTAGAGGCGGATGCAGATGCCATTGGCCACCCGGCCGCAACGCCCGGCGCGCTGGTTGGCAGCGGCCTGGCTGATCGGCTCGACCTGCAGCTGCTCGACCTTGCTGCGGTAGCTGTAACGCTTGACCCGCGCCAGCCCGCTGTCGATGACGTAGCGGATGCCGGGCACGGTCAGCGAGGTCTCGGCCACGTTGGTGGCCAGCACGACGCGCCGGCCATTGCCGGGCGAGAAAACCGCTTCCTGCTCGGCCTGCGACAGGCGGGCGAACAACGGCAGGATCTGCGCGGGCGGCCCGCTGCGGTGGGCCTTGGCCAGGTGCCGGCGCAGGTGCTCGCTGGCCTCGCGGATCTCGCGTTCACCGGGCAGGAAGATCAGGATGTCGCCCGGGCCCTCATGGCCCGTCCCAGGCCCGCCGCCGACCCACAGCTCGTCCACCGCGTCGGCAATGGCCTCGTCCAGGCCGTACTCGCGGCTGTCCTCGAACGACTTCCAGCGCTGCTCGACCGGAAACAAGCGGCCCGAGACCTGGATCACCGGCGCCGGACCGGCAGCCCCCGCAAAGTGGCGCGCAAAGCGGTCGGCGTCGATGGTGGCCGAGGTGACCACCACCTTCAGGTCAGGCCGGCGTGGCAGCAGCTGCTTCAGATAGCCGAGCAGGAAGTCGATGTTCAGGCTGCGCTCATGGGCCTCGTCGATGATCAGCGTGTCGTAGGCGCGCAGCTCGGGGTCGCTTTGCGTTTCGGCCAGCAAGATGCCGTCGGTCATCAGCTTGACGCTGGCGCCGGGCTGCAAGCGGTCTTGAAAGCGCACCTTGTAGCCCACCACCTCGCCCAGCGGCGAGCGCAGCTCTTCGGCAATGCGCTTGGCCACGCTGGTGGCAGCCAGCCGGCGCGGCTGGGTGTGGCCGATCAGGCCGCTGCCGCCCCGGGCCCAGTTGCCCAGGCCACGGCCCAGTTCCAGCGCAATCTTGGGCAGCTGGGTGGTCTTGCCCGAGCCGGTTTCGCCGCAGACGATGATGACCTGGTGCGCCTGCATGGCGCGCGCGATCTCGTCGCGCCGGGCCGAGACCGGCAGCGCTTCGGGGTAGTCGATGGGGGGAATGGCGTTCGCCTGCCGGGGCGGCCGCGCACCGGCGGCGGGGCGCGGTGCACGGTCGGGGCGGGGCGTGCGCGCGGGAGCGGCAGGCGGGTTCACGTAGCGCGCGATTATCGCCACAGGCCCTGATTCACATCGGCGGGTCAAGCAGATCGGCCAGGCTCATGCCGGCCAGCCCGCTGCGCTGGCGGAACTGCGCGCTGGCCTCGTGTTCCTGCAGCAGCAGCGCGTCCACCAGCCTGGTGGCCGGCGCACTGGTCGGTACCACCAGCAGCACCCAACGTGGGTCACCCTCTTCGTCCAGCTTGCCGCACCAGTCCAGACCATGCAGGGCTTCGAGCACCAGCGCCACCTGCAGCGGGTCGAAGCGGGTGGCGCCAGCCAGCGCCGCCACGCTTTGCCCCGGCGCACCCAGGGCCTGGGCTTGCGCCAGGTGGCGCAGCAGCACCAGGGCCAGCGCAAAGCGCTCACCCGGCCGGTCGGGCGGGCGCACCACACGCATCGCCAGGCTGGGGGCATAGGCGGCCACCACCGCGCCCAGCAGCACGATGACCCAGCTGAGGTAGATCCACAGCAGAAAGATCGGCAGTGTGGCGAAGGCGCCGTAGACCACCGAGTAGGTGGGCACCATGCCCACATACCAGGCCAGCGCACGCTTGGCGAACTCGAAGCCGGCGGCGACGAACAGCCCGCCGGCCCAGGCGTGGGCCCAGCGCACATGGCAGTTGGGCACATAGCGGTAGAGCCCGGCCACACCGCCGGCCAGCAGCATGAACTGCAGCAGCTGCAACAGCAGCGCCACGGCGTCGGGCAGGTCGCGCAGCAGGCCGCTGCGGCTGGTCAGCGCGTACGAGGACAGCGACAAGCTGGCGCCCAACACCAGCGGGCCCAGGGTCAGCGCGGCCCAGTACACCAGCACGCGCTGTGCCAGCGGCCGCGGCTTGGGCACGCGCCAGATGCCATTGAGGGTGCGGTCGATGGTGAACACCAGCGCCAGCGCCGTGACCAGCAGCAGAGCCAGGCCGGCACCACCCAACTGCCTGGACTTGCCGGCAAACTGGGTCAGCGCGTCCAGCACCGGCCGGGCAATGCCGTCGGGCACCAGGCTTTGCAGAAAGTACTGCTGCAACGCCAACTGGAAGCGCGAAAACATCGGAAACGCCGCGAACAGCGCCAGCATCACGGTGACCAGCGGCACCAGGCTGATCAAGGTGGTGAAGGTCAGGCTGCTGGCCGTCAAGCCCAGGTGGTCTTCACGAAATCGCTGGCGCAGCGTGCGCAGGGTGTCGAACCAGGGCCAGTCGCGCAGGGCCTGGCCCAGCAGTGCCAGCCGGTGTTGCGCGCGCTCGCGCAGCGGACGTGGCGCAGGCTGGTCAGCGCGGGCGCTGGTGCTGCTGCTATCGGGCATGAGGCGGGAAGGCATGCGTCTATGATGCCAGCCGTGCCGAAGCCCCCCCCGCCCCCGCCCATGCCAGGCCTTGGCCCATCGGTCACCGACGGCGCCGCGCCACCGGTGGTGCAAGTTACGCGCGCGCTGGCCGTGAGCTCGTTACTGGCGATGATCGTGCTGGGCCTGGTCTGGGAGCTGTGGCTGGCGCCCACCGGTTCACGCACCCTGGTGGTCAAGGTGCTGCCGCTGCTGATTCCGCTGGTCGGCCTGCTCAAGCACCGCATGTACACCTACCGCTGGGTCAGCCTGTTGGTGTGGCTGTACTTCCTGGAAGGCGTGGTGCGCGCCAGTGGCCATGAAGCTGGCTGGGGCCCCACTCTGGCTCTGGTGCAGGTGCTGCTTTGCCTGGTGCTGTTCGTCGCCTGTACGGTGCATGTGCGCTGGCGGCTGAAGCACACGCATCCGGCCTGACCGTCCATCGAGAGCCTGGCCATGTCTGAACCCCTGTTGCAAGCCCTGCGTACCTGCGTGGGTGCCGCCCATGTGCTGACCGACGGTGACTTGTCGGCCTGGCAGAACGACTGGCGTGGCCGCTGGTTCGGCAAGGCCCTGGCCGTGGTGCGGCCGGGCGGCACCGACGAGGTGGCCGCCGTGCTGCGCCTGGCCGCCGAACATGGTGTGTCGGTCGTGCCGCAAGGCGGCAACACCGGCCTGGTCGGCGGGGGCGTGCCCGACGACAGCGGCCGCCAGTTGCTGCTGAGCCTGACCCGCTTGAATCGGGTGCGAGCCATCGACCCGGCCAATCTGACCCTCACCGCCGAGGCCGGCTGCGTGCTGCAGACCGTGCAGCAGGCAGCAAATGCGCAGGGCCTGCTGTTCCCGCTGAGCCTGGCCTCGGAGGGCAGTTGCACCCTGGGCGGCAACCTGGCCACCAACGCCGGCGGAACCCAGGTGTTGCGCTATGGCAATGCACGCGAGCTGTGCCTGGGCCTGGAGGTGGTGACTGCCGCTGGCGAGGTCTGGCATGGCCTGACCGGCCTGCGCAAGGACAACACCGGCTACGACCTGCGCGACCTCATGGTGGGCAGCGAGGGCACGCTGGGCGTGATCACCGCCGCGACCATGAAGCTCTACCCCCAGCCCGCCGCCAGCCTGACGGCGATGGCCAGCCTGAGCACCCTGCCCGACTGTGTGGCCTTGCTCAGCCTGGCCCGCAGCCGCCTGGGTGCCGGGCTGACCGGCTTCGAGATGATGAACATGTTCTCGCTCGGCCTGGTGCGAGCCCATTTTGCGCAGCTGACCCATCCGCTGCCGCCGTCACCCTTCACCGTGCTGCTGGAATGCGCCGACGAGCACAGCGAAGCCGCTGCGCGCGCGCGCTTTGAATCGCTGCTGGAGTCGGCGCTGGAGCAAGGCCTGATCCAGGACGCCGCCGTGGCCGAGAGCCTGGCCCAGTCGGCCACCATGTGGCATCTGCGTGAGTCGATTCCAATGGCCCAGGCCAAGGAAGGCCTGAACGTCAAGCACGACATCTCGCTGCCGATCTCGGCCATCGCCGAGTTCTGCGACCAAGCCCAGGCCAGGCTGGAGGCAACCATTCCGGGTATGCGCCTGGTCAACTTCGGCCACCTGGGCGACGGCAACCTGCACTTCAATGTGCAATGCCCACCGGGCGCCGATGGCCAGGCCTTTCTCGAGCAGCACGAAGACCAGATCAACCAGCTGGTATTCGACACCGTGCAGGCCCATGAAGGCTCGTTTTCGGCCGAGCATGGCATCGGCTCGCTCAAGCGCGACGAACTGGCCGCGCGCAAGTCGCCGGTGGCGCTGGGCATGATGCGCGCCATCAAGGCCGCGCTGGACCCCAAGGGCCTGCTGAATCCGGGGCGGGTGGTCTAGTGCACTGACTTGGCGCCCTGGCCTGGCCTGCGCGCCAGGGGCAGCGTTCAGGCAGATCGAGCCCAAGGGCGCCAACCGGACCAGCCATCGGCCTCTGCCAGCACCTTCAGTGGCTGCTGCCCTTGAGCCCGGCGGGCAGTGGCAGCGGCATCACTTCGATTCCTTCGTCGGCAAGTTCGGCCCGTTCCTCGGCACTGGCCTGGCCGCGGATGCCGCGCTGCTCGGCCTCGCCGTAGTGCATGCGCCGCGCTTCTTCGGGAAAGCGCTCGCCCACGTCCACGGTGTCTTTCATGACCCGCTGCACCATCTTCAGCCACAGCGCCTGCGCCTGCAGCGACGGCCCGGCAGGAGCTGGTATGTCGGCCGCAGGTGGCGCTGGACTGTCAACGCTGCTTGCAGCAGGCGCAGGCGCACGCGCGCCAGACAGGTTGAGCCTGGGGGCGCTGGGCAACTGGCAGATGTGCCGGTCTTCGCAGAGCGGGCAGCACAAGCGGCCGTCGGTTCGCTGCTGCTGGTAGTCGTCGTCCGACCCGAACCAGCCTTCAAATCCGTGGCCCTGGGCGCATTGCAGGTTCAACACCTTCATCGTGTCGTCATTATCCGTCGGCGAACTTCAAGGCGAGACCACCCAGTCAAGCGGCCAGGCGCCGCTGCGCCACTTCTGCAGCCACAGCAGACCGAGCAAGGTCTTGGCGTCGGTGAGCGCGCCCCGGCCGGCCAGGGCATCGAGCTCGGCTTCGTCCAGCTCGCACAGGTCGATCAGCTCGCCATGGTCGAGCTGGCGCTCACCCAGTTGCAGCTCACGCGCGAACCAGATCTCGATGCCTTCGGTGGAATAGGCGCAGGCGTTGTGCATGACACAGGCGCGTGCCCATTGCCTGGCACGGTAGCCGGTTTCTTCGGCCAGCTCACGCCGGGCGCAATCCAGCACCGATTCACCCGCATCGATCTTGCCGGCCGGAAACTCCAGCATCACCTGGCCCAGCGGATAGCGGTACTGGCGCTCCATCAGCAGCCGGCCGTCGTTGAGCAAGGGCACGACCATCACCGCACCGGGGTGCACGATGTACTCGCGGCTGGCGGTAGCGCCCGTCGCCAGCGCGACGATGTCGCGCCGCACATCCAGAAAGCTGCCGCGGTAGACCTGCTCGCCTGACAGGCGGCGCTCGATCAGGTGCTCGTCAGCCATGGCTCGTACGTCGGCGCAGCATGCGCCACACAAAACCGGGAAAGGCGAAGGTGACCATCAGGCACAGTGCAGCGGCATAAAACTCCCAAGCCTGTGGATGGCGCTGACCGATGCGAGCTTCGATCAGCATGCCCAGGGCAATGGTCAGGCCTGAGAGCAACAACAACTCCAGCAGCCGCCAGCCAAAGGCCTTGGGCGCCAGGCGCGGGCCGATCAACAGCAGCCGTTCATTCAAGAAAGGCAGGTTGGCGGCCACAAAGCCCAGTGCCAACAACAGCCAGCCCTGGCCGGCAGCACTCATCGGGGCGGCACGGAATCAGGTCGCCAGCGCGCGAAGAATCGCGTCACGGCAGAAGGCCATCAAGCCACCTGGCAGCAGGCCGAAGACCAGCACCGCGGCGCCGTTCACAGCCAGCAAGGCGCTGACGCCGGCGCTGCCCGTGGGTGCGGGCGCCTGGCCGACAGGTTCATCGAACCACATCACCTTGACCACGCGCAGGTAGTAGAAGGCGCCGACCAGTGACAGCAGCACCGCCACCACCGCCAACACGATGTAGCCGGTGATGTTGGTTGTGACCAGGGCCTGCAGCACCGCCAGCTTGGCGTAGAAGCCGACCATCGGCGGCACACCGGCGAGCGAGAACATGAACAGCGTCATCACGCCGGCCAGCCATGGCGCGCGCCGTGCCAAGCCTGACAGGTCGCTGATTTCTTCGCTCTCGAAGCCATGGCGCGACAGGAACATGATCATGCCGAAGGTGCCCAGCGTGGTGATCACGTAGGTCACCACATAGAACATGGCCGAGCTGTAGGCATTGCCGGCCGACAAGGTGTTGCCGCTGACCACACCGGCGGTCATGGCCAGCAGCATGAAACCCATCTGCGAGATGGTGGAGTAGGCCAGCATGCGCTTGAGGTTGGTCTGCGCAATGGCCGCCAGATTGCCGATGACCAGCGAGGACACGGCCAGCACGATCAGCATCTGCTGCCAGTCCACGGCCAGGCCGATCAGGCCTTCCACCAGCAGACGTACGGTGATGGCAAAGGCCGCCAGTTTGGGTGCGCCACCGATCAGCAGCGTGACCGCCGTGGGCGCACCCTGGTAGACGTCAGGCACCCACATGTGGAAGGGCACCACGCCCAGCTTGAAGGCCAGGCCGGCAACGATGAAGACCACACCGAAGGTCAGCACCGTGCCGTTGATCTGGCCAGTGCCCACGGCCATGAAGACATCACCGATGTCCAGCGACCTGGTGGCGCCATACATCATCGACAGGCCGTAGAGCAGGAAGCCCGAAGCCAGCGCGCCCAGCACAAAGTACTTCATGGCGGCTTCAGTGGACACACCGTGGTCACGGCGCATGGCCACCAGCGCGTACAACGACAGGCTCATCAGCTCCAGGCCCAGGTAGATGACCAGGAAGTTGTTGGCCGAGACCATGACCAGGATGCCCAGCAGCATGAACATCGACAGCGAGAAGAACTCGCCCTTGAGCATCTCGCGCTGGGCAATGTAGGGCTGGGCATAGGCGATGGTGACCATCACCGCCCCGACGGCAAAGAAGGCCAGCAGATGGCCCATGGGGTCGGACACCATCATCCGCTGCATGCCGTAGTCGGTGGTGCCATGGTCATAGGCCATCAAGTGCAGCGCGGCCACAGCGGCCAGGCTGATCTGGGTCAGCCAGAACGTGGGCCGGCGCCTGCTGTCGGTGACATAGAGGTCGACCAGGGTCACCGCGCAGGCCATCAGCAGCAGCAGGGCTTCGGGGTAGACGACGGGCCAGTTCATGGGATTCATGTTGCTCTCTAACGCTGTGTGCTCAGGTGCGCTTGCGCGCGCTCAGCGCTGCTCAAGGCAGCTTGGACGCCGCCACATGCTGCAGCAGCTTGACCACCGAGCTGTGCATCACATCGGTAAACGGCCGGGGGTACAGGCCCATCCACAGGGTGGCGACGGCCAGCACGGCCATGATCATGAATTCGCGGCCATTGAGGTCGGTGAGCTTGGCAACGTCGTCGTTGGCCACGTCGCCGAAGTAGACCCGCTTGTACATCCACAGCGAGTAGGCCGCGCCAAACACCAGGGCGGTGGCCGCCGTCGCGCCCAGCCAGAAGTTCACCGACACCGTGCCCAGGATCACCATCCATTCACCGACAAAGCCGCCAGTACCCGGCAAGCCGCAATTGGCCATGGTGAAGAACAGCGCAAACGCTGCGAACTTGGGCATGGTGTTGACCACCCCGCCGTAGCTGGAAATCTCGCGCGAGTGAACGCGGTCATAGAGCACGCCGATGGCCAGGAACATTGCGCCGGAGATGAAGCCGTGGCTGATCATCTGCACCAGGCCGCCCGACACACCCAGTTCATTGAAGACAAAGAAGCCCAGCGTGACGAAGCCCATGTGGGCAATCGACGAGTAGGCCACCAGCTTTTTCATGTCTTGCTGCACCAGCGCGACCAGGCCGATGTAGACCACCGCAATCAGGCTCAGCGCGATGATGAACCAGGCGTATTCACGGCTGGCATCGGGGGCGATGGGCATCGAGAAGCGCAGAAAGCCATAGGCACCGAGCTTGAGCATGATCGCTGCCAGCACCACCGAGCCACCCGTGGGCGCCTCGACGTGGGCGTCGGGCAGCCAGGTGTGCACCGGCCACATCGGCACCTTGACCGAGAACGCCGCGAAGAAGGCGAAGAACAGCAAGGCCTGCGCCGGCATCGGCAGCGGCAGGACATGCCAGCTCGCGATGTCGAAGCTGCCACCCGACTTGTAGTACAGGTAGATCAGCGCCACCAGCATCAGCAGCGAGCCGGCCAGCGTGTAGAGAAAGAACTTGAACGCTGCGTAGACCCGACGCGGACCGCCCCAGACGCCGATGATCAGGTACATCGGGATCAGCGTGGCCTCGAAGAAGACATAGAACAGCATGCCGTCGGCGGCGCTGAACACGCCCACCATCAGCCCCGACAGGATCAGGAAGGCGCCCATGTACTGCGCCACCCGGTCGGTGATGACCTCCCAGGCCGCGACCACCACGATCACCGTGATGAAGGCGGTGAGCAGCACAAACCAGACCGAGATGCCGTCCACGCCCAAGTGGTAGCGGATGTTGAAGCGCTCGATCCAGGCCATGTTCTCCTGGAACTGCAGCGCCGCACTGGCGTTGTCGAAGCCGGTGATCAGCGGGATGGTGATGACAAACGCCAGCACCGAACCCAGCAGCGCAATGCCTCGCACCATGCCGGCGTTTTCATCGCGACCGATGATCAGCAGCAACACGCCGAAGGCGATCGGCAGCCAGATTGCCGCGCTCAGAAGTCCGAAACCCATTGCTTGCATGCCCATGTTGTTGTTCTCCGCCCGCTCTTACCTGGCCAGGCTGGACAGTGCCGGCCAAAGCTGCCAGGTCATCAGGCCAAACACGCCCAGCAGCATGACCAGCGCATACCAGTAGACATGGCCGGTCTGCACCAGCCGGGTCAGGCCCGCCACCACGCCCACCATTCGCGCCGTGCCGTTGATCAGCACGCCATCGATCAAGGCCTGGTCGCCGCCCTTCCAGAGGCCACGGCCGAGCAGTCGCGCGCCGGCCGAAAGCACATGCTCGTTGAACCAGTCCAGGTAGTACTTGTTCTCCAGCAAGCGCATCAGCGGCGACAAGGCCCGGCCAATGGCCGCCGGCACCTGCGGCGCGACCATGTAGAACACATAGGCCACGACGACGCCGGCAGCGGCAAGGAAGAACGGCAGCGTACCCAGGCCATGCATGGCCATGCCCATCGCACCGTGGAAGGACTCACCCATTTCTTTCATCGCACCATGCACTGCCGGGTTGACGACGAAGGCGTCCTTGAAGAAGTCGCCGAACAGCATCGGGCCGATGGTGAAGTAGCCGATCACGACCGACGGTATGGCCAGCAATACCAGCGGCAGCGTGACGACCCAGGACGACTCGTGCGGCACATGCGCATGGGCATGGTCATGGTCGTCGTGATGATCGTGCTCACCCGGGAAGGGCTTGTGGCGGAAGTTTTCCTTGCCGTGAAAAACCAGGAAATACATGCGGAAGGAGTAGAAGGCGGTGACGAACACGCCGGCCACCACCGCGTAATAGGCCCAGTGCGCGGCTGGCAGCGTGCTGGCGTGCACCGCCTCGATGATCGAATCCTTGCTGTAGAAGCCCGAGAAGAACGGCGTGCCGATCAGCGCCAGGCTGCCCAGCAGCGAGGTGATCCAGGTGATGGGCATGTACTTGCGCAGCCCGCCCATGTTGCGAATGTCCTGGTCATGGTGCATGCCGATGATCACCGAGCCTGCGGCCAGGAACAGCAGGGCCTTGAAGAAGGCGTGCGTCATCAGGTGGAATACCGCCACCGAATAGGCCGAGGCACCCAGTGCCACCGTCATATAGCCCAGCTGGCTGAGCGTGGAGTACGCCACCACGCGCTTGATGTCGGTCTGGATGATGCCCAGAAAGCCCATGAACAGCGCGGTGATGGCGCCGATGATGAGGATGAAGTTCAGTGCGGTGTCGCTCAGCTCGAACAGCGGCGACATGCGCGCGACCATGAAGATGCCGGCCGTGACCATGGTCGCGGCATGGATCAGGGCCGAGATGGGTGTCGGGCCTTCCATCGAATCAGGCAGCCAGACATGCAGCGGAAACTGCGCACTCTTGCCCATGGCGCCGATGAACAGGCAGATGCAGATCACGGTGATCAGCATCCAGCCGCTGTCGCCCCACAGCGGCAACGGGAAAGCCAACTTCGCCAGTTCAGGCCCCTTGGCAAAGGCTTCGGCGTAGTCGAGGGTGCCAGCAAAGGCCACGATCAGACCGATGCCAAGAATGAAGCCGAAGTCACCCACCCGGTTGACCAAAAAGGCCTTCATGTTGGCGAAGATGGCGGTGGGCTTCTTGTACCAGAAGCCGATCAGCAGGTAGGACACCAGGCCCACCGCTTCCCAGCCGAAGAACAGCTGCAGGAAGTTGTTGCTCATCACCAGCATCAGCATGCTGAAGGTGAACAGGCTGATGTAGCTGAAGAAGCGCTGGTAGCCGGGGTCATCGGCCATGTAGCCGATGGTGTAGACATGGACCATCAGCGAGACAAAGGTGACGACGCACATCATCATCGCGGTCAGGCCGTCGACCAGGAAGCCGACCTCCATCTTCAAGCCGCCCAGCACCATCCAGTCATAGATGGTGGCGTTGAAGCGTGCGCCGTCCTGCACCACCGACTGCAGCACCAGCACCGACAGGACGAAAGACACCAGCACGCCCAGCACGGTGACGACATGTGCGCCACTGCGGCCGATGGCCTTGCCGAAGAAGCCGGCCAGCACGGCGCCGGCCAGCGGCGCCAAGGGCACCGCCAGCAGCAGATTCTGTGAAAGTTGTGAAGAAGACATTGTGCGAACCCTGACCCGTCAGCCCTTGAGGGTGTCGAGTTCCTCGACATTGATGGTGGCGCGGTTGCGGAACAGCACGACCAGAATGGCCAGGCCGATCGCCGACTCGGCCGCAGCCACTGTGAGAATGAAGAAGACGAAGACCTGGCCGGCCATGTCGCCCAGATAGTGCGAGAAGGCGACGAAGTTCAGGTTCACCGCCAGCAGCATCAGTTCGATGGCCATCAGCAGCACGATCAGGTTGCGGCGGTTCAGATAGATGCCGATCACCGACAGCGCGAACAGCACGCCGCCCAGCGACAAATAATGTCCCAGCGTGATGGGGCCCAGGCTCATGGCTTTTTCTCCTCGACCACGGCGGCCGCGGCGGGCGGCGCCGACGGCAGGTCTTGCACCGGCGCCATCTTGACGATGCGCAAGCGGTCGGCCTTGTTGGCCCGCAGCTGCTCTGAAACGTCCTGGCTGCGGCTGTCCTTGCGCTGGCGCAGGGTCAGCGCAATGGCGGCAATGATCGCCACCAGCAGCAGCACCGCCGCAATCTGCAGTGGGTACAGGTACTTGGTGTAGATGTCGATGCCCAGCAGCCGGGTATTGCCCAGCTTGGCCAATGCGGGGTCGAGCACGGGCGCTTCGGTCAGCCGGAAGCCACCCATCAGCACCAGCGCCATCTCCAGCGCAATGACCACACCGATCAGTCCGGCCAGCGGCAGATGGCGCCAGAACCCCTCACGGAAGTCCTTGCTGTCCAGGTCAAGCATCATCACGACGAACAGGAACAGCACCATGACTGCGCCGACATAGACCAACACCAGCGTGATGGCCAGGAACTCGGCCCGCAGCAGCATCCAGATCGCCGACGCATTGGCAAACGCCAGCACCAGGTAAAGCGCCGCATGCACGGTGCTGCGCGCGGTGACGACACGAAAGGCCGCAAACAGCAGGATGGCCGAGAAGAGGTAGAAAAGTGCGCCGGTGGTGGTCATGTTGTGGTGCCGCTTAAAGCAATCGTTCAGGAGTCGTACAGCGGGCGTCGCGAGCGCTGCGAGCTTGCGCCGAGGAGCGGAGCCGTACACAAGTACGGTGAGCAACACAGGCGCAGAAACGCATCGCGCAGCAGCCCGATGCGCGGCTCCTACCGGTACTTGGCGTCGGCCTCCCTGTTCGCGGCGATTTCAGCCTCGTAGCGGTCGCCCACGGCGAGCAGCATGTCCTTGGTGAAATAAAGGTCGCCGCGCTTCTCGCCGTGGTACTCGAAGATATGGGTTTCAACGATCGAATCGACCGGGCAGCTCTCTTCGCAGAAGCCGCAGAAGATGCACTTGGTCAGGTCGATGTCATAGCGCGTGGTGCGGCGGCTGCCGTCATCACGCACCTCGCTTTCGATGGTGATGGCCATGGCCGGGCACACCGCCTCACACAGCTTGCAGGCGATGCAACGCTCTTCGCCGTTTTCATAGCGACGCAGCGCGTGCAGGCCGCGAAAACGCGGCGAAGCAGGCGTCTTCTCTTCCGGGAACTGCACGGTGATTTTCTTCTGGAAGAAGTGCCGTCCGGTGAGTTTCATGCCCTTGAGCAGTTCCAGCAGCATGAAGCTGGAAACAAAATCCTTGAGTGATGCGGTGGCTGCCATGTCACTTCCAAATATTCAAGGGGGTCTGCATCCACAGGCCCACCACCACCAGCCAGAACAGCGTGACCGGAATGAAGATCTTCCAACCCAGACGCATGATCTGGTCATAGCGGTAGCGCGGAAAGGTCGCGCGCACCCACAGGAACATGGTCACGACCACGAAGACCTTCAGCCCCAACCAGATCCAGCCCGGTATCCAATTCAGCAGCGCCGAGTCCAATGGTGGCAACCAGCCGCCCAGGAACAGCA
>JANOWE010000015.1:0-16061 GCA_031417735.1 Betaproteobacteria bacterium
GGCAGCAACGAGCCCCAAGCCGCCATCACCCCGGCCTCACCCCTTGACGCCACCTGCCGCCAGCCCGGCCACCATCCAGCGCTGGGCGAGCAGGAAGACCACGGTGATGGGCAGGCCCGACAGGATCGCGGCGGCGGCGAAGTCGCCCCAGTGGAAGTTGTGTTCCTGCACGAACAGTTTGCTGCCCACGGCCAGGGTCAGTTGGTCCTGCTGGGTCAGCAGCACGCTGGCCACCGGGTACTCGATGATCGCGCCGATGAACGAAAGCATGAACACCACCATCAGTATCGGCACGGCCATGGGCAGCAGCACGCGCCAGAAGGCCTGCCAGGGTTTGGCGCCGTCCACGCGGGCGGCTTCTTCGATTTCACCGGGCAGGGTGTCGTAGTAGCCCTTCAGGGTCCAGACATGCATGGCGATGCCGCCCGAGTAGGCCAGCACCAGCGACGCATGGGTGTTCAGCCCCAGCGCCGGAAAGGCGCTGCCGATGCGGTCGAAGATGGCGTAGATCGCCACCAGCGCCAGCACGGCGGGAAACATCTGCATCAGCATCAGGCCAGTCAGCATGGCGCGGCGGCCGCGAAAGCGGATGCGTGCCAGCGCGTACGACGCGGTGGTGCTCAGCAACAGCGTCACCGCCGCCGACCACAGCGCCACCTTGACCGAGTTCCACAGCCAGCGCAGCACCGGCAGGTCGGGCGGCACGGCGATGCCGTCGGGCCCGATATGGGGCAGGCCCAGCACATAGCGCCAATGTTCCAGGCTGATGGCCTCGGGCATCAGCGAGCCACTGGCAAAGTTGCCGGGCCGGAATGAGACCGAAACCACGACCAGGAAGGGGAACACCACCAGCGCGCACAGCGCGAGCAGAAAGGCATGCGCCAGCCACAGCCGCCAGCCTTGGGATCGGGCTTGCACCAGGGCCATGATCTGCATTTGCCTTGAGCGCTATTTGGGGCCCGCTTCAGATGCGCGGGTGAAGCGCAGCTGCAGCAAGGTGATCGCCGCGACGATCAGGAAGATGATGGTCGAGATGGCCGAGGCCAGGCCGAACTGCTGGCCCGAGTCCTGGAAGGCGATGCGCCAGGTGTAGCTGACCAGAATGTCGGTGGTGCCAGCGGGCAGCGCGGTGTCGAGCTGGTCGGGCCGGCCGCCGGTGAGCAGGCTGATCAGCACGAAGTTGTTGAAGTTGAAGGCGAAGGCGCTGATCAGCAGCGGTGTCAGCGGCTTGATGATCAGCGGCAGCGTGATGCGCCGGAAGTTGGTCCAGGGCCCGGCCCCGGCGATGGCCGAGGCCTCGTACAGGTCGGCCGGGATCGATTTGATCAGGCCGCTGCACAGCACCATCATGTACGGAAAGCCGAGCCAGACGTTGACGATCAGCAGCATGGTCCTGGCCAGCAGCGGCTCGCTGAACCAGGCCGGCCGCAGGCCGAACAGGCCGTTCAGGATGAAGTTGATCTCGCCCAGGTTCTGGTTGAACAGGCCCTTGAAGATCAGGATGCTGATGAAGCCCGGCACCGCATAAGGCAGGAACAGCACCAGCCGGTAGGCGGCCTTGAACTGCAGCGCGTCCCAGTTCAGCAGCACGGCCAGCAGCAGGCCCAGCCCGGCGGCGAAAACGATGCTCAGCGCGGCGAACACCACTGTCCAGACCAGCACGCCGATGAAGGGCTGGCGGAACTTGGCCTCGCTGAACAAGCTGGCGTAGTGGCGCAGGCCCACAGCCACCCGGTAGCCGGGCAGCAGGCGGTCGCCCTGGGCCGAGGTGTAGAAGCCGGTGCTGTCGTCGGGCTGGTAGGTCAGCCCGGTCAGCTGGTCGGTGAACGAGCCGTCGGCCTGTGCCGCGTACAGCGCCTGCACCTGCGCGAATTGGCGCAGACCGGCCAGGCGCAGCGTCTGGCCGTCGGGCGTTTGCAGACGAAGCTCGCGCAGCGCGGGCAGGCGCTGCACCACGGCGCGCAGTGGCAGCGCCGGCGCCAGATCGGCGGCGGCGCTGGCGGCGCTGAGCAGCGGCAGGGGCGGGGTGTTGGGCTTCGGCCCAGCGTGGTCGGCATCGTTGGCGACCGTGGCCTGGGGCAGGTCCAGCGGCGGGCTCAGCCAGGCGTTGCCACCGGCCTCGGGTGCGGCCAGCAGCAGGCGAAACTGCGTGTCTTGTGCGTGCAGCGTGAAGTCTCGGGCCGAGCCCGGCAGCGGCAGGGCTTGGTCGATCAGGTAGGCCCGCGCGGCAGCCGGCTGCAGCAGGTTCAGCGAGCTGTAGTTGGTGAAGCCGATGGCCACCGTGTAGAGCATCGGAAAGACGACGAAGATCGCCGCCGCCGCCAGGCCCGGGAACAGGTAGCGCAGGGCATTGGTGCGCGGCGAGCTGTAGATCCACAGCGCCGCCGCAGTGACCAGCAGCAGGGTCGACGCCAGCAACGTCTGCCCGGCGGCATGGACCTGCAGCACCACCGCCAACGCGGCCACGGCGGCGGCGGCGCCGGCCAGCCGGCCCGGCCAGCCGGCGAACAGCACAGGCAGGCGGATCATGGCGCGACGATGCGGCGTGCTGCCGCCGCCAGCGCCTGTGCGGGCGTCTGCCGGCCTTCGCTGAGATTGGTCAGGGCCGATTTCATCGCCGCCCAGAAGCGGCCCATCTCGGCAATGCTGGGCGTGGTCACGCCGTCGCGCGCCGAGTCCATGATGCCGGCGACCAAGGGGCCAACGACCGGTTTGGCCACCAGTTCGGCCAGGTAGGCCCGGCTGGCCGGAGCGCCGATGGGCTCGGCCTGGTCGATGGCGCGCAGGCCTGGCAGCGTGAGCAAATGGCGTTCGACAAACTCGGCCGCCAGCTCGGGCTGCCGGCTGGCGCGGCTGATCATGATGCCCTTGATGCCCACGAAGGGCGTGGCCGGCCGGCCCGCCACGCTGGGAATGCGCGCCACGCCGAAGTCCATGCCCATGCGGCGCAGATTGACCCATGACCAGGGCCCGTTGATCATCATCGCCACCTGGCCCTTGGCCATCGCCGCTTCCATCTCGGGGTAGCCGCTGCCCACGGGCATCAGGCCGCCGGCCACCATGCGTTGCAGCAGTTGCGCACCGACCAGTGCACCGGCGTTGTTGACGCCGGTGTCCAGTGGGTCGTGGCTGCCGTCGGCGCGGGCCTTGAAGGCGTAGCCGCCATGCGCGGCCAGCAGCGGCCAGCTGAAGTAGTTGTTGGTGTAGTCCCAGAGCAGGGCCCGCTTGCCCCGCTTCTGCAGTTGCGCGTCGAGTGCAAACACCTCGTCGAACGAGGTCGGCGGCGTGGCCACCAGCGCCTTGTTGTAGACCAGGGTGATGGCCTCGACGGCATAGGGGTAGCCCCAGATCCGACCGCGCAGCGTGAAGCCCTGCCAGGCCAGCGGGTCGATGTCGGCCAGCAGCGCACGGCCGGGCGTGACGCTGCGGATCAGCCCGCTGGCCGACCATTCGCCGATGCGGTCATGGGCATAGACGTACAGGTCGGGGCCCTTGCCGGCGGCGGCGGCCTGCTGGAACTTGGACGGGCCTTCGTCCGGCGTCTCGATCACCACCTCCACGCCGGTCTCTGCGGTGAAGGCCAGCGCGGCCTGGCGCATGGCCTTGGCGCCTTCGACGGTGAACCACACCACCAGCGGCGGCGGCGGGCGCTGCGCGCGGACGCTGCCGGCCGCTGCCAGCGCGGCGGCCGCTGCGCCGGCCCTGAGCAGGCGGCGCCGTATCATGGTTCGATCCTTCAACCCAAGCCCCTTCTGTGCCAGGCCCTGCAGCAAGCCCGTGGCTCGACGCCCACGGCCAGATGTTCAACCCGACGCCCGCCGTGTCGGTGCTGGCCACCGGCGCAGGCGGTGTCTGTGTGGTGGTCGACCAGGCCCTGACCAACCCGCACGGGCTGCGCGAATGGGCCGCGGTGCAGCCTCTGCATGCCCCCGCCGGCTACCCCTACCCCGGCCATGTGGCTGAGGTTGCCGCCGACCTGAGCGCGCGCCTGGTCGACTTCTTCAACCGCCATGTGCGCCAGCACCTGGGCGTGCGCCGCACGCTGGACCAGGCGCTGCGCCTGTCGGTGATCGACACGCCAGCGGCGCAGCTCGCGCCGGTGCAGTGGCTGTGCCACCGCGACCGCCTGCCCGACAGCGGCGGCCACCTGCTGTTCGCGGCCAGCGTGCTCTACCTGTTTGACGAACCGGCGCTGGGGGGCACCAGCTTCTACGCGCCGCGCCAATCGGCCGCACTGACCGAACAGATCGTGGCCGACAGCCAAGGCCTGCACGCCGATGCATTCAGCGCGAAGTACGGGCTGCAGCCGGGCTACATGGCTGGCAGCAATGCCTACTTCAAGCGCAGCGCCCAGATCGCCGCGGCCTGGAACAGGCTGATCTTTTACGACGGCAGCCAATTTCATTCCGCCGACGTGGACCCGGAGCGCCTGTGCACAGACCCGCTGCGGGGCAGGTTGACGCTGAACAGCTTCATCACCTGCCGCAGGCTGGCACGCTGAGTGGTCGCTGCGGCCACGGGATTCAGCAATCGTCCTGCACCGCCTTGCTGGCGCCCGCGTTCTGGGCCCGGCAGCGGTCGGAGTTGCGACGCTGTTCGCGCAGTTGCTCGTTGGTGCTTCGCCGCGTGCTTTGTGCGTTATCAAGTGCCAGCTTTTTGGCGTGCGCCAGATCCAGATCCAGACCGGCCGCGCCCGCCGGACGCACGATGGTGGCCAGGCGGTCGGCGCCCAGCGGCAGCACGGTGTAGAAGGATTCACGTGCGCCGCTGGGCCAGACGGCGGTGACCAACGGCGTGCGCAGCGTGGCGTCGGCACCCTGGGCGGGGTAGACCCGGGTCACCGGTGCCACGCCGATCGACTGGCCGGCCTCAAACAGCGTGGCGCCCTCGGGCCGGGTCTCGTAGGTCAGCATGGCGCCGGCCGGTGCGGGCGGATTGACGCAGCCGACCAGGGCCGCGCTGAGCAGCAGTCCTTTCAGCAAGCGCCACGGCAGGCGTCGGATGGTCATGGTCGTCGTCCTAGGGTACGGTTACGGCGCGCGCCGGCAAGGGCCCGGCGGCGCAGTGGTCGGCGATAAAGCGCTCGTGACCGGGCATCGCATTGACACAGGCGGCGATGACCTGGTCGACATCGGCCAGGTACTCGGCGATCTCGGCCTCGCTGCGCAGATCAACCAGCGGGTGGTAGGCCCGGGGCTTCACCCGCTGGCCGTGCAGCACCTGCAGCCAGCTCAGTTTGGTGAACAGCTCATTGCCCTCGCGGTAGACCCGGCCATGGCTGCGAAACAGGTCCAGGCGCTGCTGCAGCGAGGCCGGAATGTCCATCGTGCGGCAGTAGTTCCAGAACGCCGAGTCGCTGCGCTCGGTGGCCTTGTAGTGCAGGATGATGAAGTCGCGCACCCACTCGTACTCCTGGGCCATGACGCGGTTGTATTGGTCGCGGTCGGCGGCGGCGAAGCCGGCCGAGGGAAAGAAGGTCAGCAGGTGCGCAATGCCCATCTGCACCAGGTGGATGCTGGTCGATTCCAGCGGCTCGACGAATCCACACGACAGTCCGATGCTGACGACGTTCTTGTTCCAGGCCTGCTTGCGCTTGCCGGTAGCGAAGCGGATGGTGCGCGGTTCGGCCAGAGGCGCACCGTCCAGGCTGCTCATCAACTGTGCGGTGGCCTCGTCCTCGCTGAGGTAGGCACTGGAAAAGACATGGCCGTTGCCGATGCGGTGCTGCAGCGGTATGCGCCACTGCCAGCCGGCCTGGCGCGCGGTGGAGCGGGTGTAGGGCGTGAGCACCGCCGCCGATTCGCAGGGCACGGCTACCGCGCGGTCGCAGGGCAGCCAGTGCGACCAGTCCTCATAGCCGGTCTTCAGCGCGCCTTCGATCAGCAGCGCACGAAAGCCCGAGCAGTCGATGAAGAAGTCGCCCTCGACGCGCTGCCCCGACTGCAGCTGCAGTGCGCTGACAGAGCCGTCGGCGTCACGCTGCTCGACACTGGCGACCTTGCCTTCGACGCGCCGCACCCCGCGCTCTTCGGCGAAACCACGCAGAAACTTCGCGTAGAGCGACGCATCGAAATGAAAGGCATAGGCAATCTGCGACAGCGGCGAGTCAGGCATGTCCAGCCGCGGGCGCATGAACTTGTTGGCCCGGCAGGCGGCGGTGTTGATTGAATAGGCCTCGAGCGCCTTGGCCTTGCCGGCCTGGTGCAGCTTGAGCCAGTACTGGTGGAAGTCGACCGTGGCGTTTTCCTGGCCCACGACGCCAAAGCCGTGGATGTAGCGGTCGCCCAGCCGGCCCCAGTTGACGAACTCGATGCCGAGCTTGAACGAGCCCTGCGTCTGGCGCATGAACTCGTCCTCGTCCAGGTCGAGCAGCCGGTTGAACAGCTGGATCATCGGAATCGTGGCCTCGCCCACGCCGATGCTGCCGATCTCGTCGGACTCCACCAGGGTGATGGCGTAGCGGCCCTGCAGCATGCGCGCCAGCGCCGCAGCGCACATCCAGCCGGATGTGCCGCCGCCGACGATGACCACCCGGAGGGCTTGCTGCTGTTCCATCGCTGTGTCCGCTGCTGCCGTCGACCGGCGTTCAGCCTGATTATTGGCCAGCCGGCATGCGGGCGCGATGCCCGCTCAAGGACGAGGCCCCTTGCCGAGCGTGCCGGCAAGGGGCCTGTGGGCTGGCCGGTTTACTGCAGCTTGTAGCTCAGCTTCAGGCCGTAGGTGGCGCCGGTTTTCTCTTCTCTGATGCTGTTGCCGTTGTCTTCGCGGTAGACCGGCTTGTTGATGTTGTTGCCCTCCAGCCGCAAGCCCAGGCCCTTGAGCGACCCGCTCTGGAATTCATAGCCGATCTGCGCCGAAACCCAGGTCTGGGCATCGATCTTGGCCAGCGCCGGGTAGCCGCCGACGGTGGAGTTGCTGACCTCGCCGATGTAGGCCGAACGCGCGTTTTGCGCCACGAAGGCACTGAAGCCGGCGCGCTCGTAATACAGCATCAGCTTGGTGTTGGTCCTGGACAGGCCGGGCAACTGCATCTTGATCGTGCCGGTGACCTGCTGCGCCGGGTTCAGGCCGATGGCATAGGGCAGTGCGATATTGCTGTCGGTGTGGGAGTAGCTGCCCTGCACACCAAAGCCTTCCATCGCCGGCACGAACATGCCCATGGGCACCGACGCCGAGATCTCGACGCCGCTGATGTTGCCGCCCTGGCCGTTGACCGGCGCGGTGTAGATGTCGCGGCCGACCACGGCGGTCGGGCCCTGCGTGGCACCGTACTTGGCGCCCTCGGCGCGCAAGTCGGTGATGACCGTGGTCTGCGTGATGTAGGTGTCGAGCTTCTTGTAGAAACCGGCCACCGCAAAGTTGCCCTGGTTCCTGGCAAAGTACTTCTCGAACGACAGGTCCAGCGCCGTGGCCTTGAAGGGCTTCAGGGTCGGGTTGCCGGACGAGGCCACCAGCTGGTCGGTCTGGTTGTTGCGGCCGATGCCGTAGGAATTGCGCAGGTCGGACAGCTTCTGCCGCGCGATCTGCTGGCCCAGACCCAGACGCAAGACGTGGCCGCTGCCCAGGTCGCCACGCAGGTTCAACGAGGGCAGCACGTCGGTGTAGCTGGTGCCGTCGGTCAGCAGGCCGGCGGTCGGGTTGGTCAGCGTGACATTGGACGTGGCCGACGAGCGGTAGCCGGTCGACGACTGGTTGGTGTGGACCAGCTGCAGGCCCAGATTGCCGGTGACCGGCACATTGGCCACCGCCGTGTCGATGTTGAGCTTGGCGTGCGCGATGGTGACCTTTTCCTGCACGCCCCAGGTCTTGGACAGGATGTCGTCGTTGTACTTGCGCAGCAGCGCAGCACCGGACCAGAGGTCGGCCGTGGGGTCGAAGGTCAGCGCACTGACGCCGGCACCGCCGAAGTTGTCTTTTACGTAGGCCGAGGCGGGATACGGAATGCGGCCATAGCCGCCCGGCTGGGTCGAGACGATCAGGCCCTCGTCGGTCAGCCGGTCCTTGGTGCGCTTGGCGTAGTTCATGCCGAACTGCAGGTCGGTCAGCATGCCCATGTTCAAGTCCTTGCGCAGGTCGAAGCGCAGCGCGTCCATCTTGTCGGTGATGGTCGGGCCCTTGTTGTAGCCGGCCTGGGGCACGGTCTGGCCGGCAAAGGCGCTGCCGGCGGGGTAGCTCACGCCGCTCCAGCCCGACTGGTCACGCACCTGCAGCGTGGCCGGGTTGGTGTAGGCGGCGGCATTGCCCAGCGTGAGTTGCGGCGTGCCACTGCCGCTGTAGTTGCTGAAGCTCAGCTTCTCGGCGGTGGTGATGCCGGCGTAGACCTCGATGTCCTTCTCGACGCGCTTGGCCTTGTTCGAGCTCAGGTCCAGCGTGGCGGTCCAGCCGCTGCCGAACTTGAGCGAGCTTTTCCAGCCCAGCGAGTCGATCTTGTCGTCGTCGAAGATGTTTTCGCTGTAGATGATCAGCCCGCCGGGGGCCATGTTGAAGGTGCCGGCGGTGACCTTGCCGTTGCTCACCGTGGCGTCGGTCACGTCGCCGCCAAAGCTGCCGCCCTTCAGGCCGTTCTTCTTGGTCGCGGTCTTGATCCGGGCGCTGTAGACGTCGAGTTCGGTCTCGAAGTTCTTGTTCGGCTTGTAGCTCAGGATCGCGGCCACACCGGTGCGCTCGTCCTTGTTGACGTTGTTGGACACATCCAGGCCACCGCCGAACGGGATGTCGTATTTGGCGGTGACACCGCCGGTGGTGGTGACGTTGGCGTTGTTGCCCCAGCTGCCACTGGCCAGCGAGCTGCTGTCGCTCTTGCTGTTGACCACACCGATGGCCAGGCCCAGCGTGCGGTCGGCGAACTGATCGACATAGGCCAGGCTGATGCGATTGCCTTTGCCTTCGTTCGGCAGGCCCACGCCATTCTTGGTCTGGCCGATGGTGGCTGCCAGCACGCGGCCGCGGAAGGCCAGCGGGTCGACCAGCCGGGTGTCCAGCGTGCCGGCCAGGCCGGCGGCCATCAGACCCGAGTCGCTGGTCTTGTAGACGGTGGCGCTGCCGATCAGCTCGGCTGGATAGACGCTGAGGTCGACCGCCCGGCTGTCACCGGTGCTGGTCTGCTCGCGGCCGTTGAGCAGGTAGCCGTTGAAGTCGGGGCCCAGGCCCCGGATGCTGATGGTCGAGGCCTCGCCCGTGCGGGTGCGCTGGGTGGTCACGCCGGGCAGGCGCGCCAGCGATTCGGCCACGCTGGTGTCGGGCAGCTTGCCGATGTCTTCGGCCGAAATGGCCTCGACCACGCCGTCGGCATTCTTCTTGATGCTGATCGCGCTTTCGATGCCACGGCGGATGCCGGTCACCTCCACCGTCTGCCCACCCTGCTGGGCCAGCGCCAGTTCAGTGCCGCCCATCAGCAGCAGCGCGCAACCGGCGGCCACTGGCCGCAGCGCCAGGTTCCAGGGCTGGCTTCGGGTCGTCTTGTTGGCGGCCAGAGGCCGTTGCAGGGTCTTGCTCATGTCATTTCGCCTCTGGCTTCAATCGTTTGCAGCGGGCAGCGCACGCCGCAGTCTGTGAACTGCGGCCAGTCTGTACTTAAACTAGATGGCTTGCCAAGATCCCACAAACCCTAGAGCCGATCGAATGTGCAAAAAACAGCTGACAAAACCGGCTATTGCTCGCCTGAACTGCGGGTAAGCACCAGGGCCATCAGTGGCAGATATGCCACGCCAAGCCTGGTCTGTAAATGTAGTCTTACAACATTCTGACTTGGAATATGCGATGCACACCCTGCTCCGCTCGCTGCTGGCAGCGGCGCTGGCCCTGACGGCGGCGGCACCGCCTGCCCTTGGCACGCCGACGACCGAACTGTGCGCCAGTGCGCCAACCCCAGGCAGCAGGTCAACGCCAGCAGGCCAGCGGCTGCATGTGCCTTCGCCCGACTGGCGCGACCAGGTCATCTACTTCGTGATGACCGACCGCTTCGACGACGGCAACCCGGCCAACAACGACCAGGGTGCGGGGGAGTACCGGCCCGGAAGCCCGGCGTATTACCAGGGCGGCGACCTGGCAGGCCTGCAGCGGCGCATCGCCTACATCCAGGGCCTGGGCGCCACCGCGCTGTGGCTGACGCCGCCGGTGGCCAACCAGTGGTGGGACCCACTGGCCCGCTACGGCGGCTACCACGGCTACTGGGCTGAAAACCTCTTGCAGGTCGACCGCCACCTGGGCAGCCTGGCCGACTACCAATGCCTGTCCGACGGTCTGCACCGCGCCGGCATGTACCTGGTGCAGGACATCGTGCTCAACCACATGGGCAACTTCTTCAGCTACCCCGGCGCCTGGTCGGCCAAGGCCCCGGCCACGGGCTGGGTCGCCAACAGCGCCAGCGTGCCGGTGACGCGACCGAGCCAGCCGCCCTTCGACCAGAACGACCCGCGCGATGCGGCGCAGCGCCGGGCCGGCATCTACCACTGGACACCCAGCATCCGCGACCATGGCCAGCGCGCGCAGGAGCTCAACTTCCAGCTCGCTGACCTGGACGACCTGAACACCGAGAACCCGGTCGTGCGCCGCGCACTGCGCCACAGCTACGGCCACTGGATCCGCAACGTGGGGGTGGACGCGTTCCGCATCGACACCGCCTTCTATGTGCCCACCGGGCTGGTGCACGACTTCCTGCGCTCGACCGACCCGGCAGCGCCGGGCATGCAGGCGGTGGCCCGTGCCACCGGCCGCCAGCGTTTTTTCAGCTTCGGCGAGGGCTTTGCCATCGACCGGGCGTTCCAGGACCAGGCGGCGCGAAAGATCGAGGCCTATGCCACCACGCCCGGCGGTGCGCCGTTGCTGGACGGCATGCTGAACTTTCCGCTCTATGGCAGCCTGGGTGATGTGTTTGCGCGCGGCCAGCCGACCGCCGAACTGGCCTGGCGCATCAACTCGATCATGGCCCGCCACCGCGCGCCCCACCTGATGCCCAGCTTCGTCGACAACCACGACGTCGACCGCTTTCTGGCCGGCGGCAGCCCGGCCGGGCTGCGCCAGGCGCTGTTGGCGATGATGACGCTGCCTGGCATCCCGGTCATCTACTACGGCACCGAGCAGGGTGTCACCGAACGCCGTGGCGCGATGTTTGCCGCCGGCGCCGGCTCGGGCGGGCGCGACCACTTCGACACCGACTCGCCGCTGTACCGGTTGATCCAGCGCCTGACCGCGCTGCGCCGCAGCCAGCCGGTGCTGTCACGCGGCCGGCCCACCGTGCTGCACAGCAGCAGCGCCGGCCCCGGCCTGCTGGCCTGGCGCATGGACCCCGGCCCGGGTCAGGGCGGCACGTCGGTGCTGGTGGTGATGAACACCGCCGAGCGGCCGATGCTGCTGCCCGGCCTGCGCGTGGGCGCCGCTGGCGCGGTGCTGCCCGGTCTGCTGGCGCTGGACGGCCCCGCGGCCGATGCCACGCTGGACAGCCAGGGCCGGTTGAACCAGGTGCTGGCGCCGCGCAGCGCCCAGGTCTGGCGGCTGGACAGCGCGGGCCCGCCGTCGCTCCAGGCCAGCGTCGGGCCCGCACCCACGCTGGCCGCACCCCGCATCGCCGCCGATGGCAGCCAGCTGACGGCCCAGGGTCGAGCCCGCCCGGGCACCGCGTTGCGCCTGCTGGCCAACGACGATGTGGACAAGGGCGTGGCGGTGATGGCCGACGCCCAGGGCCATTGGACCGCCCGCCTGGCGCTGGACAGCATGGTCGACCCCCGCGTGCAGCACCGGCTGCAGGTCTGGGCGCCTGACAGTGGCCAGGTCTCGGCACCGCGCAGCTTCCAGGTCAAACGCCAGTGGACGCTGCTGGCCGACGTGGCCGACCCTGCCGGCGACGACCGCGGCCCGTTGGGGCTGACCGCCTACCCGCTGGATCCGACCTGGGGCGCCAACCGCCAGATGGACCTGCGCCGCGTGCAGCTGTGGGGCGCGGGCGGCGCGCTGCGCATCGACCTGCACACCCACCGCGTGACCACCTTCTGGAACCCGCCCAACGGCTTCGACCATGTCGCCTTCACGCTGTTCATCGGCCTGCCCGGCCGGGCCGACGGCAGCACGGTGATGCCGCTGCAGCAGGGCCAGTTGCCCGAGGGCATGCGCTGGCAGCGGCGCCTGCGCGCGCATGGCTGGTCGAACGCGCTGTTCTCGGCCGAGGGCGCCAGCGCCGACAGCGAAGGCACGCCGGTCATTCCCGGCGCGGCGATCGAGGTCGACCGCGCATCGCAGCGTGTGCGCTTCACGCTGCCGGCCTCGGCGCTGGGCAGCCCGGCCTCGCTGTCGGGGCTGAAGCTGTACGTCACGACCTGGGACTGGGACGGCGGCTACCGGGCTCTGACGCGGCAGCCCGGGCCGTCAACCCCCGGCGGGCCGGAATCGGCGCGGGTGATGGACGATGTGCCGGTGATCACCGTGCGCTAGTGCAGCGTTCGATGCTGCACCAGACATTTGAGCTGACCAGCCCATCGCGGCGGGCTGGTATTTGGACTAGGCTTTCATAGCCCAAATGCCGGCCCGCTGCAATGGGTCCGGTTGAGCGAATGGTTGGACGCCGCTATTCGTAGTGCGTCCGCATTCTGAGAACCCGTACAGCCTTCTCTTCCTTGAAGACTTCATACACAATTCTGTGCTGAATATTGAGTCTCCTTGAATAAGCGCCATCAAGGTCACCGACAAGCTTCTCAAACGGCGGTGGATTTCTGTATGGATCGTCACTCAAAATAGCCAGCAGATCCTGTGCTTTCGCCTTCAGTCCAGAGGCCGCCAACTTCTTGGCATCCTTCTGCGCTTGCTTGGCAAAAAATACCTTCCAGCTCACCAGTCTAGTTCCTTGGCACACTCGCCAATTGGCTCTGCCCTGCCCTCCTTTATGGATTCGCGCATACCTGGAATAGATAGTAGAAATAGCGTTTCCTGAATGGCGCTCCAGTCCTCTTCGGAAACTAAAACCGCGCCCCCACGTTTTCCCGTAATTAATATTGGAGAGTGAGACTCTGCGGTTTGATCTATCAACCTGTAAAGGTTGGCTCGCGCTTCACTTGCTGTTAGCACCTTCATTGCGATCTCCTGCTATCCGCATCGTACGCGCTCCAGTACGTTCCGTCAACCATCGCAAAGCTTGGAATGCGATCTCCGCGGCGTCTAACGAAGTGGGAATGACCGGTTATCTCAAGGAGCCTCTGGCGAGCCGCAAGGCCTGACAAACTCGACTAACGAATGGGTCCCCACGGGCGTCTTTCATCGGGGTCTGCAGCCAGCAAGAATCGGCCGCTCAATGACTGTTTGTAGTTTCTCCAGTCCGCACCCTTCTGCTGCCAGTCAACGCCCGGTCAAGCCGGACGGCGACCTACAAAACCAAGCAAGGCCCCATGAATTTATCGCTGCGCGACAAATTCATGCATTGTGCCGCTTGACAGGCGGGGCCCTTGTAGTAAAGCTAAGCGGACGCCGGCAGCGGGGCGGACCGTACTTGCAATGCGGCAAGCTGAACATGTACAACAAAACGTACACGTGCATAGGAGCCCTTTGATAGATGCGATCGCCTACATCACTGCACGAGCGAACTTGGCCAAGACAATGGATCGTGTTTGCGACGACCACGAGCCACTGATCATTACTCGCAACGGAGAGCAGTCCGTTGTGATGCTTTCACTTGAAGATTACAAGGCACTTGAGGAAACAGCGTTTCTTTTGCGTAGCCCTGCGAATGCTAAGCGGCTTCTTTCATCTGTATCGCAGCTGACCGCAGCACAAGGAACTGAGCGAGAGTTGCCGCAATGAAGTTGGTCTTCTCAGACGAGGCCTGGTACGACTGTTTATACTGGCAGAAGCAAGACCGAAACATGGTAGAGCGGATCTACAAACTGATCCAGGAAGTTAAACGTGAGCCATTCTCTGGGCTTGGGAAGCCCGAGCCACTGAAGCAAGCGTTGTCTGGTTTTTGGTCACGTAGAATTACCGATGAACACCGCATGGTGTATCGAGAGTCGAGGGGGATGCATTGATTCTTGCTCAGTTGCGCTACCACTTTTGAACTCCGACGTCTAACGCTGGAATTGAGCGGCTGCCGTAGGCAGTCCGCCTCCAATGACCGGTTGGACCGCACTTGCTGGTAGCCCAATTGCCTTATGCCCAAGCGAGATTGATCTTCTTTTTCGAGGCTGCACAATCGCGCAGGTAGAGATTGATCAGACTTTGATAGGGAATGCCCGTTTCATCTGCAAGCGACTTGAAATAGGTCAGTGCGTCTTGGTCTAGGCGGATTGTTACAGGCTTCTTCAACTGCGCGGCATAAGGATTCTTACGTGCCGCAGTGAAGTCATATTCTTCGCGCATAAATGCCTTTCATGGGTAGGAGTTACGCTCGTGGCCCTCGGCTTTGCGAGCCGACATAATGCGAATGACTTTACCTCCTGATCGGTAGCAGTGGCAGGCCACAAGCAATCTGAGGCTGCTGCTTAGACCCAGAAGGACAAATCTGTCTTCTTCTTCAGAGTGGTCGGGGTCATCGATGAGCTTGGCGTTCTCGCCTGCGAAGACAGTTTGCGCGTCTTCGAAGCTCACTCCATGCTTGCGCAGGTTTGCCGCTGCCTTCTTGGGATCCCACTCGAATCTGAGCATGGATCAAGTGTACACACTTTGTATTTACACTGCAAGCCTGACGCAGAAGCGTGTTTGTGCGGTCTAACTGCAGCAGTCGCGGCTGATGGTGCACCGGGCCCGGCAGGGGTTTGTCACCGCCCGCACGGCCTGCATCAACCGCATCCGTGGGCTGATGAGTGAGTTTGGCGTGGTCCCCTTCAACCCATTCACCTTGAATCCTCCCTCCCAAGACGTGCTCTCGGAGATGCCTGACAGGTCAGACCGGCAGTTGGTGAACTCGGCTAACCCGATGGGACGGCAATCGCGCCGAACCTCGGGAGCGAATGGAGCCCAACTGAGCGGTTCTTATCTCGGCCCGCGCAAATCACCCGCTCAACAAGGCCGTTTGTAGATGTGCAGTCTGTTCTCTGTCGCACCGCATCTCCCCTCTCGCACGTCCTGGAACCAACGGATTCAATCCCAGCCCCTAATACCGAACAGCCAAACAGCCGGCTTTTGAAAGAAAAACCTATGAATATCAAACAGCCTGATTGACCCTCGGGGGAGTCCTTGTAGAATGGTTAGGCATCACGCCGCTTGAAGCAAGAATTCAACCTTGACTGCTTCATACGGAAATTCAATCTCACCGCTAGCGGTTCTGTCAATAACTCCTGCATTCAGCAACGCGGTGATATCACCGTGCACAGTTTTGACATCTTTGCCTACTCTTCGAGCCGCTTCGCGAATAGATACTGGTCCGGCACCGCAAAGAGACTTTAGAAGCTCCCAGCGCCTAGCAGTGAGCACTTTCCATAGCAACTCAGGAGTTTCAAAGCTGATTCGCGCATTCTTTTGAGACCTGCCGGTTTCCCAAGCTCGGATGAAATCTTCACCTGCTTCATTTCTGGTAGATACATCAAGAGTTACTGTTTTCATTTAACCACCTCGCGATGTCTGACTCAAAATCCGCGATAAGTTTTCGCGGGGACGAGAAAGTGTATTCCGCTTCTTGATCATCGAAGTGGCGATGATCTCCCTTGCCGCGTTCATTGTCATATCGAACTACACAACGACGATTCATGACGTATGCCAGCCGATATTTATAGGGATGCTCCGACGGTGGGAGGGGTTCTGGTAAGAGCCAAACGACATACTCTGCGAAGCCACCATGGGCATCTGCTACGCGTCTTTTGAGAACGGATTCAGCCTTCATGATGGCGATTCTGCCAACACTGAGGCGCCATGTCAATCGTATGTGTTCACGGGGTGCCCCCGCAGAAGCAACGTGTGTTGGTCCCAGTTGAATCAGGCGCCAACATCTGCCGCACCCCAGCGCCGCCGCTCAGCCTGTCGGAGCGGCGTCCAACTTCCTGGGCATCAAGCTCGGTGGCGTGGTGTTGGCGATGAACGCGTTGACCGCCTCGTGCATGAATTTCCACAGGTCCACGCCCTGGCGCAGGCAGGTTTCATGGGCT
>JANOWE010000016.1:0-21772 GCA_031417735.1 Betaproteobacteria bacterium
ATACCGGCAGGCATGGCAGGCCGGGCCCGGGTGACACGCAGGCAGCCGGGTGCCTGGTGGCCTCGGCCAGCGCGCCGGCCAACGAACGTCGGCTTCAACCAAAAACGAAGGTCAGCAACGAGACCAAACCGCCCACTGACTTGGCGACTTCCGAAAATCAACCAGACTGAAGGTCCAGGCTACGCGGCGCTTGCTGCGCCCGACCGCCAGCGCTGCACCAGCGTCACCACGCCCAGCACCACTGCGCCAGCGACCATGCCCACCACCGCGTCGACCACCAGCGGCAGCAACGTGGCGGCCAGCCCGCCCAGGCCGGCGACCCAGGCTTCCACCGCATGCGCCAACGCCGGCACACCATGCACCAGGATGCCGCCGCCGACCAAAAACATCGCCGCCGTGCCGGCCACGGACAGCAACTTCATCAGCCAGGGCGCAGCCCACAGAAGGCCTCGGCCCAAGGCATTGGCTGCGGCTGCCTCGGGCTGCTGGCTGAGCCACAGGCCGGCGTCGTCGATCTTCACGATGGCTGCGACCAGGCCGTACACGCCCACCGTCATCAGCAGCGCCACGCCGGCCAGCACGGTGAATTGCTGGACCATGGGCGCGCCGGCCACCGTGCCCAGGGTGATGGCAATGATCTCGGCCGAGAGGATGAAGTCGGTGCGCACCGCGCCCTTGATCTTGTCCTTCTCCACCGCCCGCAGGTCGACCGCCGGGTCGGCCAAAGCCTGGCTCAGCGCCTTCCTGTGCTGCTGCACTCGGGCGTGGCCGGGCAAGCAGCGTTCCGCCAGTTTTTCGACGCCCTCAAAACACAGGTAGGCGCCGCCCAGCATCAGCAGCGGGCTCACCATCCAGGGCGCGAAGTAGCTGATCAACAGCGCGGCCGGCACCAGAATGGTCTTGTTCAGCAGCGAGCCTCGGGCCACCGCCCAGACCACCGGCAGTTCACGTTCAGCGCGTACGCCACTGACCTGCCGCGCATTGAGCGCCAGGTCGTCGCCCAGCACACCGGCGGTCTTCTTCGCTGCCACCTTGGTCATGGTGGCCACGTCGTCCAGTACGGCGCTGATGTCGTCAAGCAAGGCCAGCAGGCTGGTGGCCATAGGGGTCAAGTTCCTGATGCAAACAGGGGGCATGCTAACGGTGGGAGGAGGATGCTGGCCGGTCAGGACGGCGTGTTCAGCCGCTGCGCTTGCTGTCCGGCTGGGCCGGACGCCCAGGCCGGAGTGCGCCGGTCGCCGCATTCGACGACAGGTTTGGCTGCCAGACCGCAGCTCGGGCCTGGCCCGGCGCCCGCGCATGGGACAGCGCGTTCACACCAGCAGCGCCCATGCCACGGCCGCCAAGCGCGCAGAGCAGGGCTGCGGCAGCTTGCCGACGCACAAGGCCTTGAACTGGCACGTCCTGGCGGTGTTGAGCTGCGCGAGTGACAAGGCATGCTTGAGAATGGCGGTTTTGCCGAGCTGACAGCCGAAGCCCTCTTGGTGGTCGGTCTTGCCGACGGCGAAGTTCGAATCCGTGGCGCCATGGTCGCTGACCAGGCGCGATGGCCCTTTGATGCGTCAGGCGCCCTCGCCGGCCTCGGCGCTGATCCCATGGCAAGCCATTCCTGACGTCGCCGCATGCCCCATGCCGTCTCCCGCCTGCGCACCGCCCGACTGGCGCGCAGCAGCAAACCCTTTCTCGCCCGAGGTGGCTTCAAGCAGGAGCGGTGTGCGGGCTGCCGGCTGCTGCCCAGCCACTGCATGTGCGCCCTGCGCTCGCCCATGTCCACGCGCTCGGGCATGTGTTTGCTGATGGCCGACATTGAGCCACTCAAGCCCAGTAACACGGGTTGGTTGATTGCCGACGTGGTGGCCGACACCTTTGCCTTTGGCTGGGCGCGCACCGAAACCGACCCCGCTTTGCTGGCACTGCTGAGCGACCCGCAGTGGCAGCCCTATGTGGTGTTTCCGGCGGAGTACGCGGCAGCCGAGCGGGTGGTGCACCGCCTCTGGCCTTCAGACGCGATGGCGGGCAATGCCGGCAAAGATGGCGGCCAGGACAGCGGCAAGCGCCCGCTGTTCATCCTGCTGGACGCCACCTGGGCCGAGGCCCGCAAGATGTTTCGACGCAGTCCCTACCTGGACCCGCTGCCCATACTCAGCCTGGCGCCGGAGCAGGTATCCCGCTACAAGCTGCGCCGGTCGCGCCGCGACGACCATTTCTGCACCTGCGAGGTGGCCGCCCTGTGCCTGAACCTGGCCGGCGAAGCCCTTGCCGAGCAGGTCCTGGAGGCCTATCTCGACGTGTTCACCCACCACTATCTGCAGGCCAGAAACCAGTTGCCCATTGCCTGGGACGACGCGGCGCACCAGCGCTTGCGCGCCTTGACTTCCGAGACACCGACAGCCGCAGCCGACCAGGAGTACCTGCCTTGAACCCGAACCTGCCCTTCCCCTCCGCCCGTCAGCCGGTGCTGGCCCGCAACGTGGTCGCCACCTCGCAGCCGCTGGCCGCCCAGGCCGGTGCCGCCGCCTTTGCCCGGGGCGGCAATGCGGTGGATGCCGCGCTGGCCGCCGCCATCACGCTGACGGTGGTGGAACCGACCATGAACGGCATCGGCGGCGACGCCTTTGCCCTGGTCTGGGACGGCCAGCAACTGCAGGGCCTGAACGCCAGCGGCCGCTCGCCCGCCGCCTGGACGGCCGAGCGCTTTGCCGGCCTGGACCAGATGCCACCGCTGGGTTGGGACAGCGTGACCGTGCCCGGCACGGTCTCGGCCTGGGTGGCGCTGTCACAGCGCTTCGGCAAGCTGCCGTTTGAAGACCTGTTCACCGACGCGCTGCGCCATGCGCGGCAGGGCTTTCCGGTCAGCCCGGTGATCGCCCGGCAGTGGGCCACGGCCGTGATCGAGTTAGCCGACCAGCCCGGCTTCGAGGCCTTCATGCCCGGTGGCCGCGCACCCCGGGTGGGTGAGCTGTGGCGCTTTGCCGACCAGGCCGACACGCTGGAATCCATTGCGCGCAGCAAGGGCGAAAGTTTCTACCGTGGCGCGCTGGCGCAGCGCATCGCCGCGTTCGCGGCAGTGCATGGCGCGGCGCTGAGCACCGACGATCTGGCCGCGCACCGGGCCGAATGGGTAGAGCCCGTGAGCGTGGATTTTCGTGGCCACCAGGTGCACGAGATCCCGCCCAATGGCTCGGGCCTGGGCGCATTGATCGCGCTGGGGCTGCTTGAACATCTGCCCATTGATGCCACCGCGCCCGGCTCGGCCGCGCGCATGCATCTTGAGATCGAGGCCATGCGCCTGGCCTTTGCCGACCTGCAGACCCATGTGGCCGATGCCGAGCACATGCGCCTGGCGCCGCAGGCACTGTTGCAGCCGGCCTACCTCAAACGACGAGCGGCCTTGATCGACCCGCTGCGCGCCGGCCACTACCCCGCCGGACAGCCCGCCAGCGGCGGCACGGTGTACCTGTGCGCGGCCGACGCCCAGGGCATGATGGTCTCGTTCATCCAGTCCAACTACAAAGGCTTTGGCTCGGGCGTGGTGGTGCCTGGCACCGGCATCGCGCTGCACAACCGGGCCACCGGCTTTGTCACCACGCCCGGCCATGTCAATCAGGTCGCGGGTGGCAAGCGGCCGCTGCACAGCATCATCCCGGCCTTTGTCACCCGCGACGGCAAACCCGTGATGGCCTTTGGCGTGATGGGCGGCAACATGCAGACTCAGGGCCATGTGCAGATGCTGCTGCGCCATCTGGTGGAAGGCCACAACCCGCAGGCGGCGTCGGACGCGCCGCGCTGGCGCATCAACGACGCTGCCACGCTGACGCTGGAGCCCACGGTGCCGGCCGACGTGGTGGCCGGCCTGCGCGCCCTGGGCCATGCACCGGTGGTGGCCGCGCCGGGCAACCTCGACTTCGGCAGTGCGCAACTGATCCGGCGGCTGGACGATGCCGACACCGGCAGCGACGAGCCGGTGTATGCCGCCGGCTCGGACCATCGCCGGGATGGCCAGGCCGTGGGCTGCTGACCCGGTGGCGGCTATTTGCCCAGTGCCAGTTTCAGCCCGAAGCCCAGCAGCAGCGTGCCTGCCACGCGCTTGCCCCAGCGCAGCAGTGCCGGGCTGGCGCGCAGGCGGTCGGCAAAGCGCCAGGTCAGCAGCACCACCCCGCTGGCGTAGGCCAGGGTCAGCCCCGCGATGGTGGCGGCCATGATGGCAAAGCTGAGCAGGCCGGGGTGGCGCGCCGGGTCGACAAACAGCGGGAAGAAAGCCATGTAGAACACGATGGCCTTGGGGTTGAGCAAGGTGATGGCCAGGGCCTGGCGGAAATAGTGGCCGAGCCTGATCGTCACCGGCGGTGCGTCGCCCGGTTTGGCGCGCAGCAGCCGCCAGCCGAGCCAGGCCAGATAGCCCGCGCCCAGCCACTGCACGCCAGTGAACAGCAGGGGTGACGTGGCCAGCAGCGCGGCCACGCCGGCCACGGCCAGCCACATCAGCACCTGGTCGCCGGCGATCAAACCAGCCGTGGCGGCAAAACCACCGCGCAGCCCACCCTTGCTGGTGGACGTGATCAAGGCCAGATTGCCCGGGCCTGGAATGGCCAGGAAGACCAGTACCGCGACCACAAAGGCGCCAAAGTCGGCAATGCCAAAGGCTTCAAACATGTTCTTTGTTCCCAGCGCCCAGAATCGCAGTCCGGAACAACCCGGTTAACCGACCCACTCTCAGTCCCGATGACCAGCCCCGCCGACATGCCCACCGCGCTGCAACCGCGCGAAGACGAACTGCAGTTCAGCGCCATCCGGGCCCAGGGTGCGGGCGGGCAGAACGTGAACAAGGTCAGCAACGCAGTGCACCTGCGCTACGACATTGTCGCGGGCTCGCTGCCCGATGCCGTCAAGGCCAGGCTGCTGGCCCTGGGCGACCAGCGCATCACCGGCGACGGTGTGGTGGTGATCAAGGCCCAGTCGCACCGCAGCCTGGAACGCAACCGCGCCGACGCGGTGGACCGCTTGCATGGGCTGATCCGGCAGGCGGCCAAGGTGGAAAAGCCGCGCCGTGCGACCCGGCCCACGCTGGGCTCCAAGCTGCGTCGGCTCAAGGGCAAGGTCCAGCGCGGCCAGACCAAGGCGCTACGCGGCAAGGTGGGCGCAGAGTAGGCGTGGCCACCGGCACCGGCGCACGCGTCAAGCCACCGGCTGCCAGGGCTTGACCATGCGCAGCCAGCGCCGCGCTGGCAGGCCAAAACGCGCTTCGATGGCCTGGGCGCGCGCGGTCAGGGTCTCGCGGTCGGGCACCTGCACGCCCTTGGCGGCGATGACCACCGTGTTGCCCTCCTTGGTCGGCGTCAGTTGCCAGACCTGGTCGGCACCGAAGGCGGCGGCAATGCGCGCGCTGCTGCGGGCCAGGCTGGCGTCGCGGCCGAACAGGTTCACGGCCATCAGCCCACCCGGCGCCAGCAGGCGCTGGCAGGCGGCATAGAAGACTTCATCGTCGAGCACCGGCGCGGCGGCGTCATCGTCGTAGAGGTCGACGCAGAGCACCTCGGCGCTGCCGGCATGCTGAGGCTGCTGGACCCAGGCGCCGGCGTCGGCCTCGACCACCTGCAGGCGCGGGCTGTCGTCGGGCAGCGCAAACCACAGCCGGCAGGCCAGGATCACCGACAGGTTGATCTCCACCGCCGTGCAGCGCATGGCCATGGTCTGGTGGCAGAAGCGGGTGATGGACGCCGCGCCCAGGCCCAGCTGCACGGCGTGGCCGGCGCTGACCTCGGCCTGCGGCCGCCACAGCATCCAGGCCATCATGCGCTGGATGTAGTCCAGCTCCAGCGCCTGCGGCTTGCGCAGCCGCATGGCGCCCTGCACCCACGGGCTGCCCAGGTGCAGGTAGCGCACGCCCTCGAATTCACTGAGGGTGGCGCCAGCCAGTTCGGTTTGTTGTTTGCGCTTGCTCATCGAATGTCGTGGCGGTCAAACACGGCGCGCCAGGCGGCCAGTTTGCGGTCAAAGGACCAGCCGGCGTTGGCCGGGCTGGTGGAGGGCAGACGGACCACCGGCAGGCCCAGTGCGCCGGTGATGCGCATGGCCTTGGCCGATTCAGCGCCGTTGTGGGCGATGGCCTGCAGCGCGGGCAGCCGCGCGGCCAGGCCGGCCAGGTCATTGGGTGCGGCCTGTTCGATGGCCCTGTCCAGGCTGCCCTGACGGCGGCAGCTGGCGTAGACATCCCAAAGCCCGACGCCCTGTTCGACCATGCACTGCAGACGCTGGTCATAGTCCAGGGCCGGCAGGTCCACCGACAACAGCGCGGCCATGATGGGCCAGAACTGGTTGCGCGGGTGGCCGTAGTACTGCTGCGCCTGCAGCGACGCCGCGCCCGGAAAGCTGCCCAGCACCAGCAGCCGGGTGTTCAGGTCGACCACCGGTGCCAGGCCGGTCAAGGGCGCTGCCGGCTGCCCGGTTGGCGGGCCGCTCACAGCGCGGCCAGCCGGGGCAAGGCGACCAGGGTATTGGCACGGGTCACGGCCGCGGTTTCTGCCAACGACCAGCCGCGCAGCCCGGCCAGCGTGGCGGCGATGCGCGGCAACTCGGCCGGCTCGTTGCGGCTGGTCTGGCCGGCCGCGCGCTGCGCTGCCGTGCGGTACAGCCAGTGCGGCGGGATATCGGGCGCGTCGGTTTCCAGCACCAGCGCGGTCTCGGGCAGCGTGCTGGCCAGGCGGCGGATCTGCAGCGCGCGATCAAAGCTCATCGCGCCGCCAAAACCCAGCCTGAAGCCCAGGCCCACGAACACATCGGCCTGGACCTGGCTGCCGTTGAAGGCATGGGCGATGCCACCGGCCACGGCGCAGCGGCGCAGGCCGGCCAGCAGCGCGTCGGCCGAACGCCGCACATGCAGGATCACCGGCAGGCCGGCGTCGCGCGCGATCGTCAGCTGGGCCCGGTAGAAGCGCTGCTGGCGGTTCCAGTCCAGGCCGGGCACGAAGCCGTCCAGGCCGATTTCACCCACCGCCACCAGACGGGGGTCGTCGCGGTGCTGCTGCAACTCGGTCGCCAGCCTGTCCAGATCGGCGTCGGCGGCCTGGCCGGTGTAGAGCGGGTGGATGCCCAGCGCGTACGCCAGACCATGCCGGTGTGCCAGCGCCCGCACGGTGGCGAAATTGGCCGCGCACACGGCCGGCAGCACCTGCATGGTCACGCCGGCTGCGGCCGCACGCTGCAGCACCGCGTTGCGGTCGGCATCGAACTCGGCGGCGTCCAGGTGGCAATGGCTGTCGGTCCAGCGCAGCGCGGTGCGGTCGGGCTCGGGCATGGCGCGATCATGCCTGCTGGCGAGCCCTTGAGTCCTGGGGCCGCCGGGTTTGACGCGGCTGCAATCGCCGTAGCGCCGTGATACTGTGCAGAGCACTGCGGTCGGCGTCCGACCGCCCAGACCGCTGACCATGAACCGCACACCGCTGTACAGCCGTTCGGCACAGCGCCGGGTCCTGCTCCCGACGGGGCTGCCTTTGATCTCCGGCGCGGTTGCCGGGGCTGCGGAACCGACCGGCAGCCCTGCGCAGGCCAACCCTCCCGACGCCCGCTTCGGGCTGCGTCTGCGCCGCCGGCTGCGGCGGCATGAGCGCTGGCTGTGGGCCCTGGCCATGCTGGCCCTGGCCACCGTGGCGGGCTGGCCAGCCTGGCAGCAGCAGACGCAGCGGGTGCCGACGATGGAACAGATCGACGTGGCGATGCGCGAGTCGATCGCCAAGGAACCGCTGGCCTCGGCCGAGGCGGCGGCTTATGAAGCGATCCTGCCGTCGGTGGTGCGCGTTGTCGGCGAACAGGCCAGCGACGACGACGCCCCTGCTGCGCAAGCCTCACCGGCGGACAAGGCCAAACCGGGCGCCGCAAAGCCCGGCCCGCCGGACAGCAAGGCCAAGGGCCATCGACAGAATCGGCAGGCGCGCGGCGCCCAGACCAGCCCCGACGACAGCCTTGAGGCCGCACCTGGCGGCAAGGGCGGCAGGGCCGATCAGGGCCGCAGCGTGGGCACCGGCGTGGTGGTGGTCGACAAGGGCCTGATCCTGACCAACCTGCATGTGGTGGCCGGCGCCAGGCGCATCATGGTCACCTTCTTCGACGGCAGTGAATCCGAGGCCGTGGTGGTCAGCCTGCAGCCCGAAAACGACCTCGCCGTGCTGCAGGCCAAGACCATCCCGGACGACCTGCATGCCGCCACGCTGCGCTCGACGCAAGGCCTGTCGCCGGGCGACGGCGTGGTCGCGGTGGGCTTTCCGTTCGGCATCGGGCCGTCGGCCTCGACCGGCGTGGTCTCGGGCCTGAAGCGCGAGTTCCGCTCGCCCGAGGGCCAGCGCATCCTGACCAACCTGATCCAGTTCGACGCTGCGGCCAACCCCGGCAATTCGGGCGGCCCGCTGGTCACGCTGGACGGCCATGTGGTGGGCATCGTCACCGCCATCATGAACCCGAACCGCCAGCGCACCTTCATCGGCATCGGCTTTGCCGTGCCGATCGAAAACGCCGCCGCGGCCGCCGGCATGCCGCCGTTCTGACCCTGCCCTCCTGGAACCCCGCCCATGCCCAGCCTCGACCAGACCGCGCCCGAAGCCGCCACGCTGATGGAGCGTTTGCTCTACGAGGTCAAGCGCGTGGTCGTCGGCCAGGACCGCTTTCTGGAACGGGTGATGGTCGCGCTGCTGGCCCAGGGCCATCTGCTGGTCGAGGGCGTGCCCGGCCTGGCCAAGACCCTGACCGTGCGCACGCTGGCGGCCACGCTGCGCGGCAGCTTCAAGCGCATCCAGTTCACGCCCGATCTGGTACCGGCCGACCTGGTGGGCACACGCATCTACAACCAGAAAACGGGCGAGTTCGGCACCAACCTGGGCCCGGTGTTTGCCAACCTGCTGCTGGCCGACGAGATCAACCGCGCGCCGGCCAAGGTGCAGAGCGCGCTGCTGGAGGTGATGCAGGAGCGCCAGGTGACCATCGCCGGTGAAACCCACAAGCTGCCAGCGCCGTTCGTGGTCATGGCCACGCAGAACCCGATCGAGACCGAAGGCACCTACCCGCTGCCCGAAGCCCAGCTCGACCGCTTCATGATGAAGGTGCTGGTGGACTACCCGGCCGACGACGAAGAGTTCGTCATCGTGCAGCGGGTCATCGGCCCGCCCGTGCAGGTCAATGCCGTGGCCAGCACCGGCCAGCTGGCCGAGTTGCAGCAGCAATGCCGCCAGGTCTATGTCGACCCCAGCCTGATCCAGTACGCCGTCAAGCTGGTTGGCGCCAGCCGCCGACCAGCAGCCCATGGCCTGCCGGAACTGGCCAAGTACCTCAGCTACGGCGCCAGCCCCCGGGCCAGCATCGCCATGGTCGAGGCCGCGCGGGCGCTGGCCTTTCTGCGCGGCCGCGCCTATGTGCTGCCGCTGGACCTGACCGACCTGGCCGCCGACACCCTGCGCCACCGACTGGTGCTGAGCTACGAGGCCCTGGCCGAGGGCCTGAGCGCAGACGCGCTGATCGCCCGGCTGATGGCCCGCATTCCGGTGCCCGACAAGCCGATGCAGCATGCGCCCGGCAACGACTGAGCCGGCCACAGCAGCAGTGGCCGGTTCGCCCGAGCAACTGCTGCAGCGGCTGGAATGGACCGTGCTGCGCCGGCTTGACGGCCTGCTGCAGGGCGACCACCGCACGCTGTGGCGCGGCGCCGGGCTGGACCTGGCCGACCTGCGGGAATACCAGCCGGGCGACGATGTGCGCCACATCGACTGGAACGTCACCGCCCGCCTGCAGCAGGTGCATGTGCGCCAGTACACCGAAGACCGCGACCTGACGGCCTGGTTCCTGCTGGACCTGTCGGGCAGCGTTGATTTCGGCTCGGGTGAGCGCACCAAGCTCGGCGTCAGCGAGGGCTTCGTCGCCACCCTGGCCCGGCTGCTGACGCGGTACGGCAACCGCGTGGGCGCCCTGCTTTATGGCCATGAGGTGCATGGTGTGCTGCCGCCGGGCAGCGGCCGGACCCAGGTGCTGCAGCTGTTGCGCCGCATGCGCGAGCAGCCCCCAGCCTCCGGCCGGCCGACCACCGGCCAGGGCACCGACCTGGCCTTGTTGCTGGGTCGTGCCGAAGCACTGATCAAGCGCCGCTCCCTGGTCTTTGTGGTGTCGGACTTCATCAGCGCGCCGGGCTGGTCGGCCGCGCTGGGTCGGCTGGCCAGACGCCATGAAGTGCTGGCCGTGCGCCTTTACGACCCGCTGGAACTGGCCCTGCCCGACCTGGGCCTGGTGACCCTGCAAGACGCCGAGACCGGCGAGCAATTGCTGGTGGACACGCAGGACCCGGCGTTCCAGCAACGCTTCGAGGCCCTGGCCTCCGCGCAGGAATCGGCGCTGCGGCAGGACCTGGCCAGTGCCGGCGTCGACACCCTGGAACTGGCCACCGACGACGACCTGTTGGCGGCCCTGCTGCGCTGGGTCGGCCTGCGCCGCCAGCGCCTGCGCCTGGGCCCGGGCGCACGCCTGCCGGCCACCGCCTGAAAGACGCCGCCACCATGAACGCCCCGATGAGCTGGCAATGGCCCGAACTGCTGTGGACCCTGCTGCTGCTGCCGCTGCTGGTGGCGGTCTACCTGTGGCTGCTGAACCGCCGGCGCAAGAACGCGGTGCGCTTTGCCAGCGTGGCCCTGGTCAAGCAGGCCATGGGCAGGGGCCCGGGCTGGCGCCGCCACCTGCCACCGGCGCTGCTGCTGCTGGCCGTGGCGGTGCTGCTGCTGGCCAGTGCCAGGCCGATGGCGCGGCTGAAGCTGCCGTCGCAACAAGAAACCATCGTGCTGGCGATGGATGTGTCGGGCAGCATGCGCGCCACCGACGTGCAGCCCAACCGGCTGATCGCATCACAAGAAGCGGCCAAGGCCTTTGTGGCCGGGCTGCCGCGCAGCGTGCGCATCGGCGTGGTCTCGTTCGCCGGCACGGCGGCGGTGGTGCAGGCGCCCACCTTCAGCCGCGAAGATGTGGTGGCCGCGATCGACCGCTTTCAGCTCCAGCGCGGCACGGCCATCGGCTCGGGCATCGTGCTGTCGCTGGCCACGCTGTTTCCGGACGACGGCATCGACCTGTCGCAGATCACCGGCCAGCGTGCGATGCCGCCGGCCCCGGGCGAGAAGAAGGAGAAAAAACCCTTTACGCCGGTGGAGCCGGGCTCTTTCGGCTCGGCCGCCGTGATCCTGCTCACCGACGGCCAGCGCACCACCGGGCCCGATCCACTCGAGGCCGCGCGAATGGCCGCCGAGCGCGGCATCAAGGTGTTCACCGTGGGCATAGGCACCAAGGCCGGCGAGATCATCGGCTTCGAGGGCTGGAGCATGCGCGTGCGCCTGGACGAAGAAACGCTGAAGAACATCGCCAACCTGACCCGGGGCAATTACTTCTACGCCGGCACGGCCGAAGACCTCAAGCAGGTCTACCAGGGCCTGTCCAGCCGGCTGGTGGTCGAGACCAAGGAAACCGAGATCAGCGCGCTGTTTGCGCTGGCTGGCGCGCTGCTGGTCCTGCTGGCCGGGGGCCTCAGCGTGTGGTGGTTCGGGCGGGTGGCCTGAGCGAGCGGCTGGGTTGGCGGTGGCCGGCTCAGAGGTTGAGAGTTTTTCGGCCGTGCCCGAACGGTGCGTCAAAACGTCCCGGATCTAGGCGCAACGCACAGCCATAGCTCGGGCTATGGCGAGCATTTGCAACGACGAGCCGGGGTGTTTTGGCGTGCCTGGCGGGCATGGGTGAAAGACTCTCAACCTCTCAGTCCGCCGGCCCACCATCGGCCATCTCGGCCCGGGCCAGTGCGCTCGCCAACTGCGCCACCAGCGCGCGCAGGGCCTGGTTCAACGCCACCGCCTGTTGGCGCAAGGCCGGCACATTGGCTTCCCTGCCCGGCTCGGCCTGGGCCCGCAATTCCAGCGCAGTGGCCTGTCGCTGCAGACCCAGGGCGCCCAGGGTTGCCGCCGCGCCGCGCAGCGAGTGGGCAGCCCCGGCCAGGGCCTGGTCGCTGGCTTCGGGCAACACCAGCGCAGGCATGCCCTGGGCGTATTGCTGGACAAAGCCCTGCAGCACCTTGAGCACCAGGGCCTCGCGCCCGGACAGGCGCTGGAACAGCCCGCTGGCGTCGAAATCTGGCAGGGCCTGCAAAGCCTGCTGCAAGGCAGAACCTGACGCGCCCGGCGCTGGCAGGCCGCCGCTTTCGGCCGGGCCCTCAACGACAGCGGCATGCGCCCGCTGCGCTGGTTCCGGATGGACGGCTGGCAACCAGCGCTGAAGCAGGCTGTACAGGCGTTCAGGGTCCACTGGTTTGGCCAGGTGGTCGTCCATGCCGGCGGCCAGGCAGTCGCGGCGGTCATCGCCCATGGCATTGGCAGTCATCGCCAGTATCGGCAGGCCAGGCCCGCGCAGCGCCCGGATGGCGCGGGTGGCGGACAGGCCGTCCATCATCGGCATCTGCACGTCCATCAGCACCAGGTCGGGCGGGGTGTCCGAGGTGGCCAGGGCCAACGCCTGTGCACCGTCGCTGGCCTGGACCACCTGCAGGCCCACCGATTGCAGCAAGGCCGTGGCCACTTCCAGATTGATCGGGTTGTCGTCAACCAGCAGCACCGTGGCCCGCTGCGTGCGAGCGCGCAGCACAGCCTCGGCCTGCCCGGTGCTGGCCTGGCCCGCGCGTGCTGGCAGCCGAATGCGTCGCAGCAGGCGCAACAGGCCGTCGTGCAGGACGGAGGCGCTGATCGGCTTGACCAGCACCTCGCGGTAGCCGGCAGCCATGGCCTGTTCGCGCAGCGTGGGGTTGTCGTAGGCGGTAACCAGCAAGGCCGGCGGCAAACCGCTGCCGGCCAGCGCACGCAGCTGACGCAGCGTGACGAGGCCGTCCATCGGTGCCATGCGCCAGTCGATCAGCAGCAGGTCATAGGCCTGGCCGGCCGTCAGACGGCGTTGCACGATGTCGATCGCGTCTTTGCCCGAGGCCACCATGTCGACCTTCAGGCCCAGCCACTCCAGGCGGTCGCGCAGGGCCAGCCTGGATTCCGCCAGGTCGTCGACCAACAGGGCCTGCAGGTTCTGCAGCGCCGGTTCACAGGCCGTCGACGGCTGCCCCTGCTCGGCCTCGGCCATGCCCAGCCAGGCGGTGAACCAGAAGTTGCTGCCCTGGCCGGGCTCGCTGCTCAGGCCCGCTTCGCCGCCCATCAGCTCAGCCAGCTTGCGCGTCAGCGCCAGACCCAGGCCGGTGCCGCCATAGCGCCGGCTGGTGCTCTGGTCGGCCTGCTCGAAGGCCGCAAACAGCCGGGCCTGGTGCTCGGCCTCGATGCCCAGGCCGGTGTCGCGGACCTCGAAGCGCACCAGCATGCGTCCGTCCAGTTCACGCAGCCGCTCGGCACGCACGCGCACCCAGCCGTGGTCGGTGAACTTCACCGCATTGGCCAGCAGGTTGAGCAGGGCCTGCGACAGCCGGGTCGCGTCTCCGACCAGCAGTTCGGGCAGGTGGTCGGCATCCAGAATCAGTTCCAGGCCCTTGGCCCGGGCGCGGTCGGCCACCATCTCGCAGACCCGCGACAGCAACGCGTCAACGGCGAACACGCTGTCTTCCAGCGTGAGCTTGCCGGCCTCGATCTTGGACAGGTCCAGCACGTCGCTGATCAGCCGCAGCAGGTGTTCGGCTGCGGCGGAGAGCTTGTCGATGCGGTCGCGCTGCAGCGCGTCACCGCTGTCGCGCCGCATCAGATGGGCCAGGCCGATGATGGCGTTCATCGGGGTGCGGATCTCATGGCTCATGTTGGCCAGGAACGCGCTCTTGGCCTGACTGGCGGCGCGGGCTTCGTCGCGCGAGTCCCGGGCCGTGGCCTCGGCCTGCTTCAGGCTGGAGATGTCGAAGGCCATGGCGATCACGCCGCGGACCTGGCCGTCGACCATGTCGGGAAGAAAATGCACCTGCGACACCGTGTTCTCGCCCGTTTCGGCCAGCGCGCTGCGTTCGAAATGCTGCGCCTGGCCACTTAGCGCCGCATTGAAATGGCCTTTGACCAACTCCCAATGCGACTGGCCCTGCGCTTGGGCGACGGTGCGGCCGACGACTTGCTCCAGCTGCAGACCGAAATGCTGGTACCAGGCGCGGTTGGCATAGCGCAAACGTCCGTCGCTGCCCCAATAGGCCACGCGACCGGGCAGACCGTCGGTGACGGCGCGGATGAAGCGTTCGGCATCGGCCAGTGAGGCATTGGCCTGGCTGAGTTCGGCCGTCCGCATTTGCACCGCTTCTTCAAGCAACTGGCGCTGCGCCTCTAGTTCGGCCCTGGCCCGCACCAGCGCGCTGATGTTGCGCGAGATGCCAAACACGCCAATGAGCTGTCCCTGCCCGTCGAGCAGCGGCGCCTTGGTGGCCAGAAAGGTGATCTGACCATCCACGGTGGCCAGGCTCTCCTCGAAGGTCTGCGCTGCGCGCCCGGCCAGCACCGCCGCGTCGTTGGCCACCAGCCGCTGGGCCACCTCGGGCGGGAAAATGGCCTCGTCGGTTTGGCCCAGAACGTCTTCGCTGCGGCTGCCATTCAGTCGGGCGGCTTCCGGGTTGTAGAACAGGTAGCGCCCGGCCAGGTCCTTGGCGTAGATGGCGTCGGTGGAGTGCAGCGCCACGGCCTCGAGCAAGGCCAATGCGTCCAGGCGCTGGCGCTGCACAGCGGCCAGGGCCTGAACCTGGCTCAGCGCCTGACGCTGTGACTGCTGGCGGCCCAGCAGAACCAGGGCCAGCATCAAGGCCAGCGCGGTCGCAGCAATCCAGGCCTGCGTGGGCAGGGCCTGGGCCCGGATCTCGCTGCTGTCGACTTTGGCCACCAGCCACCACGGGCTGCCGGCCACGGGCAGCACCATGGACAGCGCCTGCCGGCCGCTGTAGCTGGCGGCCTCGAAAGCCTGTCCGGGCGCCTGCTCGCCACGCACCACTCTGGACAAACCCGAATCACCGGTCGCCCAAGGCAGGCTCAACCCGTTGACGGCCTCGGGCCGCAGTCGAAAGCCGGCCACCGCTTGCAGCAGCGGGCCCTGCTGCTGCCAGAGCAAAATCTCGGCGCTGGCGCTGGGCGCTGGCCAGTCGGCCAGCGGCCTGAACAGGTCCAGGCTCGGATCCAGACGCAGCACCACCGCGACCTGCGCCGGCTTGCCGGTGACCAGCAGGGGAATCACCAGGTCCAGACGCCAGGGCTTGCCCGGGCCGTCGGGCCGATACAGCACGGTGAGCACCACCTGGTTGGTGGCCAAGGCCTCGCGCGCGGCGTCCTGCAGCGCCGGCAACAGCGGCACGCCGCCGCCTGGGTCCGGTGCTGTCGGCGCGGCCTGGGCGCCTTGGGCGTCGAGCACCAAGGCCAGCTCGTAGCCATTGGCAAGGCCGAAGGCGGCAGCGCGCTGCTGCAAGCGCTGCGCGCCGCTGATCACGGCGCCATTGGCGACCGCCGTGGGTTCAGACTTGCCGGGTTGCAAGTAGAGTTCGGCCCACAGGGGGCTGGCAGCCAGGTACCTGGCCATGCTCAAGCGGCCGGCCAGCGCCGACTGCAAGGCCTGCTGGCGCAGTTGAGCCACCGCTGCCAGACGCTCGGCCTGCAATTGATGGTGCTGCCGACCCTGCTGCCAGCCCATCAAGGCAGCCACCAGCAGCACCAGGGCCATGCCCAGCACCGACGGCCAATGCAGCCAGCTGGACACCGTTGTTGAGGGGTGGGACGCGCGATCGTCGTGCACTGCCATGGCCTCAGTGTCTCATTGGCCTGCGCCAAACGGCCCGTGAGATCATGACCGCTCTCATCACCCCACGACAGCGGCCACATGGCAAACATTGGATTCATCGGAGCGTCCGGCCTCATGGGCCACGGCATGGCCCGCAACCTGATCAAGCAGGGTCACGCGCTCCAGCTCACCGTCAACCGCAATGCCGAGCGGGTGGCCGATCTGCTGCAGGCCGGTGCGCTCCGCGCCTAACACCCGGCCGCGCTGGCCCAGGCCTGCGAGATCGTTTTCATCTGCGTCACCGGCTCGCCGGAGGTGGCGTCGGTCGTGCATGGCCCGCAAGGTCTGTTGGCGGGCGCACGCAAGGGTTTGATCGTGGTCGACTGCTCGACCAGCGAGCCCGCAGCCACCCGCGTTCTGCGCACCGAATGCGAGGCCGCTGGTGTGGCCTTTGTCGACGCGCCGCTGACCCGCACCCCGGTCGAGGCCGAAGCGGGCCGTCTGAACGTGATGGTCGGTGCCGAGGCCGAGGTCTTTGCCCGCCTGGAGCCGCTGCTGCGCTGCTTTGCCGAGAACGTGTTCCATGTCGGCGGCCCGGGCAGCGGCCATGTCATCAAGCTGCTCAACAACTTCATGTCGCAGGCGGTGTGCACCGCCACCGCCGAGGCCTTTGCCGTGGGCAAGCGGGCCGGCGTTGACCTGCAGCAGCTGCGCGCCGTGGTCTCGGCCGGCGGCCTCAATTCAGGCTTGTTCCAGGGCATGGCCAAGACGCTGGACGGCGACCTGACGGGCCTGATCTTCGAGCTCGACAACGCGCGCAAGGACGTGCGCTACTACACCCACCTGGCCGAAGACATGGCCGTGCCCACCGTGGTGGGTGAGGCGGTGCATCAATCGCTCACGCTGGCCAGCGCGCTGGGCCATGGCAAGGCCTATGTGCCGGCCCTGGTGCTGGCGCAGGAGCAGCTGGCGGGCGTGAAGATCGTGCCGCGCTGACCTGCCCTGAACCGGCAAGGCGGCACCGAAGCGCGGCCGCTGGCTACCAGCTGCCGCTGTTGGCCATCGACGCCCAGGGCTCGGCGGGTGCCAGCGCGGGGCCGTCCTGCAGCAGTTCGATCGAGATCTGGTCGGGTGAGCGCACAAAGGCCATGCGGCCATCGCGCGGCGGGCGCAGCACGGTCACGCCATGCTGCTGCAAACGCGCGCAGGCGACGTAGATGTCGGGCACGGCGTAGGCCAGGTGGCCAAAATTGCGGCCGCCGGCATAGGTCTGAGCCTGGCCGTCGGCCGCCGGCCAGTTGTAGGTCAGCTCGACCTGGGCGCTGTGGTCACCCGGCGCAGCCAGGAAGACCAGCGTGAAACGCCCGGCCTCGTTGTCCTTGCGGGACAACACCTCCAGCCCCAGCGCGTCGCGGTAGAAAGCCAGCGAGGCCTCGATGTCGGTCACGCGGACCATGGTGTGCAGGTATTTCATGGCCAGCATTGTGGCAGCCGATGTCTGCCGATATCTGCCGATCGGGTGGCCGGGTAGCAGCGCCTGCCGCAGGTGGTCTGGCGCGAGGGGTTCGGCATCGAAAGTGCCAGGCCCGGCCTACCCGTGCACGCTGTGACCAGGTTGGCGCCGCTGGCGATCAGGCCGGTGGTGGCCACTGGGTCGTCGCCGGGAGCGCCCCTGAAAGCGAAGCCGGCGGCCGTGATCGGCGATGGCTCATCGGCAATGCCATTCGCCGCAGCATGACGACGCACGCCCGCCGAGCGCGGTTGCGCGCCACCGGCAAAGCCTTGCTCCGCTTGCGCGAGCAGCACGTCGATGCCCCGCGCGCAGCTCACTCGCAGCCGACGCCGGCCACAGCGCGTCCACGCGGACCACCGGGTCAACGCGCGCCGTCGGTTCGCCGGCACTCGGCCGTGCTCAGGCGCAGGGGTCCGATCGCTTCAAGCGAGTGCGTGCTGCAAAAAATGCAGCAAGGCCTGGTTGCGCGCCAGTGCCAGCCGTTCCGGCGCGGCCACCGCCATGATGCGGTGGCCGAACTTGGTCTGCGGCACCCACTCTGGCAGCACCCGAACCAAGCGGCCTTCGGCCAGCGCGCCGGTGCACAGATAGCCCGGCAGCAATGCAATGCCCAGCCCGGCCAGAGCCGCGTCGGCCACCGCGTCCGGGTTGTTGACGTGGTAGCGGCTGCCCACCTGCACGCTGCAGTTCGAGCCGCCGGCAGCGGGCGCCAGCAGCCAACGGTCATCGCCACTCTCACGCCAGTAGCACAGGCAGGGATGGCCCGCCAGGTCGGCCGGATGCTGCGGGCAGCCCATGGTCTCCAGATAGGCAGGCGACGCGGCCATCAGCCAGCTCACCTCGGCCACCGCCACCGTCGCCAGTCCTTGTCGTGCCGTCGCGGTCGACCAGCGCAATGCAATGTCAACCCGCTCGTGGGCCACGTCCATCAGCCGGTCGCTCAACTCGAGATCGATCTGGATTGCGGCGTGGAGTTGCAGGAAGTCGGGCAGCCGTTTGGCCAGTACACGCTGGCCCCAGGAAACCGGCGCGGTCAATCGGATCTCACCACTGAGTTGCACCCGCAGCTCGCGCAAGCGCTCCTGCGCCGTGGCCAGCTCATGCAGCGCACCGCGGGCACCCACCAGGTAGGCGTCACCGGCCGGCGTCAACGCCAAACGACGCGTACTGCGCGCGAACAGGGTTGCGCCAACCGCTGCCTCCAGCTGCGCAATGCGCTTGCTGACCAGCCCTTTGCCCACACCCAAAGCCAGCGCCGCAGCGCTGACGCTGTGCGTATCGGCCACCTTGACAAAGGCGGTCAGCATGTCGTTGGTCAATGGCATCGGGACAGGTGTTCGCGCTCTGAAGACAAAGCGTTCTCATTCGACTGGCTTCTGTTGGCGCGGTCAATTCGTGAAACTGCCGACCAGGCAAGTCAGCCGGCTTCCCATCCACCCAGGAGACATCGCGTGACCCTGCAAATCCATGCTGACCCGATTACCATCAACTGCCGCAAGGTGGTGGCCGGACTGCAGTTGATTGGAGCGCCTTTCGAGCTCGTGCTCGTCGACTACTTCAAAGGCGAACAGAAGGGCGAGGCCTACCTCGCGCTCAACCCCAACGCATCGGTGCCGGCGATGGTGGATGGCGACTTTGTGCTGTGGGAATCGAACGCCATCCTGCAATACGCCGCCGACAAAGTGGGCAACGCCAGTGCTTACCCGAGCGAGCTGCGGGTGCGTGCCGACATCAACCGCTGGCTGTTTTGGGAGTCCAGCAGCTGGTTCCCGGCCTGCTACGTGTTCCTGGTGGAAAACTGCGTCAAGCCGCTGCTCGGCGGCGCCGCCGACGCGGCGATCCTGACCGCTCAGGCGGTGCAGTTCCACAAATTGGCCGACATCCTGGATGCGCGCCTGGCCAAGCACCAATGGATCGCCGGAACCCCGAGCCCCACCATCGCCGACATTGCACTGGCCGCGCCCATGCACCTGCACGGCTGGCAGCAGCTGCCGCTGAACGACCATCCCAACCTCAAACGCTGGCTGCTCGAGGGCATCGAGCCGCTGCCTTGCTGGCAATCGACTTGGGTCGGCGAAGGCTTCGCCACCACCCGCTGACCTGCGACACAAACCCCTGCAACCGCCTGGCTCAATTTGCCGACCATGACCACTGCTACGCCTTCTGTGCGCGCGAAGCTGAACTACAGCGTCGACAACGGCATCCCGCCGGACTACTACTTCTACGAACCCGACCCGTCGGTGGTGCTCAACCCGCCGGGCACCGACGTTCGCGAGATGTCCATCGAAGACGGTTGGCCACAAGCCGACCGATTTTCAGCGGATCGTGAGGGCTTCGAGATCCACGCGTTCGAGCATCTGGACGGCCGTTTCGACCAGTACGCCGACGACGCTGCCGTCAAGACGCGCTTCTACGAACAGGTGGTCCACTTTGTCAAGACACACACCGGCGCACGGCAGGTGCAGGTCTTCGACCACACCATCCGCCAGCGTCTGCCGGCGGATTTGAAAGCCCAGACCACGGTGCAGCGGCCGGCGGTGATGCTGGTTCACAGCGACTACACCGTGCTCAGTGGTCCGCAACGCGTGCGCGACATCGTGCCGGGCCAGGCCGAGCCGCTGTTGCAGCGGCGGGTGGCTTTCTACAACGTCTGGAAGCCGCTGTATCGCCGTGTGGAGGAGCTGCCGCTGGCGATGTGTGACGCCACCACCCAGGCGCCGGAAGACCTGCTGCGCATGGACCTGAAGTACCGTGAGCGCACGGGCGAGATCTATGTGTTGCGGCACAACCCAGCCCATCGCTGGGTCTACTTCCCGCACATGGACGCGGACATGGCGCTGCTGCTGAAGACCTACGACAGCGAAACCGACGGCCGCGCCCGATTCATGGGTCACTCTGCCTTTGAACACCCGCACACCGCGCCCGATGCGCCCAGACGCGAAAGCATCGAAGTGCGAACCATGGCGTTCTTCTGAGCCGGGCCCGGGCACCGTGCCATTGCGGGTAGGTGCCCACCGCTTGCGTGCCGGCGTGTAGGCGCTGTCGGCCTCGGCCCGCGCCAGCACCTGGTCGAACCGGGTTGACGTCGCAGCGTTTGCGGCGCTTTTCATGCCACCAGCGAGCAGCCAGACCGGGCCCGTCAAGAACTTGATGCAGTTGCCTGGCGAAGTAGGCGGCCGCCAACTTCCAGCGCGGCGCCGTCCTCGCTGGGCAAGTCGACCTCTGTGTCGTCAAGCCTGCCAGCATAAGCGTCAACACCCCGTATTCGCCCCGGTGCCGTTCGACGCGAAGCTGCCGGCCGTCAAGCTGCACCTCGACCACGGCGGGCGTCGTCGAAGCTCGAGGCGCTTGTCGGGCAATTCAAACGCGGCGCGCGTGGCATGCAGCCAGCGCAGGGGCATGGCTGTCGCGGCAAACTGCGCCAGCTCGAGGTGGGGCTCATGCTCGATCTCGGCCTCGTCCACCGGCGCGCCACGCAGCAAGCGAGACTTCTCAGGCGTGGTTCGCGTCTTCGCTCGTGCGCGCGCACTGAAACCCCGCTCGAAGCCCACGCTAGCCGAACCGCCGCCACCGGTCCATGGGCCGCTGGCGGCGTTCTGTTTTCGGGTTCCAGCGTCCTCAGTTCGCCAGTGATTGCGGCAGCGGCCCCTTCTCGACATACACCAGGTTGGTCTGGGTCACCGAGACGGGCTCCGGCATCGGGCCGGTCAATCGCTGGTTGGCCGACGGACGTGGCTTCCACGGTTCGAGCGAGTCTTCGTCGGCCACCAAGGTCACATCGAGCGGATGTGCGCCACCGGTGGCGCGAAGAATCGTGGGCTCGATGCCGTGCGGCTCCACCGGCGTGACGGATGTCAGGAAAGCCCATTGATCCGGAAACGGTTGAAGCGCTTCGTCGACGAACCCACTGCGACCCAACTGGCGGGGCAGCTTCTGCAAGGGCAAGGCAATCAGGTTGCCGAACCCGCCGACGCGGGGACCGGAAGGGGCCCCACCTTCCGGGACGGCAGGGTGTCCTGGCCTGGAAAGAGGCGGTCGTAGGACGTGAGCTTCAACTGCCGGCTCCGGGCACAGGTGAAGCTGATCAAGGCCGTGCCGAGGCGACGGGCGTCGCGCGCGGCAACGCTTGCCGAGAAGATGACCCAGGCGTGGACGCCCTCGCCCGAGCGCGAGACCTCCAGGACTGCCGGCACGCCCAGTTCACTGCAAGACTTCGCGAAGCCCCTGGCGTCCTCACGCCACTCCGCATCGTCGAAGTCCACCGCCAGACAGCGGAGCTGCGGCGCAGCCAAAGTTGCAGGTGTCGTTCGTGAGCAGCGGGTAGACGCCGGTGGTGTGCCGCCCGGCGAGGTGATCGAAGATCGTCCGGTCGCTCAGCGCAATCAAGCTGCGGTGGCCACAGTCGGCACACTTGATCCTGGGCTTCTCGCAGACACCGGCGCGCCACTCGTTGGCGCAGGCCGGTGCGTAGCCGGTCTTGCCGGCTTTGCTTTCCCAGCGCACCGGGTAGACATCAGTACGTCCGGCGAACAGCCGGCG
>JANOWE010000017.1:0-96309 GCA_031417735.1 Betaproteobacteria bacterium
GGAGGTAAAGACGGAGACAGCGCCCTGGCAGGGCGTTGTCGGGTGACACGCAGCAGAACAGGGCAGCCCGCCCCGCCGCTCACCCGCCAACCGATGAGTGTCAGCTGCCGAGCAACAACTCCAACGGCCGCAACGAGCCCAAAGCCGCCAGTCTCAGTCCACGCCCAGCAGCTCGGCCGCCAGTGCTGCCGGTGGCAAGCCTTGCAGCCAACGCGATGCCATGCGGTCGAACAGCGCGGCCAGGTCCATGGTGAAGGCCTGGTTGTCGAACAGCGGCAGGTCGCGGCGGTTCTGCCACAGGTGGTCGCGAATCTCGGTCAGCGCCTGTACGTCTTCGGCCAGGCGCACGGCCAGGTCCTCGTAGTCGTCGGGGTGCTGCACCGCCAGCTCGGGCAGGCCCACCGCCTGCAGCAGGCTGGCGGCCACGCGTGAGGCAAAGCTCTGGCCGATCAGGGTCAGCACCGGCAGGCCCATCCACAGCGCGTCGGTGCAGGTGGTGTGCGCGCCGCACGGAAAACTGTCCAGGAACAGGTCGGCCAGCGGGATGCGCGCCAGGTGGTCCTGGTTGTCGACAAAGGGCGCAAACACCAGCCTCTGGGCGGCCAGGCCATGGGCCTGGGCCTGGGCCATGAGCTGTCGGCGCGCGTCCGCCGACTCCACCAGCAGCCACAGCACACTGCCCGGCACCCGGTGGAGGATGCGGCACCAGCGGGCAAACATGTCTTCGCTGATCTTGTAGCTCTGGTTGAAGCTGGCAAAGACGAAGCCTTGCTCGGGCAGCCCCAAGTCGGTTCGGCTCAGCATCGTTTCGGGGTGTGGCCGAAGCTCGTCGGTCGGTTGGTAGCAGCGTGGCAACTGGGCCAGCTTCTCATCGTATTGGTCGGCGTGGGCCAGCGGGGTGACCACCGGGTCACCGACCAGGTAGTCGATGAAGTCAGCGCCAACGCTGCCAGGGTAGGCTAGCCAGGACACCTGCAATGGTGCCGGTCGCAGCGCGAACAGGGGCAGGCGGGTCTGCGCCGTGTAGCCACCCAGGTCGACCAGCAGGGCAACGCCGTCTTCGCGGATCTGCTCGGCCTGCTGGTCCAGAGCCATGCCGGAACAGTCGACAAAACGGTCGGCGGCCCGTTCGCAGCGCCGGCGCAGCATGCTGCCGTCGTCCCGGCCATGGGAGTAAAGCAGCACCTCGAAGCGATCACGCGGCAGACGCTCCAGCGTCTGCACCAACAACAGGCTGGTGGCATGGGTGCGGAAGTCGCCGGCCACGAATCCGAGTCTGCAGCGGCCCTGGCGCAACGCATGGGCCGCCAGCGGGTAGCCACCGGGCCCGGGCTCACGGCGCTGCCAGTTCAGGCGCTGTCGAATCTGGCGCGCCATGCGCGCTGATTCGAGCCGCGCGGCGCGCAGATGCCAATGCGGCTGGTCCGACAAGGACAAGAGGCAGAACGGGCTGAAGGACACCGCCCCTGCCGGGTCTCGGTCGGCCGCCGCGCTGGCCAGGTCCCAGGCCTGCTGCAGGCGCTGCAGGTCCTGCGCCTGCGAGCCCCAGTCGCAGACCCAGGCCGCGGAATGCAGGGCATAGAGCGCTGCGCCAAGTTGGGCCGGCGCCAGCGTGCAGGCGGTGCGAAAACTCTCTGCGGCTTCGCGGTGGCAACGCATGCCGGCCAAGGCCAGGCCCAGTTGCAGGTAGGCCTCGACATGCACCGGCTGCAGGGCCAGCACGCTCAGAAAGGCCCGTGCGGCCTGCTCGGGCTGACCCATTGCCTGGCACAGCGCCCCTTCTAGCAGGCCATGGGTGATGTCGCGCGGCGCGGCCGGGTCCAGCGCGCGCAGCACCTGCAGGGCCCGGGCATGGCGGTTGTTCAGCCGCAGCAGCTCGGCCAGCTGATGGCAGACCAGCGGGCTGCTGCGGTCCAGTGCAAAGGCACGCTCGGCGCTGGCGATGGCCTCTTGCTGCCGATGCAGGCGACGCTGCACCCCGGCCAGATGGGCCCAGTGCAGGGCCACGCCTGGTTCGGCGCGGGTCACGCGCAACAGCATCGGCAGGGCCTGCGCCCAGCGGCCCTGCCGCACCAGCAGCAGCGCCTGGTCCAGTTCGCGCCGCGCACGCCGATGAACGCTGGACGGTCTGATCGATGACTGCGCGACCGCTGCCAAGACCGTGGCACTGCGAACAAGTGAATGGGGCCCGGCTTCGGCAGGCGGGCCGATGGAGTGGGTCAGTGCCAAAAGTGCTCCTCAAAAGGGGTCCGCTGATTCTGCAAAGCGCACTTGAGGCTTGATCGGGAAACAAAGCGTGAAAGACCTCGCAACTGCGGACCACATGGTCCTTGACAGCACAAAAAAAACAATGCGACAGCCTCTCAAGTTGCAAACGGCCCAGGCCGATACCCAAAACAACGGGCGGCACAACAGCCCCCGCGGTCCGGTTAGCCGGCCAAGGGACGCAAGGCAGACCGTCTGCCGCGAGGTCCACTGGCCACTAGCGCGGTCGTGCCGGATGCTCAAGCAGGGTGTCCGGCGTGCAACGGTGGTGACATTGCTTGAAAAGAAGTCCACGGGTGCCACCACCCGAGTAACGCCGGCACTTTCGCCGGGTTTTGTTCAAACCTTTAGGAAACTATCGTGCCCCAAACCATCAACACCAACCTGAACTCGTTGAACGCCCAGCGCAACCTGTCGACCTCACAGATGTCGCTGTCGACGTCGATGCAGCGCCTGTCCTCCGGCCTGCGGGTGAACTCGGCCAAGGACGACGCCGCCGGCCTGGCCATCGCCGAACGCATGAACAGCCAGGTGCGCGGCATGAACGTGGCGGTGCGCAACGCCAACGACGGCATCTCGATGGCGCAGACCGCTGAAGGCTCGCTGGGCAAGGTCACCGACTCGCTGCAGCGCATGCGTGAACTGTCTGTGCAGGCCGCCAACGCCACCGTCAGCGGCAGCGACAAGGACTCGCTGGACAAGGAGTTCGGCGAACTGTCAAAGGAAATCCAGCGCGTACTGGGCGCGACCACCTTCAACGGCCACAAGGTGCTGGCCGGCGACGCGGGCACCAACACCTTCCAGGTCGGCGCCAACACCAGCAGCGATGACACGATCGACATCATCACCAAGAACCTGACCACCGACACCACCATCACCACGGTGGCTGGTACCGACAACACCGGTGCCTCGCGCTCGGTGATCGACTCCACCGCCAGCGCCACCGACATCCAGACCGTGATGGACAACATCGACGAGGCGATCAAGACGGTCAGCGGTGAACGCGCCACGCTGGGTGCGTCGCAGAACCGATTCGACTCGGTGGTGGCCAATCTGCAGATCTCGGTGGAGAACCAGTCGGCCGCCCGCAGCCGCTTCATGGACGCCGACTTCGCCTCGGAAACCGCCAACCTGAGCCGCTCGCAGATCTTGCAGCAGGCCGGCAACGCGATGGTGGCCCAGGCCAACCAGCTGCCCCAGCAGGTGCTGTCGCTGCTGCGCTGATTGCGTCGATTCGGCTGCGCCGCCTGCAAGGCGGCGCCCGTCAAACCACGCGCCCCTCCCCTCACAGGTCGGGCGCGTTGTTTTTTCCACATTCGCCCGCAGAAGCATTCAAGGCCGCCGGCCATCGGTCGATAAGCCTGCCAAGCCTCCCGCTTTTCAATCCCTCACGCTGCGCCCAACCGCGCCAAGGAGTCGCTCGTGCCCCAGAGCATCAACACCAACATCGTGTCATTGAGTGCACAGCGAAGTCTGAGCACATCACAGGCCTCACTCACGACCTCGATGCAGCGCCTGTCGTCGGGGCTGCGGGTGAACTCGGCCAAGGACGACGCCGCCGGCCTGGCCATTGCCGAGCGCATGGGCTCGCAGGTGCGAGGCATGAATGTGGCGATGCGAAATGCCAACGACGGCATCTCGATGGCCCAGACCGCTGAAGGCGCGCTGGGCAAGGTCACCGACTCGCTGCAGCGCATGCGTGAACTGTCGGTGCAGGCCGCCAACGCGACCAATTCAGGCAGCGACAAGGATTCGCTGGACAAGGAGTTCGGCGAACTGGCCAAGGAGGTGCAGCGCGTGCTGGGTGCGACCAGCTTCAACGGCCAGAAGGTGCTGGGCTCGGACGCCGGCACCAAGACCTTCCAGGTTGGCGCCAACACCACCAGCAACGACACGATCGACATCGTCACCACCAACATGACGACGGACAGCACGATCACGGCGGTGGCCGGCTCTGACAACGCGGGCACCGGCCGCGCGGTGATCGACTCCAGCTCCAGCGCCGGCGATGTGCAGACCGTGATGGACGACATCGACGCCGCACTGACCAGCGTGAGCAGCCAGCGCTCGACCCTGGGTGCGTCGCAGAACCGCTTCGACTCGGTGGTGTCGAACCTGCAAGTCTCGGTCGAGAACCAGTCGGCCGCACGCAGCCGCATCATGGACGCCGACTTTGCGGCCGAGACCGCCAACCTGAGCCGAGCACAGATCCTGCAGCAGGCCGGCAATGCCATGGTCGCCCAGGCCAACCAGTTGCCCCAGCAGGTGCTGGCCCTGCTGCGCTGAACCCTGCCCCGCCGCCGCGCTGACCACAGCGCGCCCACGCCCCGCCCGGTGCTGAACCGGGCGGGGCGTTGCGTTTTGGGTGGCCACAGTGGAGAACTGAAGCGGCATTTCCCCACATATCGGCCTTTCGCCACGGCCCGGCATTCGCACAATGGACACCAACGACCCAGCCCTGCCGCAAGGGCGTTGTCCGGAGCGCAGACCAGTGTCTTGGCCTGCTGAAGCCACCGGTCTCGAAAGCGGCAGGCGGTTGAATCAGACCGCATGTGCTTTCGCTTAACCGGCCACAAGGGCCGGGTGTCTTCGAATCCGCCAGGAGTGCCACCATGCCCCAGACGATCAATACCAACCTCATTTCACTGAACTCGCAGCGCGCCCTGAACATGTCGCAGTCCTCGCTGGGCGTGGCCATGCAGCGCCTGTCATCGGGCATGCGGGTCAACTCGGCCAAGGACGACGCTGCCGGCCTGGCGATTGCCGAACGCATGACCTCCCAGGTGCGCGGCATGAACGTGGCCATCCGAAATTCCAACGACGGCATCTCGATGGCGCAGACAGCGGAAAGCGCGCTGGGCAAGGTGGCCGATTCACTGCAGCGCATGCGTGAACTTTCGGTGCAGGCGGTCAACGCCACCAATTCCGGCAGCGACAAGGATTCACTGGACAAGGAATTTGCCGAGTTGTCCAAAGAGGTTCAGCGCGTGCTTGGCGCCACCACCTTCAACGGCCGTCACATGCTGGGCGCCGATGCCGGCACCTTGACGTTCCAGATCGGTGCCAACACCGGCAGTGACGACGTCATCGACATCATCACCACCAACCTCACCACCGACAGCACGATCACCTCGGTTGCCGGCACCGACAACACCGGCGCCGGGCGGGCGGTGATCGACTCGTCCACCAGCGCGGCCGACATCCACGCGGTGATGGACGACATTGACATCGTACTGAACAACATCAACTCGCAGCGCGCCACGCTGGGTGCTTCGCAGTCACGCTTCGAGACGGTGATCTCCAACCTGCAGGTCTCGGTGGAAAGCCAATCGGCCGCACGCAGCCGCATCATGGATGCCGACTTTGCGGCGGAAACCGCCAGCCTGAGCCGCGCCCAGATCCTGCAACAGGCCGGCAACGCAATGGTGGCCCAGGCCAATCAGCTGCCGCAGCAGGTGCTCAAGCTGCTGCAAGGCTGATGGCACCGAGCCAGGCACGCTGCCTGGCCCGAGATCCACCGGCGCAGGGGCGCCTGCCTTCACGGCCCGGTTTCCCGGGCCGTTGGTCTTGTTGGCCGGCTCAAGTTCAGTGAGCGCCGGCCGATGAATCTGGCGACAAGGAGCATCTTTCACCATGGCCACAGGCAGCATCAGTTCAGCCGGTATCGGCAGCGGTCTGGACGTGAGTTCAATCGTCGCCCAGTTGGTGGCGGTCGAAAGCCGCCCGTTGACCCTGCTGCAAAGCCAGGCCGACAGCATGAACTCGCGCCTGTCGACATTCGGCAAGCTGCAGAGCTATTTCTCGACCATGCAGGACAAGGCCAACGCGCTGACCACGACCACGCTGTGGGGCGGCACCACGGCCAGCCTGTCCAACAGCAGCGCGGTGTCGGTAACCACCAGCACGGGCGCCACGGCCGGCAGCTATGCCATTGACGTGAGCCGGCTGGCGGTGGGCCAGACCGTGTCCAGCACGGCCTTCGGCGCCAGCAGCACAGCGCCGGGTGCGGGCAGTCTGAGCATCGAATTGGGCCGCTATGCCAGCACACCGGGAGCAGAGTTCACGGCCAAATCAGGCAGCAGCGCCGTGACCATCAATGTGAGCGCAGACGCCAGCCTGGCCGACATCCGCGACCAGATCAACAACGCCAGCGCCGGCGTGGTGGCGGCCATCATCACCGACGCGAACGGCGCCCGACTGAGCATCCGTTCCAAGGACACCGGCGCGGAGAACGCCTTCCGCATCGGCGCCACCGAGTCGGCAGACGATGGCAACGTCGCCACCGGCCTGTCGGCGCTGAGCTACGACGCCAGTGGCGCTGGCAGCTCGGTCATGGGCCGCAACGTCAGCGCGGCCAATGCCGAGCTCAGCATCAACGGCATCAGCATCAGTTCGGCCAGCAACTCGCTGAGCAATGTGATCGACGGTCTGTCGCTGAACCTGCGCCAGACCACGACCACCCCGGTCACACTGGACGTGGCCACCGACACCGCCACGATCAAGAAGGCCATCACCGACTTTGTCGACGCCTTCAACACCACCTCCAGCTTCATCAAGGCGCAGACCGCCTACAACGCCGACAGCAGGTCCGGTGGCGTGCTGCAGGGCGACCGCTCGACCATGACCCTGCAAGGCCAGCTGCGCGCCGTGATCAACGAGGGCAGCACCGCTTCGTCGAGCTGGGGCCGCTTGTCGGACATCGGCATCTCCATGGCCAGCGACGGCACGCTCAAGGTCGACGACACCAGGCTCAGCAACGCCGTGGGCAGCCCGGCCGAACTGAAGAAGCTGCTGGCCACCGACGGCAGCGGCAGCGCCGACTCGGGCTTCGCGCGCCGCTTCAAGCGTCTGGCCGACACCGCCCTGGGCAGCGGCGGCCTGTTCGAGAACCGCACCAGCGGCTTGAAAGCCAACATCACCCGGCTGGGCAATGACCAGACCGCGATGCAACGGCGCATTGCCCTGACCGAGACCCGCTTGCGTGCGCAGTATTCAGCGCTGGACACCAAGATGGCCTCGCTGACCGCGCTGAGCAGCTACATGACGCAGCAGATCACCCAGTTCAACCGGAGCGGCTGAGGCTGCTGGCGACGCCATCACACCGGCGCCCGCTTGACGGTTCAGCGCGCCACGCGCCGAATCATGCGCCGTGCGACCGCGCCCACCGCCCACCCGGCCCCCGCCCGGTGGGCTTTTTCATGGCGCAGCCACCACCACGCCGACCGGGCAGAGCGGGTCCGCGATCACCGGTCGACCCATGCGCAAGGGTCGGGGCAACCAGGCCGCGGCCGGACCGGCACGAACTTGAGCCTTGTCTGCCCGCCGAGTGCACGCCGAGTACGCGCCGAGTACGCACCGAGTACGCGCCATTTGACCGCCCGGCAAGGCTCAAGTCGGCCCGGCGGGGCACCGATAAACATTTATCGCAGGTCAACCGCAGTCAACCCCACAGACCATGTACGCCACGCACGCCATTGCCAGCCCACGCAGCAAGCATCTCGCCGGTTCCTACCACAGCGTAGGCGTCCAGACCCAGGTTTCGTCCACCACACCGCATGGTCTGGTGATGATGTTGTTCGACGGCTATGTGGTCGCCATCAACCGGGCCCGGGGTGCCATCCGCTTCGGCGACGTGGCGCTCAAGGGCGAGTCCATCGGCCATGCGCTGCGCATCGTCGACGAAGGGCTGAAGTCGGCACTGAACCTCACGGCCGGCGGCAAGCTGGCGCAGGACCTGTCCGACCTGTACGCCTACATCTGCCTGCGATTGACGCACGCCAATATGCGCAACGACGAGGCCGCGCTCGAAGAGTGCCTGGCCTTGATGCAACCGCTGCGCGAAGCCTGGCAATCCATCGGCAACGATGGCGCCGGGGCCCCACGATGACTGCCCTTGCCCCCAGGCTCGACATGAACAGCAACCTGCTCAACTTCTACGAAGCCATCGAGCGCGCCAGCGCCGACATGCTGGACGCCGCGCGCAATGGCAACTGGGAGCATGTGATCAAGCTCGAAGGGGCTTGCGTGCTGCTGATCAGCCAACTCAAGAACGCCGCGCGTGAGCAAGGGCTCAGCGACGACGAGACACAGCTCAAGTCACGCATCATGAAGCGGGTGCTGGTCAACGACGCCGAGGTGCGTCAGCTGGCCGAGCCTTGGCTGGACGACATCAACGACCTGATGCATGGTCGTCGCAAGACCCTGCACTGAGCGTTTGTCGTCGGGCATCAGACCATGGGTTTCCTCACTCTGCGCGCCAAGCCGCCACGGCCACCAGGTCCGCCTGCGGCCGATGCGTTTGCGCAGTTCCGGGTCGATGACGCCCGTGAGCGGCTATCGCTGCTGCGGCAGCTGCGGGACCAGGGCATACCGCTGGTGGTGTCCGGTCCGGCCGGCGGCTCGCTGAGGACCATCCTGCGATCGGTTGACTTCGAACGCGGCAGCGTCGCACTGGACGTCGAACCCGGCGACATGGCGCTGCGCCAGCTGATCGACGCCGACGAGGCCACTGCCGTGGGCTACCTCCAGTCGATCAAGCTGCAGTTCGATCTGCATGAGCTGATGCTGGTCTGCGGCAGCCAGGACAGCACGCTGCAAGCCAGGTTGCCCGACCAGCTTTGGCGCTTTCAGCGACGGGCGGGCTACCGTTTGCGCACGCTGGACCGGCATTCGGCCACCGCCAGCTTCGTCCACCCGGTGCTGCCCGAGATGCGGCTGGCACTGCGCATCCTTGACGTCAGCGTGGGCGGCTGCGCCCTGCTGCTGCCCGAGAATACCCCCCCCGTGCCGCTGGGCATGATCCTGCATGGCGCGACGCTGGCGCTGGACGCCGGCACCCAGTTGCGCACCAGCCTGCTGCTGCAGCATGCCAGTTCCTTGCAGGCACCACTGACCGGCCTGCGTCTGGGCTGTGAACTGCCCGACCTGGACGCCGATGGCCGGCGCCGGCTGCAGCGCTACATCGACCAGACCCAGAAACGCCGCCGCCTGCTGGCTCAGGAATGAAGGCGCGGCACCCCGGCTTCACGCTGGTGGAGCTGATGATCGTGCTGGCGGTGGCCGCCGTGCTCAGCACCATGGCCGTGCCCACGCTGGGTGCCGTGCTGGCCAGGCACCGGCTCAAGTCCGCCGCCCACCACCTGCAGGCCGACCTGGCACTGGCCAGGCAGGAAGCGCTGCGTCGCGGCCAGGTCGCCCACATCGTGTTTCAGCCCGGCACCAACTGGTGCTACGCGCTGAGCCTGGGGGTGGCCGGTGACTGCCACCAAGCGCTTGCACAAGGCCCCAGCCCAGTGCTCAAGACCGTGCACGCCAGCCAGCATCCCGACGTCGTGCTGCTGCAGGCGCTGCCCATGGCGCTGGACGCCAGCCAGGGCACCAGCCTGCTTGGCCAGGGCCACGCGCTGTTGGCCAACACACGGGGTGAGCGGCTGCTGGTACAGCTGTCGCTGCCAGGGCGCGCGTCCTTGTGTGCGCCCGGCGCGGGGGTCGCGGGCATGCCTGGCTGCAAGCAGGCACTGCCGCCACCCACGCTGCGGCCCACTGCGCCCGGCTGAACCCGGCGTGGTGGCCAGACCGGGCGCAGAGCAGGCACACCGCGCCTGTCAGACCTGCATGTTCATGATTTCGCTGTAGGCCTGCACCAGCCGGCTGCGCACCGACAGCGCGGCCTGAAAGCCCAACTGCGCCTTCTGCATCGAGATCATGGTTTGCTCCAGGCTCACCGTCGGGTTGTCCAGCTGAAGCTCGCGCTGCAGGGCCTGGGCCTCGAGCTGCGACTGGCTGACCGATTGCAGGGCCTGGGCCATCGCGTCCTGAAAGTTCGCGGGCGCCGCCGACGAAGGCTCCTGGGCCACCGGAAAGCCGTCAGTGCGCAGCCCGGCGCGGGCGACGGCCTGGGCAAAATCGAAGGGCTTGAGCTCGAGTTTCATGGTGGCCCGCGCAGGCGGCACAGGCCATGGCGGATGGCACTGACTTTAGCCAGCGGCCGTCCCTGCCGAAGGTGGGAACTGTCGCGCTAAGCCTGGGCTGTTTGTGCCATGCCGGGCCGGGGCAGCGACCAACAATCGCGTCCAGCGCCGGGCCATGCAGCCGGTGATGCCAGCAGCCTGCCGACCGCCCGATGCTTGCCCACTGCCGGCACCCGCCTGTGACCCGATTGCCGTGCCCTTCCGTTGTCCATGGACGCCAACCTCTCTACCCTGACCGCCACCAACGAAGCTGCGCTGCGCGCCGAGCAATCGATGACGCCGCCAGCCGACTCGACGCTGGCCAGGCTCAAGGCCCTGCCCGCCCGCAACCGCTGGCTGCTGGCGCTGGGCACGGCCGGACTGCTGGCGGTACTGGCCGTGCTGGCGCTGATGAATCGCCAGCAGAATCTGGCTCCCCTGTTCACCGGCAGTGTCTCGGCCAAGGACTCGGGTGCGGCCATCGCCCAGCTCAAGCAGATGGACATACCGTTCCAGGTCTCTGGCGGCGGCGAGATCATCATGGTGCCGGCCGACAAGGCCGGTGAGCTGCGCATGAAGATGGCCGCCCTGGGCCTGCCCAAGGGCACGGTCAACGGCTTCGAGCTGATGGACAACCCGCGTTTCGGCCAGTCGCAGCTGCAAGAGCGCACCAGCCTGCAGCGCGCGCTGGAAGGTGAGCTCACACGCTCGGTCGGCTCGCTGGCTGCGGTGCAGTCTGCGCGGGTGCACCTGGCCCTGCCGCAGCAAAATGGCTTCTACCGCGAACAGGTCAAGCCCAGTGCGTCGGTGGTGGTCACGCTGCATGCCGGGCGGGTGCTGGACCGGGCCCAGGTGGCCGGCATCATCCACCTGGTGTCGTCGTCGGTGCCCGACCTGTCGACCAAGGCGGTCAGCGTGATCGACCAGGACGGGGCGCTGCTGTCGCACGCCGCCGAAGGTGACGGCCGGCAAGACCTGACGCTGCAGCAGCGCCAGCATGTGCAGCAGATCGAGACCACGCTGCAAAAGCGCGTCAACGAGATCCTGGAGCCGGTGCTGGGCTCGGACAACCTGCGCGCCACCGTCACCGCAGCGGTCGATTTCAACCAGAGCGAATCCACCAGCGAGGCCTATCGGCCCAACCAGGCAGCCGAAGGCGGCGCGGTACGCAGCCTGCGCACCGTGGACAGCAACGGCAACCCGGTGCTGCAGCCCACCGGTGTCCCCGGCGCGGCAAGCAACCAGCCCACTGCCACACCCGCCGCACCGCTGAACGGCGCCTCGGCGCCGCTGCAGGCCACGCAGACCAACGCGGCAGGCGGCGGAGGCCGGCGCGAGAACCAGGTCAACTACGAGGTCGACAAGCGGGTGGAGATGACCCGCAACGCCGTGGGCGTGCTCAAGCGTGTGAACGTGGCGGTGCTGGTGAACCACCGCAACAGCACCGACGCCAAGGGCAAGTCCAGCAGCACCGCCTTGCCGCCTGAGGAGATCGACAAGCTCACCGCCCTGGTGCAGGAAGCGGTGGGCTTCAACAAGGAGCGTGGTGACTCGGTCAAGGTCGTCAACATCCCGTTCCGCATCGACCTGAAGGCCACGCCCGAGCTGGTGCCGGTCTGGAAACAGCCCTGGCTGCATGAACTGCTGCGCACCGCAGGCGTGCCGGCCGCCATGCTGCTGGTCTCGCTGCTGCTGGTGTTCACCGTGATCCGCCCGGCCCTGAAGCAGGAAAAGCCGCCCGAGCCTGTGCCCGAGGCGACGCTGAACGCGGTGGTCGACGACCTGCAGGCACTGCCCGCACCGGAAGTCGGCGCCGACGTGGCCGAAGTGCCGCCGCCGCCCGGCATCCGGCAACTGGCCGACGCCCGAGGCATGGCCATGGACAACCCGCTGGCGATGGCCAACATCCTCAAGGGCTGGGTCAATGGCGACCCGGCATGAGCTTGACGCTGCCCACACGCCTGGCCGCATGAGCCACCGCTCGCCCACAGCGCACACCGACGACCGAGGATCAGGACATGGATGACAAGGGCGTGGAGGACGCAGCCATTCTGCTGATGTCGCTGGGCGAGCAGCAGGCCGCCGAGGTCTTCAAGCACCTGGCGCCCAAAGAGGTGCAGAAGCTGGGCGAGGCCATCTCCAGGCTCAAGGTCGTGCCGCGCGACCGTCTGAGCGAGGTGCTGGCGCGCTTTGCCAGCCACACCGACGAGCAGCATGCACTGGTGCCCGACACCGACGAGTACGTCAAGGGCGTGCTGCGCCGCGCGCTGGGCGAGGACAAGGCCAACCTGCTGATCGACCGCATCCTGCAGCACAGCGACGTCTCGGGCATCGAAAGCCTGAAATGGATGGAACCCGCCGCAGCGGCTGAGCTGCTGCGCAATGAGCATCCGCAGATCGTGGCCGCGGTGATGGTGCACCTGGAATTGGAGCAGTCGTCGTCGATCATCAAGTGCTTCAGCGAACGCCAGCGCAACGAGGTGATGGTGCGCATCGCCACGCTGGACGGCATCCAGCCGGCCGCGCTGCGTGACCTCAACGACGTGATGGCCAACCTGCTGGCAGGCGCCGACGGCATGCGCAAGAGCTCCCTGGGCGGCGTCAAGCCGGCGGCCGAGATCATCAACATGATGGGCAGCGCGGTGGAGACCTCGGTGCTGGATTTCGTGCGCGAATCCGACGCCGACCTGGCGCAGAAGCTGATGGACAACATGTTCAGCTTCGACGACCTGATCAAGGTCGACGACAAGGGCATACAGGCGATCCTGAAGGAAATCCAGAGCGAATCGCTGGTGCTCGCGCTCAAGGGTGGCACGCCGGAGCTGCGCGAGAAGATCTTCCGCAACATGTCCAGCCGCGCCGCCGAGACGCTCAAGGAAGACCTGGACGGCCGAGGCCCGGTGCGCGTGTCCGACGTCGAGGCCGAGCAGAAGGAAATGCTCAAGGTCGTGCGCCGCCTGGTCGACGAGGGCCAGATCGTGATCGCCAGCGGAGGCGCCGATGATTTCGTCTGACGCCGGCTGGAGCGGCCATGGCGCCGACCCCAAGGCACGCTGGGTGCCGCCGCCGCCGCGCGCTGCGGCCTCCTTGGCGCGCTTCATCCCGAGGGAAGAACTGCAGGGCTTTGCCAGCTGGCAGCCCGGAGCCTTCGGTGGCGATGGCGATGGTGCTGGCCAGGGCTTCATGCCGCTGAGCAAGGCAGCCCGCAGCGCCCCGGCCGACCCCGGCGCGCCCGCTGCCGAGCCGGCGCTGGCCCAGGGCCAGAACGGCAGCGCCCATGCGCAAGGCCGTCAGCCGCAAGCCCCGGCAGACGACGGGCCGGCCGGCGACGCCAGCCAGCTTGCCGCCCAGGCCGCAGCCGACACCGAAGCCCGGCACCAGGCCGATCTGCAGCAGGCCCGGCAAGCCGGCTACCAGGACGGCTACCGCGATGGCCTGGTCGCGCTGGACAGCTTCAAGGAAAGTTTTGCCCAGCAGATGGCGGCCCAGGTCGGTCAGCTGCTGCAGTCCTTCGACCAGGAACTGGGCCAGCTCGAGCAGCGGCTGGCCAGCCGCGTTGCCCAGGTGGCCACCGAGCTGGCCCGCCAGGTCGTGCGCGGTGAGCTGCAGCAGCGCCCGGCGCTGGTGGCCGACGTGGCCCAGCAGGCCATCAACGCCCTGCTGGCCAGCGCCCGCCAGATCACCGTCCAGCTGCACCCGGACGACCTGCCGCTGGTGCGCAGCGGCTGCGCCGAACTGCTGGCCGCACGCGGTGCGCGGCTGGTCGGCCTGGCCGATGTGGCGCGCGGCGGTTGCCTGGTCGAGGCCGACCTGGGCCAGGTTGACGCCGGCATGGCCACCCGCTGGGCCCAGGCCGCCCAGGCCATAGGCTGCGACCTGCCCTGGCAGGACCCGACCGCCCGGGCTGCCGGAACCGACACCGACCCCGGCGCGGACACCAGCCCCGACGACAACAGAGACAGCCATGGCGGCAGCGACGGCGGGGCGGGTCGCGACCCGGCTGCGGCCCTGCCCGACAAACCGCAGGGCCCGGCATGAGCACCAGCGACAACAGCCCGCGCCTGCGCCGCTGGGACCACTACCTGGCCGACCTGCAGGCCTATGCCGCCGTCAAGCAACCGCTGGCCAGCCATGGCACCCTGGTGCGGGTGACTGGCCTGGTGCTGGAGGCCGCCGGCGTGCGCGCCCCGGTAGGCGCGGTGTGCGAGGTGGCAGTGGACGGCGCCGCCCCCGTGCTGGCCGAAGTGGTGGGCTTCAACGGCGACCATGCGTTCCTGATGCCCACCGGTGAAGTCCATGGCCTGCGCAGAGGCAGCCGAGTCACACCATGCACCAGCCGCCACGCCGCGCCGCAACTGGGCCGCGACAACCAGCTCTGGCGCCGCAGCGAAGACCGTGGCCTGCACCTGCCCATGGGCGACGGCCTGCTCGGCCGCGTGCTGGACGCCCAGGGCAGGCCGATGGACCGCCAGGGCCCGCTGCAACATGTGCGTGACGAGCCGATGCAACGCCGCCCGATCAACGCCATGGACCGCGACCCGGTGCGCACCGCGCTCGACACCGGCGTGCGCGCCATCAACGCCATGCTCACGGTGGGCCGGGGCCAGCGCATCGGCCTGTTTGCCGGCACTGGCGTGGGCAAATCGGTGCTGCTGGGCATGATGGCGCGCTACACCGCGGCCGATGTGATCGTGGTCGGACTGATCGGCGAGCGTGGCCGCGAGGTCAAGGAATTCATCGAAGACATCCTGGGCGAGCAGGGCCTGGCCCGCAGCGTGGTGGTGGCCGCACCGGCCGACTCACCGCCGCTGGTGCGCATGCAGGGTGCGACCTACGCCACGGCCATTGCCGAGCATTTCCGCGACCAGGGTCGCCATGTGCTGCTGCTGATGGACAGCCTGACCCGCTTTGCCATGGCCCAGCGCGAGATCGCACTGGCCATTGGCGAGCCACCAGCCACCAAGGGCTACCCGCCGAGCTGCTTTGCCCGTTTGCCGCAGCTGGTCGAGCGCTCGGGCAACGGCCTGAACGGCGTGGGCTCGATCACCGCCATCTACACCGTGCTCAGCGAGGGCGACGATCAGCAGGATCCGATCGCCGACGCCGCACGCGGCATCCTGGACGGCCACATCGTGCTCTCGCGCGAGCTGGCCGAGGCCGGGCACTTTCCGGCGATCGACGTTGAGCGCTCGATCTCCCGCGTGATGACCGCCGTGGCCCCGCGTGAGCAGCTCGACGCCGCACGCCGGACCCGGGCACTGCTGTCCAGACTGGCCAAGGCACGTGACATGGTTCAGATCGGCGCCTACCAGCCCGGGCACGACCCCGAGCTGGACCTGGCCCTGCAATTGCAGCCGCAGATCCTGGCCCTGCTGCAACAGGACATGCATGAGTCCAGCAGCCTGGCCGACAGCCGCAGCCTGCTGTGTCGACTGGCCGGCGTATGACGTGGCCAGCAACCGGCCCTGGGCCACAGCCACAGCCACAGCCACAGCCACAGCCACAGCGACCCGATCATGGTCTACAGTCGGCGCTGAACTTCTAACGTCTCCTTGCAGCGTCTATGGACTCCATCAACCTGCTGCACAGTCTGCTCGAACGGGCTCAGGCCGAGCGCGATACGGCCATCACGGTGCTGCGCCAGGCCGAGGCGCTGGTGCGCCAGGCCAGTGCGCAAGCCGACCAGCTGCACGCCTACCGCAGCGACTTTGACCAGCGCTGGACACTGCGCTTTCGCCAGTCGGGCACGCGTGAACTGCTGGACTGCCAGCAGGCCTTTGGCCAGCGCCTGTCCCAGGCCATAGACCACCAGCGCAACGACAGCGTGCACATGGGCAACCGGGTCGAGCGCGCACGCGCCGCCCTGATGGCGCGTGAGCAGCGGGTGGCGGCCGTGCGCAAGCTGATCGAGCGGCGTGAGCAAGAACTGCAGCGCATGGCCGGACGCCGGGAACAGCGCGAGGACGACGACATCGCGCAGCGCCAGCACCAGCGCCATCGCGCCCAGCCACAGCGGCATTGACCCGTTGCCGCCAGCCCCGCCCGAGGCGCCAGTGCTGCACGCCCTCCCACCACTTCTTTCTGCGCCACCCCACCACCATGTTCAGCGCCCTGCCCGTCAATGCCATGCCCCAAGCCTGCGACCTGCTGGCCGCAGCCCCGAAGTCGGCTGCCTTGCAGGAGAGCGCGCCGTGCGGCGCCGCCGAAGGCGGCTTTGCCGCTGCGATGCAGCGCGAAACCCGGACCCGGGAGCGCGCAGCCCCGCCCGCCGGCCCGGCGGCCGGCCCCGCATCGCCGGCCGCTGCTACCCGCCCACCCGGTCCGAACGCACATGACGACGGCGCGCCACGCAAGGACGCTGGCAGCGCCCGGCCCGAGGGCCCGCCACCGACCTCGGACGGCAGTGACCCCGAAGCCGCGACGCCACAGCGTGGCCGCCCCACGCCGGCCGGCAACAAGACATGGCCAGCGGCGCCGCGCGTCACTCAGGCCACGGCCGCCACGGCCGCCACGGCCGCCGCTTCCGCCACGGCCGCCATTTCCGATGCAGCCGTCGGCGCAGCCAGCGCGGCCCCTGTCGACCCCGGCCAGGCTGGCCTGGCCAGCCTGGCCAGCACCGCACGCCGGCCGGGTCTGCCCGGCATGGGCCAGGCACAGGACGCTGCGGCGCCTCGCCGGGTCCGCGCCGAGGCCGCTGCCAGCGCCACCGCGCCTGGCAGCGACGACCCCCTGCTTGACGGTGCGCTGCCGACGGCCAGTCGGCCCGAGCCCGCCGCCGACGCTGCGGCGGCGGCCATCGCCTGGCCGCCAGCCTGGCCACTGGCCCTGCCTGCGCTGACCGGTCAGAGCACGAACCTCACCCTTGCCACAGAGCCGGTCCCTGCCGGCGTCACGGCGGCCGACACCCAGGCCGCCGGACCCAACAACGCGGCCCTGCAAGTGGCAGCGGCGAGCCTGGCGGCGCCTGGGCCGGTCGGCGCGCGCCGAGATGCCGGCGCCGATGCCAACAGTCGCAGCGGGCCCGCCTCGACCCAGACGGGTGCCGCCCAGCCGGACTGGCCTGACAAGCTGGTCGGGCCGGCCGGAGAGGCGCCAGGCTTGATGCCAGCCGATGTCCCGCCACTGGCCACCGCTTGGCAGGGTTCGTCGCGGCCCACAGCCGTTGGCGCTGCGGCCATGGATGCCATCCCGGCGCCGACCCCGGCCCGGCCACTCGCCGCTGGCCGACCCGCCGGCACCGGCACCGGCACCGGCACCGGCACCGGCACCAGCACCAGCACCAGCACCAGCACCAGCACCAGCACCAGCACCAGCACCAGCACCGCCACCGGCACCGGCACCTCTCAGGGCATGCTGCCTGTCGGTGCCCAAACGCCGGCCGGCGCTGCCCAGGCGCCGCAGGTGTCGCCGCAGCCGGTCGGCATGGCCCCGCCCCTGGCCACGCCCGAGGTCCAGGCCCTGGGCGACAAGACGCCGGGCCCGCTGCTGGCCGGCACGCCGGTTCTGGCTCAGGTGGGCACCCTGATCTCGAGCGGAGCGGCCGGCGTGGCGGCGGCCAAGCCGCTGCACCAGGCCAATATCTCGGTGCCGGTGCATGAGGCGGGCTTTGGCGCGGCATTGGGCGCCCAGGTCAGCCTGCTGGCACGGGGCGGGCAGCATGAGGCGCGGCTGCAGCTCAATCCGGCCGAGATGGGACCGATCACGGTGCAGATCGCAGTTGATGGTGTGGCTGCCCGGGTTCACTTCCAGGCTGAGCTGTCGGCCACGCGCGAGCTGATCGAGGCCTCATTGCCGGCCCTGGCCAGTTCGCTGCACGAATCGGGCCTGACGCTGACCGGCGGCGGGGTGTCGCAACAAGGCGCGCAAGCCGACCAGCAGGCCGCCGGCCGTCAGGCTCAGAGCCAGGCCCAGGCTCAGGCACCCGCCGCAGGCAGACAGGCGGGAGGCGGTGGCGACGACCGGCTGGGCCCGCTGGCCGCTGGCCGCGCTGTGACCCGCAGCCGAGGCTTGGTCGATCTGGTGGCCTGAGCCCCTGCGCTCAGGTCCGGGCTCAGGTCCAGGCTCTCGTCAGCAGACCGCCGCTCGCCCCGACTTGGGCAGGCGCAGCACAGGCGCGCATGGCAGCGCAGGGCAGGGGCGCATGCGCCAGCCCGAACTGCCCTGATTGAACCGGCTTATTCGACTCATGTCGGCGCGCTGGCGTCCGAATAATCAAACGAGTTCCTGCACCGGGCAGCCCGCCCTGTGCTGACCCCACGCCGATCATGGAGAGCGCATGTCCACCGCCGCTGCCGCCGCCGACGCTGCACCCCCGCCCGCCAAGGCTGGCAAGAAGAAACTGATCATCATCATCGCTGCGGCTCTGGTGCTGGTGCTCGGTGGTGGAGGCGCAGCCTTCATGCTGCTGAAAAAGCCCCACCCCACCGAGGAAGGCGAGGCCGACGATGGCCATGGCAAGCCCAAGTCCAAGGCCAAACACAAGGAAGAGGCGCAAGTCGCGCCGCAGCAGGCAGGTTTCGATCCCAAGCATCCGCCTGTGTTCGTGCCGCTCGACCCATTCACGGTGAACCTGGCGGACAAGGACAGCGAGCGCTATGCCCAGATCGGCGTGACGCTGGAAATCGACACCGCCGCCACGGGGGAGCAGCTCAAGCTGTTCATGCCCGCGATCCGCAACAACATCCTGATGGTGCTTTCGCACAGAAGCTCGGGCCAGCTGCTGACGCTGGAGGGCAAGGAGAAGGTGGCGCGCTCGATTCTGTACGCGGCGGTGCGGCCACTGGGCTACCAGGCCGACGACGAGGACGACGAGGAAGAGGTGGACGCCGCGCCGAAGAAGAAGAAAAAGCGCCGCCCGGCAAACATGGTCTTCCCGGTGCGCGCGGTGCATTTCTCGAACTTCATCGTCCAGTGATGCAACGCTCCGCGCGCCGCATCCCGACACTGCCGACCCTGGCCCGCGTGCGCGCATGAACCAGCAAATCCTGTCGCAGGACGAGGTCGATGCCCTGCTGCAAGGCATCACCGGCGAAAGCCAGACCATGGAGTCCGAGCAGGCCGTGGAAGCAGAGGGCATCCGCGTCTACAACCCGGCCAACCAGGACCGCATCGTCCGCAGCCGCATGCCGATGCTGGACATCGTCGGCGAACGCTTTGCGCGCAACCTGCGCACCGGCTTGTTCAAGATGATGCAAAAGACCGCCGAGATTTCCTGCGGCGGCACCAAGGTCGTCAAGTACAGCGCCTTTCTGCGCGAGATCGTGGTGCCGACCAACTTCAACATCGTGCAGGTCAACCCGCTGCGCGGCAACGGCCTGGTGATCTGCGACCCGGCGCTGGTGTTTGCGGTGATCGACGCGCTGTTCGGCGGCAGCGGCAAGTTCCACACCCGCATCGAAGGCCGCGACTTCTCGCCCACCGAGCTGCGTGTGATCCAGCGCCTGATGGCCTGCATCAGTGCCGAATTCGCCCGCTCATGGGAAGGCATTTATCCGATCTCGCTGGACTACCAGCGCTCGGAAATGCAGCCTCAGTTCGTCAACGTGGCCAGCCCCAACGAGATGGTGGTGGCGACTTCGTTCTCGCTCGAGATCGGCGACTCGGTGGGCACCGTGCACATCTGCATTCCCTACTCCACGCTGGAGCCGATCCGCGAGGTGCTGTACAGCAGCATGCATGGCGAAACGCCGGAGGAAGACCGGCGCTGGGTCACGCTGCTGCACCAGCAACTGCAGTCGGCCGACCTGCCCCTGGTGGCCGAACTGGCCAGCGCCCAGACCACGGTGGAACAGCTGCTGTCGTTCAAGCCCGGTGACTTCGTCGAACTGGACCTGTTGCCGATGATCCAGGCCACGGTCGACGGTGTGCCCGTGGCCGACTGCCACTACGGCACCCACAACGGCCGCTACGCCATCAAGATCGACCGCATGCTCACCGGCCAGCATGCCGGCTGGTTGGGAGAAAAACATGTCTGACGACAACACCGCATCCATGTCCGAAGAGGACGCGATGGCCGCCGAATGGGCCGCAGCCCTGTCCGAGGCCGCGCCACCGTCGCCCGCCGGGGCCATGGCCACCGCAGCGGGGTCAGCGTCGCCGGCCACCTTGCCCAACTTTGGCGCCGCAGCGCCAGGCATGGCTGGCCCGGCGGGCGACCTGAACATGATTCTGGACATTCCGGTCAAGCTCACCGTCGAGCTGGGCCGAACCCGGATTCCGATCAAGAACATCCTGCAACTGGCCCAGGGTTCGGTGGTGGAACTGGACGCCCTGGCGGGTGAGCCGATGGACGTGCTCGTCAACGGCTACCTCATCGCCCAGGGCGAGGTGGTGGTGGTGAACGAGAAGTTCGGCATCCGCCTGACCGACATCATCACCCCCAGCGAGCGCATGCGGCGCCTGAGCCGTGCTTGACGCAGGGCATGACATCGGCTGCCCCGCTGCGGCCCGCACAGCCACCGAACCGATCCTGATCCGATGACCGACGCCCCTTCCCTGGCCGGCCCGCTGCTGGCCTTCGTGGCCATCGTGGCCTTGATCCCGGCCGCGTTGTGGCTGCTCAAACGCAGCCCGGTGGGCGCTCGCTGGACCGGCACCGGCCTGGCCGGCACGGCCGCCGCACCGGTGCGGCTGGTGGGCTCGATGTCGCTCGCGCCCAGCCAGCGCATCGTCACGGTCGAGGTCGGCACCGGCGCCGACCGTCGATGGCTGGTGCTGGGGGTCAGCGCGGCAGGCATCCACACCCTGCACCAGCTGCCGGCCCAGCAGGCGGCAGACGCCGGCGCGGTGGCCCCGCCCACCAGCCCGGCCTCGGCCTTCTCGCGTCTGCTGGCCAGCCAGCGCAGCAGCGGCGGAGAAACCCATGCGGGTTGAGCTGCCGGCCGGCTTTTTTTCAGCGCTGCGGCGCTGGTGGCCACGATTGCTGGGCTTGTCGGTGTTATCGGCGGCGCCTGTACTGGCTTTAGCCCAGGGCCCGGGACCGGGGCTGCCGCTGGTCATCGGCCAGGGCGCAGGCGGGGCCAGCTACTCGGTGCCGATCCAGACCCTGCTGTTCTTCACCGCGCTGTCGTTTCTGCCGGCGGTGCTGCTGATGATGACCGGCTTCACCCGCATCGTCATCGTGCTGTCGCTGCTGCGCCAGGCGCTGGGCACGCCGGCCGCGCCGCCCAACCAGGTCATCGTCGGCATGAGCCTGTTCCTGACCTTCTTTGTCATGGCGCCCACGCTGGACAAGGTCTATGACCAGGCCTGGGCGCCCTATGCCGCGCAGAAGATCGACTTCAACGAGGCGCTGGCCCGGGGTGCCAAGCCGATGCGCGAATTCATGCTCAAGCAGACCCGGCAGAGCGACCTGCAGATGTTCGGCAAGCTGGCCAAGGCGCCGGCGACCACGGCTTCGGCCGATCTGCCTTTCAGCGTGCTGGTGCCGGCGTTTGTGACCAGTGAGCTGAAAAGCGCGTTCCAGATCGGCTTTTTGATCTTCATCCCGTTCCTGATCATCGACATGATCGTGGCCAGCGTGCTGATGAGCCTGGGCATGATGATGTTGTCGCCGGTGCTGGTGGCCCTGCCCTTCAAGCTGATGCTGTTTGTGCTGGCCGACGGCTGGAACCTTTTGCTGGGTTCGCTGGCGGCCAGTTTCGCGACCTGAGCCTGCCTGAGACCATCCCTTGGATTCACAACAAGCCTTTCACCTCGGCCAGCAAGGCCTGTACATGCTGCTGCTGGTCTCGGCCCCGCTGCTGTTGGCGATTCTGCTGGTCGGCCTGTTGGTCAGCGTGCTGCAGGCGGCGACGCAGATCAACGAGGCCACGCTGAGCTTTGTGCCCAAGGTGCTGGCCGCGGTGGCGGTGCTGGCCGTGGCCGGACCCTGGATGCTGACCATGCTGGTCGACTACATCCAGTCCACGCTGCTGGCCATACCCACGGTCGTGGGTTGACCGGGCCGGCCCAGCCCAGACCATGTTCACCGTCACCGAAGCCCAGCTTCTGGCTTGGCTGACGCCTGTGCTGTGGCCGTTTCTGCGTGCGCTGGCCTTGCTGGCCAGTCTGCCGGTGTTCAGCCAGCGCACGGTGCCGGTGCGGCTCAAGGTCGGGCTGGCGCTGTTCATCGCGCTGGCCTCACAGGCCTCGCTGCCGGCGATGCCGCTGATACCGCTCGACTCAGCCCAGGCCTTCATGGTCGTGCTGCAGCAGGTGCTGGTGGGGGTGTCGCTGGGCTTCGCAGTGCGGGTGGTTTTTGCGGCGGTGGAACTGGGAGGCGAGCTGATCGGGCTGCAGATGGGTCTGAACTTTGCCGGCTTCTTCGACCCCGTCACCGCCTCACAGGGCACGGCCACGGCGCGCTTTTTCAGCACCATCGTGGGCTTTCTGTTCGTGCTGATCAATGGCCACCTGGCCATCATCGCGGCCCTGGTGAAGAGCTTCGAGGTCTTTGCCGTTGGCGACGAGCCCTTCGCCTTCCTGCGCCAGGTGCAGCCGCAGCGCTGGGGCACCGAAGTCTTCTCGCTCGGGTTGTGGATCGCGCTGCCGCTGGTGGGCATGCTCTTGTTCGTCAACCTGGTGCTGGGCGTGATCTCGCGCGTGGCACCGCAGATCAGCATTTTTTCGGTTGGCTTTCCGCTCACCTTGTCGGTTGGGCTGATCGGCATGCTGGTCACGCTGCCACTGATGGACGCGCCGTTCACGCTGGCGCTCGAACGGATGCTGGCGCATTTCCAGTGAGCGCCGTGCGGCCGGCCGACCAGGCGCCGCGATTTATTCAGCTTGGCCTTCAGTAGCGCACGGTCACTGCCGAAACGCAGGGGTGCCCTGCCCTGCCCCTGCCTTGCCCGACCAGCCTGATGCGCCACGTTCGTGGCCACCCACCGGAGTCCACCTGCATGCCCATGACCGATCGTTTCTTCGCCAACGCGGCCGCACTGCCCTCGATGCCCGAAATAGCGCACCGACTGCTGAAGTCATTCGACGACGAAAACCTGGGCATGACCCAGTTGGCCGACTTGATCGGCCAGGACCAGGGCCTGTCGGTCAAGCTGCTGCGCCTGGCCAATTCGGCCCGCTACAGCCCGCGCCACCAGATCAGCACGCTCAAGGACGCGGCGGCCGGCATCGGCATGACCAGCCTGCGTGACCTGGCGCTGGCCGCCTGCATGGCCGGTGCATTCCCGAAGATCGAGGGCTTCGACCGTTTGCGTTTCTGGCGCCAATGTCTGGCCACCGCCGGCCACGCCCGCATGCTGGCCCAGGCCTGCGACCTGGACCCCGACAGCGCCTACATGGCCGGCCTGGTCATGCGCACCGGCGAGCTGCTCATGCTGATGACCGACCCCGAGGCCGTGGCCAAGGCCGAGTCACTGGCCCATACGCCGGACAGCCTGCTCGATCATGAGCGCGCGGTGATGCAGTGCAGCCATGTGCAGGTCACGGCTGAGCTGGCGCGGCGCTGGCACTTTCCGGCCGAGATGGTCACCGCGCTGCTGGCCGCCGACGACCCGATGGCCGCTCGCCCCTTCTCGAAGATGGGCGCCGTGCTGCGCCTGGCCAGTGTGATGAGCGACGCCGGTGAGCGCGACCTGCCGGCCATCACCACCTTGCTCGACGCTCAGGGCGACCTGGTCGCCCATCTGCATCTGGACCTGGAGTGGCTGGCCGAGCACCTGCAGCCCTACGACGCCCTGACCAGTGGCGTCGACCAGCTCTTGCATTGACCCGGCGCAGCGCTGGGCGAGCTCAATCACCCACCAGCTTGTGGCGGATGGCGTAGACGGTGAGTTCGCTGTTGTTCTGCAGGCCCAGCTTTTCCAGCACGCGGGCGCGGTAGACGCTGACGGTCTTGGGGCTCAGCGTCAGTTCTTCGGCGATGTCGGACAGGCGTTTGCCCGAGGCGATCTTGACCAGGGTCTGCAGCTCGCGGTCGGACAGCCGGTCATGCGGGTTCTCGGACGCCGGTGCGGTCAGGCTCTCGACCAGCATCTGCGCGATCTCGGGCGTGACGTACTTGCGGCCCTGGGCCACGGTGCGCACGGCCAGCACCAGCAGCTGCGGGTCGCCGCCCTTGTTCACATAGCCGTAGGCGCCGGCGCGCAGGGCGCGAATGGCGTACTGGTCTTCGGGGTACATGCTGACCACCAGCACCCGCACCGCTGAGCCCTCGTCCTTGAGCACATGCATCACGTCCAGGCCGCTGCGCCCGGGCAGGTTGATGTCGAGCACCAGCACGTCGCAGCGGGTGCTGCGCATCAGGCCGCGCAACTCGCCGTAGTCGGACGCCTCGCCGACGACTTCGATGTCGGGCGCGTCGGCCAGGGTGTCGCGGATGCCACGCCGGATCAGCGCATGGTCGTCGCAGAGAATGACTTGAATCATGGGGTGCCCCAGCCGGTCGGGTCGTGGTCGGCGTCCTGGTCGAAATCGGTTTCGCTGTCGTCGGCGTCGGCGTCGGCGTTGGCGCCGGTCTGGCCCTGGCCGCGCAGCGGCACCGACAACATGGCCACTGTGCCCGCGCCGCCTCTGCTGCTGACGTCGACCCAGCCGCCCAAGGTAGCCGCACGCTCCTGCAGCCCGCGCAGGCCAAAGCTGCGCGCCTTGGCCAGGTCGCCTGGCGCCAGGCCTCTGCCGTTGTCGCTGACCTCCACCGACAACACCCGCCGCGCCAGCGAAAGATCCACCGTGACCTGGCTGGCCTGGGCATGCTTGGTCACGTTGGTCAGCGCCTCCTGTGCGAAGCGGTAGGCCACCAGCGGCACGCCGCTGGGCAGGGCCATGGCGTCGTGGCTGCTGCGGACCTGGCAATGGATGCTGTGGCGCTTCTGGTACTGCTGGCCCAGCCACTGCAGGGCCGGCACCAGGCCCTGGTCGAGGATGGCCGGGCGCAGGTTGTGCATGATGCGCTGGCTGCTCTCGACCGCATGGTCTACCAGGTCCTGCAGGCCGGCAATGCGCTGCAGCTGCTCGGGCCGTTCCAGGTGGCGGGCCAGCCAGGCCAGGTCGAACTTGATCGCGGTCAGGCTGCCACCCACATCGTCATGGATCTCGCGGGCGATCGCCGCGCGCTCCATCTCCACGCTGGTCTGCAGGTGCCGCGCCAGCTCGGCCAGGCGCTGGCGGCTGGCGGCCAGGTCGCGGTCGGCACGCTGGCGGGCCAGGTGCTCGCGGTTGGCTGCCACCGCATGCTCGACCGCCGGTGCCAGCCGGGCCAGGTTGTTCTTCAGCAGGTAGTCAGAGGCGCCGTTGCGCATCGCGGCCACCGCAGCGTCCTCGCCAATCTCGCCCGAGACCAGGATGAAGGGCAATTCCAGCCCACTGTCCTTCAGGATGCGCTGGGCCCGCAGGCCGTCAAAACCCGGCAGGTTGAAGTCCGACAGCACCACGTCCCAGCGTCCTTCGGCCAATGCGGCTCGAAAACTGGCCTCGGTGTCCACCCGCAGCACTTCGGGCAGAAGGCCGGCACGCATCAGATGCGCCAGCGCCAATTCATGGTCGGGCGGGCTGTCCTCCAGGTGCAAAACATGCAGCGGTTCACGGGGCAAGGCGTTGCTCATGGGCAAGAGTATGGCAAACGCCTTGGCCGGGCGGCATCGGCTGGCAGGCATGGCCGGGCAGGCGCGGCCTGCGCTGCGGTTCAAAGGCACTGCGCCAACGGCCCAGCATTGAGCCTGCTGTTCAGCCCATGGCGTTGGGACCTCTGCGCAATGGCCGGTTCAGTCCGGGCCGTTTGCTGCCGATGACATGCCATGCCCAAAGCGCCGCCACGAAGGCAGGACCGGGTAGCCGTTCCGGAGAACCGATGCGCACCGACCCACCCGCCCACCACACGCCCGACGAGTTCTGTGCGCCCAGCAACTGGCAGGGCGTGCTTGAACTGCAAGACAGCCTGCTGGTGGCCAGCCATGACCTCGAACGACTGCAGCGCCTGCTCAGCGGCGCCAGCGAGGCGCTGATGGCTCACTTCTGCTCGGCCAGCCACGGCGTGAACCTGCTGGCCCGGTTGGCCGACAGGCTGCCCGAACCCGGGAGCAGCACAGTGCTGCAGCTTGAACAGCACCTGGCCAAGGCCGTCACCGTGATGCAGTTCCAGGACCTGGCATCGCAGCTGATTGCCCACACCAACCTGCGCCTGCGGCTGTGCACCGACCAGCTGGCACGCGAACTGATGGGTGACGACGAGGTCGCCGACGCCGGTCAACCACGCCTGCAGTTGCGACCCAACCCGGTGACACAGAACGAAATGCATGCGGGCTCGATCGAGCTGTTCTAGACCGCCCGCCACAACCCCACGCTCGTCCAGCACAGCCCCGCACTGAACTCTCCCGGAGATTCCCACATGCACTCGATCCTCGCGGTTGACGATTCCGCCTCGATGCGCCAGATGGTGTCCTTCACGCTGAAGAACGCCGGTTTCAACGTGGTCGAGGCCGTGGACGGCCAGGACGCCGTCGAAAAAGCCAGCCAGCGCGACTTTCACCTGGTGCTGACCGACCAGAACATGCCCCGCATGGATGGGCTGTCGCTGACCCGCAAGCTACGCGAGAACCCGCGTTTTGCCCAGACGCCGATCCTGGTGCTGACCACCGAGTCGAGTGATTCGATGAAGCAGGCCGGCCGCGCTGCCGGTGCCACCGGCTGGCTGGTCAAGCCCTTCGATCCGGCCAAGCTGATCGAGGTGATCCAGAAAGTGCTGCGCTGAGGCCGCCATGTCCCGCTTCGACGCCGCCGACCGAGCCGATCAGCCCATGCCGCACCCTAACCCGCCCGCCGCCCAGTGGCCCCAACGCCTGGCCGCGGCCACGCCCAGCGCGCTCGCCATCCTGAGCCCACCGGTGGTCCGCACGCCAGGAGAACTGGCATGAGCCAAGACACCCGCAGCGGTACCGGCCGCGACGCTGGCATCGACCTGACCCAGTTCTACCAGATCTTCTTTGAAGAGGCGGCCGAGAACCTGGGCTCGATGGAGCAGATGCTGCTCGAGCTTGACGTGGCCGACGCCGCCGACGAAGAACTCAATGCCATCTTCCGCTGCGCCCATTCGGTCAAGGGCGGTGCCGCCACCTTCGGCTTTGCCGACGTGGCCGCGCTGACACACCAGATGGAGGCCTTGCTGGACAAACTGCGCCGCCACGAGCTGGTGCCCACGTCACAGATGGTGGACGTGCTGCTGACCGCAGGTGACGCCCTGCGCGCCCTGCTGGCACGGCACCAGGGCAGCGCCGACGCGGTGCTTGACACCACTGAGCTGTTGGTCACCATCCGCCGCCTGTGCGACGGCGGCGTTGCCAGCGCGCTGGCGGTGGCCGCAGCCGTGCAGGCCGCACCCGCGCCGGCCGGCCCGGCGGCCGCCAGTGCGCCAGTGGTCGACGCTGCGCGCGAGTTGGAGCTTCGGGTGCAGGAGGATGCACAGCCCGGGGCCTCTGACAGCCTGTGCGAACTGTTCAGCGAGATCGTCGGCCTGGGCCAGATCGACGCGCTGGACGGCGGCCGCGCAGCCGATGGCCTGCGCCGCTTCAAGCTGGTCACCACCAGCAGCGACAGCGACCTGATGGACCTGTTCACCTTCCATGTGCCGCGCGACGTGGTGACCCTGATGCCGCTGGGCCTGGGCTATGGCTTCTATTCCGGCGCACCGGGCGCGCCGGCCGACCAGGCCATGGCTGACCCAGGCCCACAGGCATGCGGCGCCACCGCAGCCGACCCCGGCTTCGGATTCTTCGACGACAACCCCGGCGCACCCGCTGCGGCCAGGCCTGGCCAGCCGCAGGGGGCACCCGAAGCCAAGGCCGCCGGGGCGGCCCGACCCACGGCCGCGTCGGCAAGGGCGGAACCGAAGTCGGCCAGCACGCTGGATTCGGCCACGCTGCGGGTCTCGGTTGACAAGGTGGACCAGCTGATCAATCTGATGGGCGAACTGGTCATCACCCAGGCCATGCTGGCGCAGAAGAGCCTGGGTCTGGACGCCTCGGCGCACCAGCAACTCAGTGCCGGACTGGCCAATCTGGAACGCAACACGCGCGACCTGCAGGAAGCGGTGATGTCGATCCGCATGATCCCGATGGCGATGGTCTTCAACCGCTTCCCACGCATGCTGCGCGACCTGGCCGGCAAGCTGGGCAAGAAGGTCGAACTGGTGACCCAGGGTGAATCGACCGAACTTGACAAAGGCATGGTCGAAAAGATCACCGACCCGCTGACCCACCTGGTGCGCAACAGCTGCGACCATGGCATCGAGCCGCCGGACGAACGGCGCGCCAGGGGCAAGCCCGAGACCGGCACGCTGACGCTGGTGGCCAGCCATCAGGGCGGCAGCATCGTGATCGAGGTGCGCGACGATGGCAAAGGTCTGAGCCGCCAGAAGCTGCTCGCCAAGGCGCGCGAAAAGGGCATGGACGCGCCCGACACGATGAGCGACACCGAGGTCTGGAACCTGGTCTTCGCGCCCGGATTTTCCACCGCCGAAGAGGTGACCGACGTCTCCGGCCGGGGCGTGGGCATGGACGTGGTGCGCAAGAACATCTTGTCGCTGGGCGGCACGGTGGACATCGATTCGGCCGAAGGCTATGGCATGAGCGTGAAGGTGCGCCTGCCGCTGACCATGGCCATCATGGACGGCATGAGCGTGGGCGTGGGCCACGAGGTCTACATCCTGCCGCTGGGCTCGGTGGTGGAATCGTTCCAGGTCAAGCCGGCGATGCTCAAGACCATTGGCGGCAGTGGCCGCGTCGTCGACGTGCGGGGCGAATTCCTGCCGGTGGTCGACCTCTCGCACAACTTCCAGGTGCCGCGTCCTGTCGACAGCGGCGAGCCCGACATCATGGTCGTGGTCGAGGCCGAAGGCGCCCGCCTGGCCCTGCTGGTGCATGAACTGCTGGGCCAGCAGCAGGTGGTGGTGAAGAACCTTGAAGCCAACTACCGCAAGGTCGACGATGTCTCGGGCGCCACCATCATGGGTGACGGCCGCGTGGCGCTGATCCTGGACATCGGCGCCCTGGTGCGCCACCCGCGACGCTGAGCAGGCTCAACTCGCCAAGCGCTGAATTTCACTGCACGCCTGACCAACTGTCCCCCTGTGACCAACCCCCAACCGGACTCCCGCATGAAAACCGTAGCCAAACACCCCGCCACCCTGATCGCGCTGGTCGCCACCCTGGCGCTGGCCGTCTCGCCTGCCTTTGCCGCCGAAGGCCATGCCAGCCGCGACGACGCCGTGGCCGCCGTGAAAAAGGGCGTGGCCTTCGTCAAGACCAATGGCCGCGACAAGGCCTATGCCGAGTTCAGCAACAAGCAGGGTGCCTTCGTCGACCGTGACCTGTACCTGGTGGTCTATGGCCTGGACGGCACGGTGCGTGCCCATGGCGCCAACGACAAGATGGTGGGCAAGAACCTGATCGAGCTCAAGGACATCGACGGCAAGCCCTTTGTCAAGGAGCGCGTCGAGCTGGCGCAGAGCAAGGGCAGCTTCTGGCAGGACTACAAGTTCACCAACCCGTTGAGTAAAAAGATCCAGCCCAAAGAGATGTACTGCGAGAAGCTGGACGACACGGTGGTTTGCGGCGGCATCTACAAATGATGTCGCCGGGTCGATGGCAGCACCCATCGACCTGACAGGCGTGACCCTGGTGCGGGCTTGGCTCGCAGCCAGAAGCATTTCCCGGTGGCGTAGTCGGAGAGTTCCGGGCGTTCGAATCCAGCCAGGCGTGCGCGCCTGGCCGCTGACACGAGGCCATCATGAAGTTGGGTGTTCAACTCCTGCTCATTCCGATGTTCACCGGCGCCGTGGCGCTGTCCGGAGGTGGGCTCAACGCCTGGCTGATGCAGCGCGAAGCCCAGGCCAATGCCGCGGCCACCGGCCTTGACTTCGACGAACTGCGCGGCATTGGCCAGGTGCAGGTGCAACTGGGTCAGATGCATGCCGGCGTGTACCGCACGGTGGCCTTGATCGCGTCGCTGGACGAGGCCGCCGTCCAGACCTACCGAGGCAGCCTGAACAAGCAGGCCGACGGCCTGGACAAGGCCCTGCTGCTGCTGGGCCAGGCCCGTCCCGATGATCAGAAGCTGAGCCAGGGACTGGCCCGCGCCCAGGGCCAGCTCAAGACCTATGTCAAGCAGGCCGACGCCGCGGTGGACATGGCCTCGGTCGACCCCAACACCGGCGTGGCGGCGATGCAGAGCGCCAACACCAGCTTCGATGCCATCAGCCAGACGATGAAGGAAGTCGGCAGCCATGTCGACGACGCCGCCGGCACTGAACTCGCAGCGTCGGCGCAACGCTCGCAGCGCCAGACCTGGTGGCTGCTGCTGGCCAGCGCACTGGCCACCTCGCTGGCCGTGCTGGGCAGCGCGGTGCTGATGCGCCGCGTGGCGGGCGCCCTGCGGCAGGCCAGCATGCTGGCCGAAGCGGTCGCCGCAGGCGATCTGTCAGCGCCGCCGGCCAGCAGCCGGGACGACGAAATTGGCGACCTGCAACGCGCGCTGGGCAGCATGGTGAGCAAGCTGCGCGGGTCGATGCACACGGTGCAGTTGGCGGCCCAGCAGATCGCCCAGGCCGGCGCCGAGATCGCCAGCGGCAATCAGGACCTGTCCCAGCGCACCGAGCAGACCGCCAGCAACCTGCAGCAGGCCGCCTCGTCACTGGAAGAGCTGACCGGCACCGTGCGTGAAAGTGCCGGCGCCTCGGCGCAGGCCAGCGCCCTGGCCACGACTGCACGGCAGGTGGCCCTGCTGGGCGGCGAAGCGGTGACCAAGGTGGTGAGCACGATGCAGGACATCCACGCCTCGTCGCAAAAGATCGCCGACATCATCGGCGTCATCGACGGCATCGCCTTCCAGACCAATATCCTGGCACTCAACGCTGCAGTGGAAGCCGCGCGGGCCGGTGAACAGGGCCGGGGCTTTGCCGTGGTGGCCGGCGAGGTTCGCAATCTGGCCCAGCGCAGCGCGGCAGCCGCCCGTGAGATCAAGGCGCTGATCGGCCAGTCCAATGAACGGGTGGCCACCGGCGCCAGGCAGGTGCAGCAGGCCGGCGCGACGATGGGCGAGATCGTCGGCTCGGTGCAGCGCGTGGCGCAGATCATCAGCGAACTGACCCTGGCCGCGTCGGAGCAAAGCAGCGGCCTGGGCCAGGTCAACAGCGCCGTCAATCGGCTGGACGGCATGACCCAGCAGAACGCCGCACTGGTCGAGCAAAGCGCGGCCGCAGCCGAACAGCTCAGCCTGCAGGCCCGCTCTCTGACCGATCTGGTGGCCAAGTTCCGCCTGAGCGCCGTCGACAAGGCCTGAGCGCAGACCCGCCTGCGCTGGCCGCGCCGAACCAGAGCAGCCTCAAGTCAGCGGCCAGTCCGCCGATTCAACCTTCAAGCCTTCGGCATGTTGCCGATCATCGGGACCCCCATGGACAACACGCTCGCCACCCACCAGCCCGCCAAGGCTGCCAAGCTCTCGGCCATGGCCAACGGCGCGCGAGGCAAGCCTGCCCAAGTCGCTGCCAGCGGTGAATACCTGACCTTTCGTCTGGGCGAGGAGGAATACGGCATCGACATCCTGCGCGTGCAGGAGATCCGTTCCTACGAAGTGCCCACCCGCATCGCCGGCGCGCCTGGCTTCATCAAGGGGGTGGTCAACCTGCGCGGCGTGATCGTGCCCATCGTCGACCTGCGCCTGAAGTTCGTGCTGCCGCGATGCGAGTACAACGATTTCACGGTGGTCATCGTGCTGTCCATCCGCTCGCGGGTGGTGGGCGTGGTGGTCGACTCGGTGTCCGACGTGATCACCTTGGCCGGTGAGCAGCTGCGGCCGATTCCAGACTTCAGCAGCGCCATCAACACCGAGCACCTGCTGGCCATCGGCGCGGTCGACGAGCGCATGCTGATCCTGATCGACATCGAGAAGCTGATGATGAGCGGCGAGATGGGACTGATCGAGACCCTGCCCGCAAGCTGAGCCCGTTTGCCGGCGCAACGCCGGGCGCTGGCCGGCTGGCCGGGCACCCGAGGCCCTGCCGTGCAGGGCAGCTTGCACGGTGTGCAGCGTCGAACACTGTGCCGGGCCAGGAACGATTTTGTCCAGATGTCCTGACTCCATTGGCGCGCCCTTGCCGCCGAAACAGCAAGGACCAGCCGCCCTGCATGTTCAGGCCCGGCGCCCGTCGCAACCCTAATCGATCGCGCACAAGCTGCCACCATGAACCTGAAGATCACCACCCGACTTTGGTTGCCCACGATTGCCTTGGGCAGTCTGCTGGCCGCCTTGGCCGTCGTCGCATCGGTTCGCACCACGCAGCAGATCGAGCAGGGCAACCAGGCGCAGATCGAGCTGATGCAGCAACTGGCCGACGCCAACGCCTGGCAGGGGCTGACTTCGGCCAACGCCGTGCGCACCATGGTGCTGGCGTTGAGCACCGACGCCGCGCTGGCGGCCGGGCTCAAGCCCGAGATGGAGGCCACCTCGGCCCGCATCTCCAGTCTGGGCCAGAAGCTGCAGGCTTCGGCCCAGGATGCCGAATCCAAGGCCGGTCTGGCCGAGGTGGCACAAGCCCGTCAGAGCTACCTGGACCAGCGCCAGCAGGTCCAGACCGCCGTGACCACTGGCGACGCGGCCCAGGCCTCCCGGCTGCTGCACGAGAAGATGCTGCCCATGCACAAGGCCTACCAGGCCAGCCAGGATTCGTTTGTGGCGTTGCAGCACCGGCGCGCTCAAGTCCTGCGTGAAGCGATCGGCGAACAACGACGTGCCACCATCTGGGCCATGATGGTCGCCGCCGGCCTGATGGTGACGGGGCTGGCACTGGCCTCGGCGCTGCTGGCCCGGTCGATCAGCGCGCCCCTGCGACAGCTGGCCGACGTGGCCCGCAACATCGGCGATGGTGACCTCGATGCCCTGGTTCCTACCGGCCGCGGCGACGAGATCGGCGAGTTGCAGCAGTCGCTTGCCGGCATGCGCGACGCCCTGCGCCGCATCGTCGGCCAGGTGCGAGAGTCTGCCGACTCGATACGCCACGCCAGCATGGAGGTGGCCACCGGCAACTTCGACCTCAGCCAGCGCACCGAGCACACCGCCAGCAAGCTGCAGCACAGCGCGGGATCGCTGGCCCAGCTCACGGTCAACGTGCGCCACAGCGCGGACTCTGCCGCGCAGGCCAACCAGCTCGCCAACTCGGCCAGCGTGGTGGCGCGGCGCGGCGGTGAGGCGGTGACCCAGGTGGTCGAGACCATGACCCAGATCCATGTCGCCTCGCAGCGCATCGCCGACATCATCGGCACCATCGACGGCATCGCCTTCCAGACCAACATCCTGGCCCTGAACGCTGCCGTGGAGGCCGCCCGCGCTGGTGAGCAGGGTCGGGGCTTTGCGGTGGTCGCTGGCGAGGTGCGCAGCCTGGCCCAGCGTTCGGCCGAGGCCGCACGCGAGATCAAGGGCCTGATCAGCACCAGTGTGGAAAAGGTCGAAGCAGGCACCCGCTTGGTACATGACGCCGGCAGCACTATGGGTGAGATCGTCAGCAGCGTTCAGCGCGTGACCGATGTGCTGGGCGAAATCACCGCCGCTGCCAGCGAGCAGCGCGACGGCATTGCCCAGATCAACCAGGCCATTGGCGGCCTGGACCAGATGACGCAGCAGAACGCGGCGCTGGTCGAGCAGTCGGCAGCGGCGGCTGAAAGCCTGAAGGCGCAGGCCGAGCATCTGGCGCAGGCGATGCAGGTCTTCAAGCTCAGCCACGGCGGTCGCACGGCGGTGCCGGTGTGGCGCGGTGACCAGGCCAAGGCCACGTCAGGCAGCACGGTATCTGCCATGTCGGCCAGCGCGCACACGCACACGCACACGCAGACGCCCACGCCCACGCCCGGACAGGCCTGCAAGGCCGCGGCTGCGGCCTCGGCGGCACGCACACCTGTCTGCGCTGCACCTCGCGCAGTCCCCTCGGCAGCGGCCCAGCAGGCCATGTCCAAGGCCAGCCTGAGCAGCGCCCAGGCCGTGGCCGTGGCCGGCACGGGCGGCAGCCCGCGCAACAGTGGCGCCGACGATGGCGATTGGGAGAGTTTTTAGACGCGCGGGCGACGCGCCATCAGCGCAGGCTGAGGTGCAGCCCCGCGCTGCTGCGCATCAGTCCGCCGCGCGGCGCAGCGTGTCCATCACCGGCCGGCTCAGCACCTCGCGCAGGCCCCACCAGCCCGCGCCCAGCGCCAGCAGCGCGCCGGCCAGCAAGCCGGCCAGTGGCACCCAGGGTGATGGGGACCAGTTGAATTCAAACACCTGGCGCGCCAGCAGCCCACCCAGCAGCACGGCGGCCACTGCGGCCAGCAGGCCGGCCAGGGCGCCCACGCCCAGCAGTTCGGCCCGCTGCATGCGGCGCAGCAAAGCGCTGCCCGCGCCCACCGCACGCATCACCGCGTATTCACGCGCCCGGTTTTCGCGGGTGGCGCTCACCGCCGCGAACAAGACCACCACACCCGCGGCCAGCGTGAAGCCGAACAGCAGCTCCACTGCGCGCACGACCTGGTCAAGCACCCGCTGCACCTGGGCCAGCGAGGCGCTGAGGTCCACGTTGGTGATGTTCGGAAACTGCCGCGACAGCTCACGGTCGAAGCCTGGCCGGGCCACCGCATCCGGTGCGCGAAAGGCGCTGATGTAACTGGCCGGCAACTCGTCCATGCGCGCCCGGGGGAACATGACAAAGAAGTTCACCCGCATCGAGCCCCAGTCGACCTTGCGCAGGCTGGTGACGCGGGCCTGTACCGACTGACCTGCGATGTCGAAGCGCAGGCTGTCGCCCAGCTTCAGGCCCAGAGTCTTGGCCAGGCCTTCTTCCACACTCAGGCCATCGGCTTCTTCGGCCCGCCACCGGCCGCCCACCAGCAGGTTGTGCTCGGGCAATTGCGCGGCATGGCTGAGGTTGAACTCTCGCTCGACCAGGCGCTGCGCGCGCTCGTCGGTGTATTGGCCGGGGCCGATCTCGCGGCCGTTGATGGCCAGCAGCCGGCCGCGGATCATCGGGAACCAGTCAAAAGCCGTCACGCCAGCGTCCTTCAGCGCGGCCTTGAAGGCCGGGCCCTGGTCGGGCTGCAGGTTGATGACGAAGCGGTTGGGTGCATCGGCCGGCGTGGCCGCGCGCCACGCGTTGATCAGGTCGGTGCGCAGCAGCACCAGCAGCATCAGCGCCAGCAGGCCCACGCTGAGCGCACTGACCTGCAGCACCGCAAACGCCGGCCGCGCCGCCAGTTGGCGCGTGGCCAGCACCAGCCAGCGCGGCGCAGTCGCCGCCAACGTGTCAGCCGATCCTGCGCCGGCCACCACACGCCGCAGCAGCAGCACCGCGGCCCAGGCCAGCAATGCAAAGACCGCGATCGCGCCGGCAAAACCAGCCACCGCGATCAGACCCATGCGCAGATCGCTCGATGCCGCCACCAGCAGCGCCGCAAAGCCCAGCGTTCCGGCGCCCAGCACACCCAGCGACGCCGCCTTGGGGCTGCCCAGGTCACGCCGGATGACCCGCAGCGGCGGCACCGCCGCCAGCTGCAGCACCGGCGGCAAGCCAAAGGCCGCCAGCAGCGTCAGCCCCACGCCCAGGCCAAAGCCCGCTGGCGCCCAACCGCTGGGCGGCAGCCGCGCATCAAACAGTCCGGCCAGCAGGCTGACGAAGGCAAAGTGGACGGCATAGCCCAGCAGCACACCGCCGGCACTGGCGATCAGCCCGACCGCACCGAACTCCAGCGCATAGGCGCTGGCAATGGCGCGCTGCGGCGCGCCGAGCACCCGCAGCATGGCGCAGTCGTCCAGGTGGCGCTGCGAGAAGTCGCGCGCGGCGATGGCCACCGCCACCGCCGCCAGCAGCGCGGCCAGCAGGGCCACCAGGTTGAGAAAACGCTGGGCCCGGTCCAGCGTCTGGCGCATCGCCGGCTGGCCCGATTCAAGTGATTCGACGCGCAAGCCACGCAGCTTGCCGTCGGCGACCTGGGCCTCGGCCCAGCGCACAAATTCACGCACGCCCGGGTCGTCCACACCCCGGCCATTGGCGGCCGAGGCCACGGCCAGGCGCCAGGTCACCCGGCTGGCCGGCTGCACCAGGCCAGTGGCGGCCAGGTCGTCGGCATGCAGCATGACCCTGGGCGCAAAACTCATGAAGCCTGCGCCCCGGTCGGGCTCCTGCACGATGGCCGCAGCGATGCGCAGACGCGACTCGCCCAGCATCAGACCGTCGCCAATCTGCAGTTGCAGCGCGTCCAGCAGCGCCGGGTCGACCCAGGCCTGGCCCACCGCCGGCCCGCCGTCAACCGCCTGCTCGGCGCCATCGGTCTGGGTGATAACGCGCATGCGGCCGCGCAGAGGGTACAACTCGGACACCGCCTTGATCGCGGCCAGCCGCACGCCGCCGCCCTTGTCGTCGGGCGCACGCGCCATGCTGGGGAAGCTGGTGTTGGTGGCGGTGCGCAGGCCCAGCGCGCGTGCCTTGGCCACAAAGGCCGGCGGCGCGGGCTGGTCACTGGCCACCACCGCATCACCGCCCAGCAACTGCCTGGCGTCGCGGGCCAGCGCGGCGTCCAGGCGGTTGGCAAAAAATCCCACCGCGCTGAGGGCAGCCACTGCCAGCACCACGGCCACCATCAGCAATCGCAGTTCACCGGCACGAAAGTCGCGCCAGCCCTGGCGCCAGGCCAGGTGGATGATCGAAATATTCAAGGCTTGGATCTGCATGGCCGTCACGGTACACCGCTTTGGCCATGGCCCTTGACTGGCCAGACCGCAACCTTGTGTGCAAGCGCTTTGAACGGTTGAGCCCCCGCCCGGGCCTGTAATGGGCCATGGACCAGCCAAGCCCCCTGCCCCTGAGCACCCCCAAGCCCACGCCCACGCCAAGCCCGCATGCACTGCCGAGGCTGCCGTCGCTGTTCCTGTCGCACGGTTCGCCCATGACCGCGCTGCAACCCGGCGCAGCGGGTGGCTTTTTCAGCGCGCTGGGTGAGCACCTGGCGGCGGTGGCGATGCGGCCCCGGGCGATTTTGGCCATCTCAGCCCACTCGCTGGCCCGCGAGCCGCTGTTGATGGCCGCCGCCCAGCACCACACGGTGCATGATTTCAATGGTTTTCCGGACGCGCTGTACCAGCTGCGTTGGGACGCCCCTGGCGCACCCGCGCTGGCCGGACGAGTCGCCTCGCTCTTGCAGGCGGCCTCGATACCGGTACACCGCACGGATCAGGGCGGGCTGGACCATGGCATCTGGAGCCCGCTGCGCTTTGTCTGGCCGCAGGCCGATATACCCGTGCTGCCATTGGCCTTTGCGCCCGACTGGTCGCCCACACGCTTGTTTGCGCTGGGCCAGGCGCTGGCGCCGCTGGCCGACGAGGGCGTGCTGGTGCTGGGCACGGGCAGCATCACCCACAACCTGCGCCTGCTGTTCGGCGTGCAGCCGATGCCGGCGCTGGACGCGCCGGAAATCGCCTCCAGTGCCGCCTTTCGGCAATGGTTTGCGCAACATGGCGCGGCGGCCGACTGGCCAGCCCTGCTCGACTACCGCGCCCAGGCCCCGCATGCGGCGCTGATGCACCCGACCGACGAGCACCTGCTGCCCTGGTTCGTTGCCGCCGGAGTCGGTGGCCTTGGGTCACCGGCGCTGCGCCTCCACGACAGCCTGACCTATGGCTGCCTGGGCATGGACGCCTATGCCTTCGGCGACGCGGCCGGCCGCCTGGTCAAGGCTGTGACCGAAGGAGAGACCGAGCCCGCGCCGCCGTAAACTGCCGGCCATGCACTGCGAGGCCAGTCCGGTACTGCTCACCGACCGATTGCACCTGCTTGCGCCTGAACCGCAGCAGGCCGAACAAGTGGCCGACTTCTACCTGCGCAATGCCGGGCACTTTGCGCCCTGGGACCCACCGCAACCGGCCGAGCAGGCCGAAGAGAGCCGGGTCAGACAATCCCTGATCGACGCTGCGCTGGCCTTTCGCGAGGGCCGCGCCCTGCGCTGGTGGCTGCGCCGCAGTGCCCAGCCCGAGCGCATCATCGGCTCGGTGCATCTGTCGGGTCTGGCGCGCGGACCGTTCCAGAACGCCATGCTGGGTTATGCGCTGGACCGCCAGGCCCAGCACTGCGGCCTGATGAACGAGGCCCTGCAGGCCATCATCGCCGAAGCCTTCTCGCCGCGTGTGAACCTGCACCGGCTGCAGGCCGCCGTGCAGCCCGTCAATGTCCGCAGCCTGGCAGTGCTGCAGCGGCTGGGCTTTCTGGACGAAGGGCTGGCGCGCGACTACCTGTTCATTGCCGGCGCCTGGCGCGACCACCGCCTGCTGGCACTGACCAACGCCCACTTTTGCCAGCCCGCGTCCTGGTAGGGTCTGCACCGTCATCTGAGCGCGCGCAGGGGCTCCGGCGGTCAGGCGGTCTCGGACGTTGTCGGGGCTGGGTCAGCGTGCAGCCGAACCCGGGTCCCCGGCACCGCCACCACCTGGCCGGCGCGCAGCTTGGCCGTCTTGCGCAACTCGTCGCGGCCGTCAACCTGCACGCCACCGGCGGCCACCCACTGCTTGGCCGCCGCGCCACTGGACGCCAGGCCGGTGGCCTTGAGCAACTTGTCCAGCGTGATGAATTCGCCTCGCAACACAAAATCAAGCGTCTTCACCCCAGCACCCCCACCCAGCCAAAACCGCATTGTGGGTGCGCCTGAGTGCCGTGCAGCTTGGGTGGGCACCGAGCCGGGCATGATGTGCGCCATGCCGACCCCCACCACCACCTTGACCGGCCATGTGCTCAGCGCCCAAGGCTGGGTTCAAGGCCAGTTGATGATCGGCCACGAAGGCCGCATCCTGGCGCTGCAAGGCCAGGCTTGCAGCGAAAGCCAGGTGCTGGCCGGCGCCGAGCCGATCATCTTGCCCGGCTTCATCGACCTGCATGTGCATGGCGGTGCCGGCCACGACGTGATGGACGGCGGCCAGGCCCTGGCCCCCATCAGCCGCCTGCATGCCCGCCATGGCACGACCGCGCTTCTGGCCACCACCTTGTGCGCCCCACCCGATCAGATCAGCGCCGCGCTCACTGCGCTGGCCCCGCTGTGCCGGCAGCGTGACCCACAAGGTGCGCGGGTGCTGGGCGTGCACCTGGAAGGCCCCTACCTGAACCCCCAGCGCCTGGGCGCCCAGCCGGATGACTGCCACGCACTGGACCTGGACGAACTGCGCGCCTGGCATGCCCTGGCACCGATCAGGCTGGTCACGCTGGCGCCAGAGATGCCTGGTCACCTGGCGCTGCTGCCCCTGTTGCGCCGAGCCGGCTTCATCGTCCAACTCGGCCACAGCAACGGAAGTTACGAAGACGGCCTGGCCGCGCTGCAGGCCGGTGCCTCGGGCTTCACCCACTTGTTCAATGCCATGAGCGGCCTGCACCACCGCGCGCCCGGCATGGTCGGCGCGGCTCTGGCCCATGCCCGGCATGCCGAGATCATTCCCGACCTGCTTCATGTCCACCCCGGCGCGATCCTGGCCGCGCTGCGCGCCATTCCGGGCCTGTACTGCGTTACCGACGCCACCGCCGCAACCGGCATGCCGGACGGGCCCTGCCACCTGGGCAGCCAGCAGGTGCACAAATGCCTGGGCGGCGTGCGGCTGGCCGATGGCACGCTGGCCGGCAGCTGCCTGACCATGGACCAGGCCCTGCGCAATCTGGTCGACATCGGCCTGGCGCTGGCCGAAGCCTCGGCGCGGGTCTCGCGCCACGCGGCCGACTTTCTGGGCCTGAGCGACCGGGGCCGCCTGCAGCCTGGCGCCTGGGCCGACATCGTGGTGCTGGACACGGCGCTGCAACTGCAGCAGGTCTGGGTTGAAGGCCAGGCCATCGCCATCCAGCCACCAGACGCAGCCCCATGATCCGCCACAGCCCTGCCGCCGAACGCAACAAGGCCGCCATCCTGCAGGCCCTGTTGGCCTTGCTGCCGGCCCAGGGCCGGATGCTGGAACTGGCCGCAGGCACGGGCCAGCATGCCCGGCATTTCGCCAGCCACCTGCCGGGCTGGCAGTGGTTGCCCAGTGACCCCGACCCGCTGGCGCTGGCGTCCATCAACGCGCTGCGCCAGCAAGGCGCCAACCCCAATCTGCTGCCGGCGCTGCAACTTGACGTGCTGGCGCTCGACTGGCCGCTGACACAAACCGTGGACGCCATTTACTGCGCCAACATGCTGCACATCGCACCCTGGGCCTGTTGCGCCGCGCTGATGCAGGGCGCCGCACGATGGCTGGCACCGCAGGGGCAACTCATCACCTATGGGCCCTACCTGGTCAATGGTGAGGCCACCGCGCCGGGCAACCTGGCCTTCGACGCCGACCTGCGTGCGCGCAACGCCGATTGGGGCATCCGCTGGCTGCATGAAGTGCAGGCCCAGGCGCTGACCGCCGGCCTGCGACTGGTGCATGACCAGGCGATGCCGGCGAACAATCGGCTGCTGGTGTTCGGCCGCGCGCCCTGAACGGGCCGGGTCAGGGTCAGGGTCTCAGTCCGCTGCCTGGCGGCGCGGCGGCTTGCGCTTGGCGGCTGCCGGCTGCAGCGCGGCATGCAGGGCCAGATATTCACGCGTCAGCTTGTGGCGCGGGTCCAGGTGCACCATCGGCAGCGCCTGCTGGTGCGATTCCTTGATCTTCACGCTCGCGCTCAGGTAGGGTTGCAGCACGGGCAAGCCTTCGTCGATCAGTTCCTGGACGAGTTGCTGCGGCAGGTTGGCTCGCGGCTGGAACTGGTTGACGACAATGCCGCTGACCTGCAGTTCGGGGTTGTGGTCGCTGCGCATTTCCTGCACCGCTTCCATCAGCGCGTACAGCGCGCGGCGCGAAAAGTCGTCGCAATCGAACGGGATCAAGCAGCCCTGAGCCGCGATCAGCGCTGACCGTGTGTAGAAGTTCAACGCCGGCGGCGTGTCGATCAGGATGTGGTCATAGTCGTCCGCCAGACCGGCCAGCGCGTCACGCAGCTTGTAGATCTTGTGCCGCGATTCCAGCTTGCCGTGCAGTTCTTCGAGCCGGGGGCTGGACGGCAGCAGGTGCAGGTTCGCGAAGGGTGTGGCGGTGATGAATTCCTGCACCGCCTGGTCGCGCAGCATGAACTTCAGCGTCTGCTCGAAGAATTCGGCCACGGTCTGGCGCGGTTCATCGGCCAGGTCGCCCAGCAGGTAACGGCTGCTGTTGCCCTGGGGGTCAAGGTCCACGACCAGGCATCGCTGGCCCTGCATCGCGCTGATGGCGGCGAGGTTGCAGGTGATGGTCGACTTGCCCACCCCGCCCTTCTGGTTGAACACGACATGACGCATTTCGCAACTCTCCCCGCTCGACACTGGTGCTGAAGTTGCCTATTGTGCACCGCAACAAAACCCGGATGACCGGAACTGCGGAACTGACGGGCCAAGGGTGTCCTTTTCTGCCATAAGCCTGTCACATGGTCGGCGCACAATGGCCTCGTCGTAGCGAAAACCGACCGCACCAATGGGCGGAGTACCGGAACCCGTCACCGTCGCCGACAACCCTGCCGCTTGCCAGCGACAGGACCTTCACAGGGTCACCTCGGGTGGCCCTGCTTCATGGTCACCAGGCTTGCCGGCCGGACCCTGAGCGAGGATCGCTTATGCTCGGGCCATGGCATGACGTGCGACTGGCGCGCGTTGAAATGGCTGCCCTCGCCCCTGCGGCCAGGCGCCCGACCGGAGCAAGCCCTTGGCAACACCGAACTACTCGTACGAAAAGCGGCAGCGCGAACTGGCCAAGAAGCGCAAGGCCGAAGAAAAGCGCCAGAAGAAGACCACTGGCGGCACCGATCAAGACGACGGTTCGGACTCCGGCACAGCGCCCGACGGCAGCACCCCTGCCGGGCAGGAGCCCAGCCTGCCCACAGGCCAACCCGGCACCTGACACCTGACACCGTCAGGTATAAAAAAAGCCGCAGTTCGCACTGCGGCTTTTTTAATCTCCAACACGGGCGGCAAATCCGCCCGATGGGCTGGATTTACAGCGGCTTGATGTTCGCTGCTTGCAGGCCCTTGGGGCCTTGCTTGACTTCAAATTCGACGCGCTGGTTTTCGGCCAGTGTGCGGAAGCCACCGGTGCTGCGGATTTCGCTGAAATGGGCGAACAGGTCCTTGCCGCCGTCTTCAGGGGTGATGAAGCCGAAGCCTTTGCCGTCGTTGAACCATTTGACGATGCCGGTTTGCGTGGTGCTCATGGGAATTCCTTTGAGTGAGCTGAAAAAATAGAACAACCGCGCCGCATCGCTACGCCAAAAGGCACGCGAGGGGGCGCGGACAGAAACACTCAAGAATCGTCGAACGGGGAGTTCAAACCATGGCCGGCCATCAACGTGAAGCACGCGTCAGGCGGTACAGGAATAAGACCTTGTGTGAACGGTCTCGTGCATGTCTGTGCCCCCACTCTAACAGCGATTGGCGATCTCTGCACCACAAACGGCTCAGGCAGTGCTTCGATCTAGGCGAGGCAGCCTAGCCTGAGGCGGACTGGCACCGGCTCGGCGGCCCTTGCCGCATGCTAGATTTTGTCGGTCTCCAATCTGCGCAGCCGCGCCAGACACAACATGCACAACTCAGGTGAATTCGACTTTGTGGTGATTGGCGGCGGGTCAGCCGGCTGTGTGCTGGCGGCCAGGCTGAGCGAAGACCCGCTGATCCAGGTCGCGCTGCTGGAGGCCGGCGGCGGCGACAGCAGCGCGCTGATCCAGTGCCCGGCCGGCCTGGCGCTGATGGCCAAGACCCGCAGTGGCGTGAACTGGCGGTTTGAGACCGTACCCCAGCCGGGCCTGAACGGCCGCCGCGGCTTCCAGCCGCGCGGGCGGGTGTTGGGCGGTTCCAGTTCGATCAATGCCATGGTCTATATCCGGGGCCAGGCCGCCGACTACGACCGCTGGGCCGCCGCCGGCAACCCGGGCTGGGGCTTTGACGATCTGCTGCCCTATTTCAAACGCAGCGAACACAACCTCAGACTGGACGCACCGCTGCATGGCCAGCTGGGTCCGCTCAGCGTGCAGGACCAGGGCGCGCCCAACCCGGTGGCGGCCCGCTTCATTCAGGCCGGCCAGCAGGCCGGCCTGCCGCTGAACACCGACTTCAACGGCGCGAGCCAGGAAGGCGTGGGCTGGTACCAGGTGACCCATCGGGGTGGCGAACGCTGCAGCGCTGCCAAGGCCTACCTGGGCCCGGCGCTGGGCCGGCCCAATCTGAAGGTCATCACCCATGCCCATGCCACCGGCATCGTGTTCGAAGGCCGGCGTGCGGTGGCGATCGACTACCGCCAAGGCGGCACGGCACAAAGGCTGAAGGTGCGGCGTGAACTGCTGCTGTGCGCCGGCGCGCTGCAGTCGCCGCAGTTGCTGATGCTCAGCGGCGTGGGCCCGGCGGCCCATCTGCAGCAACTGGGCATTCCGGTGCTCCACGCCCTGCCCGGCGTCGGCCAGCAACTGCACGACCACATCGACGTGGTGCAGGTGATGGATACGCCCGGCATGACCGACTTGTTCGGCGTCTCGGCCCCAGGCTTGTGGCGGGCCTTGGGCGACCTGCGGCAATGGCGCACCCAGCGCAGTGGCCGGCTGCGCACCAACTTCGCCGAGGCCGGCGCCTTCTACCGCAGCGACGCCGATGTCGACACGCCCGATGTGCAACTGCACTTCGTGATCGCCAAACTGGTCGACCATGGTCGCAAATCTGTGCTGGGCCATGGCTATTCCTGCCATGTCTGCCTGCTGCAGCCCAAGAGCAGAGGCCAGCTCACCCTGGCCAGCGCCGACCCGATGGCCGCCCCGCTGATCGACCCCGCCTTCCTGTCGCACCCGGACGATCTGCCGCGCCTGGTGCGCAGCTTCCGCCGCATGCGCAGCATCCTGGCCCAGCCCGCGCTGGCCGAACTGGGTGGACGGGAATTGGCGGCCTCGGCCGGTGCGCAGAGCGACGAGCAGATCGCCGAGTTCGTGCGCAACCATGCCGACACCATCTACCACCCGGTGGGCAGCTGCCGCATGGGCCCGGGCGAGCAGGATGTGGTGGCTGCCGACCTGCGCGTGCATGGCCTGCAGGGGCTGCGTGTGGTGGATGCGTCGGTGATGCCGCAGATCGTCAGCGGCAACACCAATGCGCCAGTGTTGGCGATGGCCGAAAAGGCGGCCGACCTGATCAAGTCGGCCGCGCGCTCGGCCTGAAACTTGCCGCAGACGCCAATCGGACTCGGACTTGCGTACTTCGGGCAAACCCTGCTATCATCATGGGCTGGCATCAAGAAGTGTGATGCCGTTCGTTCATCCCCACTGACCCTTTCAAGCCGGGCCCTGCAACCTCACCGCAGGGAATACGCCGCGTCTTGAGTCCTGGTTGGCGGCGATGCCGTCGCTTCAGGACGTTTGGGTAATCGGCAAAACTGCTTTTGACCTCTGGCTTTTGCCGAGGCCAGGCAGGCACCGCCGCAGGCCCTCTTCATCCACCGAAGTTGCGACCCACTGCGGCGTTTGGCCAGCCTGGCCAAGCCGTGGCTGTGACCTGTTGTGGCAACAAGCCACCTGGCCACGCCTTGCCTGACGAGAGTTCACCATGAGTTTTGACCTGAGCAACGAGCAGCCGATCGATGCCCCCATCGACGGCCAGACCGCCCTGCATTCGACCAGCAGCGATGCTGGCCTGCAGACCAGTGCCAGCCCCGGCGCCGAATTTGCCGCCCTGGGTCTGTGCGCAGACATCGTGCGTTCGATCAGCCACGCCGGCTACACCAGCCCGACCGAGGTGCAGGCCCGTACCGTGCCGCCAGCGCTGACCGGCAGTGACCTGATGGTCACGTCGCAGACCGGCAGCGGCAAGACCGCCGCCTTTGTCTGGCCGGCGCTGCAGCGCATCATGGACGCCCGCCTTGACCCGGAAAAGAAGCGCGTCAAGGGCCAGCCCAGCGGCCCGCGCATCCTGGTACTGGCGCCCACGCGTGAGCTGGCGCTGCAGGTCTCCAAGGCCTGCAGCGTGTATGGCCACAGCGTTTCAGGCCTGCGCGTCGCCCATGTCGTCGGCGGTGTGCCCTACCAGGCCCAGCTCAAGGCCCTGCGTGGCCCGCTGGACGTGCTGATCGCCACCCCCGGCCGGCTGCTGGACCTGATGCGTTCGGGTGCGGCGCTGATGTCGCAGGTCGAACTGTTGGTGCTCGACGAAGCCGACCGCATGCTCGACATGGGCTTCATCGACGACATCACCACCATCGCCCAGGCCCTGCCCGCGCAACGCCAGACCATGATGTTCTCGGCCACCTTTGCCGGCCATGTGGGCCAACTGGCGCAGCAACTCACCCGTGAGCCGCAGCGCATCAGCGTTGATTCACACACCGACACCCATGCCCTGATCGAGCAGCGCATCCACTGGGCCGACAACCTGCAGCACAAGCATGCCCTGATCGAACAGTTGCTGACCGACCGCGACATCGACCAGTGCGTGGTTTTCACCAGCACCCAGCAGGACGCTGACGCGCTGGCCTGGAAGCTGGGCGAGATCGGCCACTCGGTTGCCGCTCTGCACGGTGGCATGCCGCAGGGCCGCCGCAGCCGCGTGCTGCAAGGCCTGCGCCAGGGCCAGCTCAAGGTGCTGGTGGCCACCGACGTGGCCGCGCGCGGCATTGACGTGCCCACCATCACCCACGTCATCAACTACGGCCTGCCGATGAAGCCCGAGGACTATGTGCACCGCATCGGCCGCACCGGTCGTGCCGGTCGCAATGGCCTGGCCATCACGCTGGCCGAGCGCCGCGACGTGGGCATGATCCGCCGCATCGAGCGCTTCACCACCCAACCGATCACCATCGCCATCGTCGAAGGCTGCGAGCCCAAGATGGCGCCCCCGAGCGAGCGTCCGCCGGCCTTTGCCGGCCGTGGCGGCAAGCCCAGCTTTGGTGCTGGCCGTGGCCGCCCGAGCTTTGGTGGCCCGCGCGGTGGCTTTGGCGGTGGCAACCAGGGTGGCGGCGGCTTCAGCGGCGGTGGCTTTGGCGGCAGCCAGGGCGGTCAGGAGTCGCGCGGTGGCTACCGTGCCGACGCCGGCCCGCGCCATGAACCCCCAGGCCCGCGTGGTGGTTTCCGCCAGGACAGCCAGCCTCCGCGTGACGGTGGCTATCGGCCAGAAGGTGGCCATCGGCCCGAAGGCGGCTTCCGCCAGGACAGCGGCTACCGCGCCGACGGTCCGGTGCCACGTGGCCCGGCGCCCTATCGCGCAGGCGAGCGCCCAGCTTCAGCCTTCGACCGCGGCGACCGTGCCCCGGTACGCTCGGGCTTCGGCGGCAAGCCGCCCGGCGGCCCACGTCGTGGCGGCCAGCGCTGACCTGAGCTGACCAGCGTCGGGCAATGCCCGCCGTCAGCGGCCCGACCGGTGCAAACCTGTCGGGCCGTTGCGCTTGTGCGCCGTCAACAGGCCAGTTGCAGCGCCTGCAGCGGCGCGCCGGTGCTGGCGTCGGTCACCACCACCAGCAAGCGCACCGGACGGCCCTGTTCACCGCTGGCCGAGGCAGCCAGCCGCCATGACCGGGCAAGACCCACGCTGCCCGCCCAGTCCGGCTCGCTGCGGTAGAACCGCACCACGTGGTCGTGATGCAGGCTGGCACCCTGGTTCTCACCTGACTTGACCTGGCTGACATGGCCGTCCTCGAGCAGCGCCCACCACAGACCGAGTTGCGCCGGTGCGCCGGCCAGCGGCGTGACGCTGAGCTGCACCTGCTGCGCGTCCTGGCGCGTCAGAGCCAGCCTGAGCTGGGCCTGGGCGTTCATCGACGGCAGGGTGGGCCAGCCCCGCCAGTCACGGCCATTGGCCACCACCTGGGGCGTGTAGCTGAAGCGCGCACCGTTCTGACGCTGGCTCTGCGCCTGGCGTTCGGTATGGCGTGGGCTGCCGAAGCGGTCGACCCAACCCAGCCGGTCCCAGTAGTCGACGTGGAAGGCCGCCGCCAGCACCGGGCCCTGGGGCTTGAGGCTGGACAGCCAGCGGTCGGCCGGCGGACAGGAATTGCAGCCCTCACTGGTGTAGAGCTCGAGCAGCAGCGCCTGGTTGGCGCCCGACTGCGACTGGCAGGACGCCGTGGCGACAGCCTCAGCCGGCAGCAGGCTGGTCAGGGCCAGCAGGGCGCCTGCCAAAGCACGGCGCAGGTTTGGGCTCGGGGCGTGGTGCATGGCGGTCTCCGGACGTCCTGGCATGGCCAGGTCGGTTCAGCGCGACGCTGCGCTCGGTGCCTTTGGGGCTGGCGCGATGGGCGGCTTGGTGGGGGTTTCGGCAGCCGGCTTGGCGGCTTGTTCCGCCGCCCGTTCGGCGGCCACATCGGCCTCGCGTTTGGCCACCTGCACCTGCTGCAGTCGTTGCAGATGCAGGCCCATGCTGGAGCGTCGGAATTCGCTGAGGTTGATCACATCGGCCCGGATGCCGGCAGCCTGCAGCCGGTCAGACAGTTTCAGCCCTGCCGCCGGATCGCCGCCCATGGCCAGCACCACCTCGTTGGCAAACAGGTCGGCACTGCCGACCAGGCCGTCGACCTGGATCGCGCGCTGGCCCTGGGCCTCGATGGCCGACAACAGCGTGCCAGCTCCCGGCAGTGCCAGCGCCAGCACCTTGCCGAACATGAAGGCCCGGCCCATGTCGTCGGCGGTGCGCTGGCGCAGCAGGCCATGTTCACTGGCCAGAAAGTACAGGCCGAAGGCAGCCAGCCAGCGCATCTCGTCGCGGCCCCTGGCGGCGGTCAGCGCGTGGCCGGGAATCTTGCTGCGTCGGCCCTCCTGGCGCAGAAAGTTGGCCGGCTCGTCGTCAAACGGACTGGCCAGCACGGTGCCGGCGCAGCCGGTCTGGGTCGATACCGGCAGCTCGAGCCCACCTTCGAGCGTCAGCCGCATCTGCTGGCCGTTGCTGGCTTCCTCGCGAACCTTGTGCATCAGCTGCCAGAACGCCTGCTCGTCCACCGCCAGCGCGCTGCCGCCGCGCAGCACGGCGGTCAGCTCCAGCTTGGTTGACGGGTCGGGCAGGGGCTGCCCGTTGATGGCCAGCACGCGCTGGCCCAGCTTGAGTTCGTCGGGTGCCGATTCGTCCAGCCAGGCGACGCGCCAGAAACTGTCCATGCCGGTGGCCTGGGTGAACAAGGCCTGCTTGTCGGCCGACAGGCCTCGGCGCAAGGTGCGGGTGGACCACAGCACAAAGGGTTCGATCTCCTGTGTGTCGTCGCACAGCGGCTCGGCGCTCCAGGCGACCTGCATCGCAGCTTCGCGAAAGGCAACCTCTTGCGCCAAAGAGGCCTTGAAGCGCTGGCGGTCAAACTCGTCACTGGCTTCACCAGGCCAGGCCGGGCTGACAGGCGACAGGGCCAGCGCGGCCAGCAGGCCCAGCCGCGCGGACCGCAGCCCGCGCGCCGGCCAGGATCGGCCTGACGACGCGTGGCTCAGCGGATGGACAGTAGCCAGCATGGTGTGGTTGAAGTAGGCATGAGCGGCGATGAGGCAGGACCGGCCGGCGGCGGCACTTGGCGATCAAGCAGTATGCCCGCCGAGCTGGCACTGAGCGCGCATGGCGCAATCCGCTATGCTCGGCGCCCGCTGCGCGCTGCAGCGCGCCAACCCGGCCGCTGCCTGCGGCCCAGACCATCCATGGCCGGCATCCACATCACCGACATCGAGGCGGCCATCAACTGGTGGCGCCAGCGCTCACCCTCGCCTGACGGCATCACCGCCTGCGCGCCGGTGCTGGCACTGGCCGAGGTCTATGCACTGATGGTCTATTACCGCGAACCCCTGGCCGACGAGAACAGCATGCCGGCAGCCGCGCGCCAGGCCTGGCTGGACTGGTACGAACACACGCCCGACGCGCCCTGCATTGCGATCTGTTCCACCGCTCAGGGCGATGCGCTGTGCAAGGGCTGCGGCCGCACCGAAGACGAAGTGCAGCACTGGCCCCTGCTGAGCCCGGCTGAAAAACGCCTGGTCTGGCGCCGCATCACCCAGCAGGGCACGGCCTGGCGCTTCAACCGCTATGCCGAGCGGGCAAGGCTGTCCAGCGGCGTTGACCATGCGCCACTGCCCGGGCCAGAGCAAGGCAGGTGAGCAGCGTGCGGCTCAGGGCGAGCATTCAGCGAATCTTGCCGCTGGCCTGGCCAGTGTTTGTCGGCCAGGTGGCGGTGCTGGGTTTTGCCACCGTCGACACCCTGCTGATGGCTCGCCATTCGCCCACCGACCTGGCCGCGTTGGCGGTGGGCGGGGCGGCCTACATCACGGTGTTCATCGGCCTGATGGGCGCGGTGCTGGCCGTGGGCCCGATCGTGGGCCAGGCCTATGGCGCGCAGCGCCTGCTCGAGGCTGGCCACCAGGCCTGGCAGGCCGCGTGGCTGGCGCTGGCGCTGTCGTTGCTGGGCAGCGTGCTGCTGTGCTTTCCGACCCCGTTTCTGGCGCTGGCCCAGGTCAGCCCGGAGGTCGAGCACAAAGTGCGCGGCTACCTGCTGGCCTTGGCCCTGGCCTTGCCGGCGTCGCTGCTGTTCACCGTCTACCGGGGTTTCAACATCGCCGTGTCCAGGCCCAAGGCGGTGATGGCGCTGCAACTTGCCGGGCTGGGGCTGAAGCTGCCGCTGTCGTGGTGGCTGGCCACCGGTGTACCGGCGCTGGGCTTGCCGGCCTTGGGCGTGCAGGGCTGCGGTCTGGCCACCATGCTGGCGATGTGGCTGCAGGCGCTGGTGGCCTGGCAGGTATTGCGGCGTGACCGCTTCTACCAGCGCTTCGAGTTCGGCCTGGCCGTCCAGCGCCGGCTGCACATGACCTCGCAGCGGGCTTTGCTGACACTGGGCTTGCCCATGGGCATGGGCATCATGATCGAGGTCACGGCGTTCTCGATGATGGCCATTTTCATCAGCCGCATCGGTGTCACCGCTGTGGCCGGCCACCAGATCGCGGTCAACCTGGTCTCGCTGCTGTTCATGCTGCCGCTGGGCCTGTCCAACGCCGCCAGCACGCTGGTGGCGCAGCGCATTGGTGCGGGTGATCTGGCCGACGCGCGCCGGCTCGGCTGGCATGGGCTGCAACTGGCGCTGGTCCTGGGCCTGTTGGTGGGCCTGGTGGTGTACGTCCTGCGCGAGCCGGTGCTGCGCCTGTACACCGACCAGCCGGCGGTGCTGGCCGCTGCCCTGCCCCTGCTGGCCTGGCTGGCGCTGTTTCATGCCGCCGACGCGGTGCAGACCATGGCTTCTTTCGTGTTGCGCGCCTGGCGTGTGGCCACCGTACCGATGCTGATCTACCTGGTGGCGATGTGGGGTGTGGGCCTGGGCGGAGGCTATGCGCTGGCTTTTCACGCGCCGCCGCCGTGGCCGTCCGTCTGGCAGGGCGCCCGAGGTTTCTGGATCGCCGCCACGCTGGGCCTGAGCCTGGCCGCCGTGTCGCTGTCGGCCCTGCTGGCCTGGGTGATGCTGCGCCAGCGAGACCGCGCGGCGGTGCTGGCGGCCTGAGCGCGACCCCAGCAGATTGCACGCCTCAGCCCTTGGGCAGGCTCAGCACAAAGCAGCTGCCACCGCCGGTGCGGGCCTCGCAGCGCACGCTGCCGCCATGGCGCTGCGCGATCTGGCGCACCAGGCTCAGGCCCAGGCCGACGCCGCCTTCGAATTCAGCATGGCCGGGAAGGCGGAAAAATGGCTCGAAGATGCGTTCCCGTTGACCATCGGGCACGCCTGGCCCTCGATCGCAGACACGCAGCAGCACCAGGTCCGGGTTGCCCGCGCCGGCGGCTTGGCGCTCCAAAGCCACCTGCACGTCACCACCGCCGTAGCGGCCTGCGTTCTCAAGCAGGTTGCGCAAGGCCCGGCGCAGCAGGCGCTCGTTTCCGGGCACGGTCAGGCCAGCGCTGGTGCCCAGCACCTCGACCTCGGCGTCGACGCGGGCGGCCTCTTCGGCGGCCAGGCCCAGCAGGTCGACGCCGGACTCGACGTCCAGCGCCGCCGTGCCGTCCAGCCGGCTGGCCAGCAGCACCTCTTCGACCAGAGCGTCCAGTTCGGCGATGTTGGCGTCGATTTCCTGCTGCAGCAGGCCCCGCTGCTCCACCGGCAAGGTGGCGCTCAAGGTGGTGGCCATCTTCAGACGCGCCAGCGGCGAGCGCAGCTCATGGCTGGCGTTGGCCAGCAGGCTCTGGTGCGCGCGCAGCAGGGTCTGCACCCGCTCGGCGGCGAGGTTGAAGGTGGCGGCCACGGCAGCCACCTCGTCCTTGCCAGAGTCGTCCACGCGCTGGCCCAGGTCGCCGGCACCGAAGGCCTGCACGCCCTGCTTCAGGGCTTCGAGCCGCCGCGTCAGCCGGCGCACCACCGGATAGGCACCGGCGGCCACCGCGACGAACAGCAGTACGACCAGGATCAAGGGACCCACCGCATCGGGCAGGCCGAACAGCGGTATGGGCCGCAGCATGGGTCGCAGCATGGGACGCAGCGTCAGGCCGTCATGGCCCGGCGGCAAGAGCGACATGCCGTCGGACCGAGGCGGCGCGGACTCACCCGGCAGCAGCCGGGCTGGCGGCTGGCCGGGTGCGCGCAGGCCATGGTGCTCGGGCGGTGGCTCGCCCGAGCCGCCCGGACCGTCCAGCTGGCGCCGCAGCGCGGCCTCGCGGTTGAGCGTGCGGAATTGCCGACGCGCCAGCCACAACGTGCGCCCGTCGTCCAGCCGCACCGCGCTGGCCTGCAGTGCGCCACCCGTCTCGCGGCGCTGGTAGCTGTCGGACGCGGCGATGCGCTGGCCATGGGCGTCGTCCAGCGCCATCGGCACCCGCAGACGGTGCGACCAGTCGGCCAGCGCCTCGGCCTGGTCGGCGACCGGCGCTGAGGCCAGGGGCAAGGACCGCTGCACCAGCTCGGCCCAGGCCGCCAGCCGCTCGCCGGCAGCGGCCTCGACGCGCACCCGTTCGCTCTCGAAATGGCGCTGCCACATCCAGCCCGAGACCAGCGCGAACAACGCCAGCGCGGCCACCACGGTGAGCCAGATGCGCAGGTACAGGGACTTCATCGACGGCCCCACATGTCAGGCCCGCGACGGCGGTGGGCGTCAGAGCAGGTCACGTGATCAGACGTCGGCGTCCTGCTTGCGGGCGAAGACATAGCCCGCACCGCGCACGGTGAGCACACGCTTGGGCGCCTTGGCGTCGGTCTCGATGCAAGCCCGGATGCGCGAGATGTGCACGTCGATGCTGCGGTCGAAGACCTCGACCGGGTGACCCTTGAGCGCGTCCATGATCTGGTCGCGGCTGAGCACGCGGCCGGCGCTTTGCGCCAGCACCACCAGCAGGTCGAACTGGTGGCCGGTGAGCTCGCAGGGCTGGCCATCCAGCCGCGCCTGGCGCGCGCCCAGGTCGATCTCCAGCCGGCCAAAGCGCAGCACCTCGTCACCGGCCTCGGGCTCGGGTCGGGCGCGGCGCAGCAAGGCCTTGATGCGGGCCAGCAATTCACGTGCCTCGAAGGGCTTGGCCAGGTAGTCGTCGGCGCCGAGTTCCAGACCCAGCACCCGGTCCAGCGGTTCGCCACGGGCAGTGAGCATCAGCAAAGGCAGGCGCTTGTGGCGCAGGTCGGCACGCAATTCGCGGGTCAGGTCCAGGCCGTCGCCGTCGGGCAGCATCAGGTCCAGGATCAGGGCGTCGTAACTGGCCTGGCGCAAACGTTCGCGGCCCGCAGCCAGGCTGGCCGCGACATCGACCGCGTAGCCATGGCTGCGCAGGTAGTCGCCGACCATGGTGGTCAGCCGGGCATCGTCGTCGATCAGCAGCAGGGAAGCGGTCATCGGGTCGCAGTATCGCCAAAGCGCCGCCCCGGTTGAGGCGACGTGCCATCCCGACCCTCCAGGCCGGGACAGAAGCAGGCCGACAGCGCGTGGGGTCGCCCGGCCTGGCCAGACGGGGTCAGCGCTTGCTGCCGTCCAGCGTGCGGCGCTCGTCCATGTGGCGCTGCGTCATTTGGCGGCGGCTGGCCAGGCGCTGGGCCAGTTGTTGACGTTGTGCCGGTGACAGCACGGTGCCGGCATCCACCAGCGCCTGGACACGGCGCTTGCTGCTGCTGTCGTGCAGCGCCACCATCTGCTGGCGCAGCACCTCGACCGCACGGGCGTCGATCACCGTGGCGGTCATCAGCGTGGCCATTTGCTGGCGCATGGCGCGCTGCTGCTCGCGTTGCGGCGCCAGGTCGGCGTGGGCGCCGGCCATGATGGTCTGGATCTGCGCCTTCTGTTCGGCGCTGGCACCGATGGCGTCAAGTTGGCGACCCATCATGCGCGGGCCACTGGCCTCGTCCATACCGCCCATGTGGTGGTGGCCGCCATGACCGGCATCCGGGCGCTGAGCCCAGACCTGGCTGGCGGCGCCAAGCGAGGCCAGCACCAGCACGGGTGCGGCGAGCCATCGGGTCAGCGCAAAGGAACTGAGGCTGAAATGGGTGGAGCGGCGGATGGTCAACATGGTGTCCCTTGGGTGGCTTGTTGGTACGCCGATGCTCGTCTCTGGCCTTGAACCGCGTTTGCAGCACCGGTAAAGATCGGTAAAGCGGCCAGCGGCGCCGGGGCCCGGGCCTCGGTCTGGGCGCGACAGGTCAGGAGCTGCCGCTCTCGACCCGGATCAGCCGGCGCCGCACGGCGTAGGCAGGGTTGGCGCAGCGCAGTTCCAGGCGCAGCAGCACGCCGCTGCGGCGGTCGACCGCCATCACGCCATCCAGGCGGGTGCTTGCGGCATGCTCGCCCACATTGCTGGCCGGTTGCGGTGCGTCACCAAACAGCTCGATCACCGCCACATCGAATTTTCGACCGGCCAGCTCCTGCGGGCCTACCGCCACCACCTGCCCCCGCACCCGGCCTCTGGGCAGGGACTCGTCTGCAGCAGCGAGCTCACCCTGAACCAGCTGACCCAGGTCAAGCGTGCCACGCAGCAGGCGCTGCCAGCCGATCAGCGGCGGCCGGCCCACCAGCACCGGATTGCCATGCAGGTCTTGCAACCAGGCTTGGGCCAGGCGCTCGCCGTCCAGGTCGACATCGAACAGGATCTGTCCCCGGCGCAGCTGCGCCACACGCATGCCCAGGCGCTGGGGCACGGCGTCAGCCGAGGCGCGCTGTTCGTAGATCAGCCGGTCTCCGGCCGCCACCGGCAGCGCGGCCGCGCGTTGCAGGGCCATCAACCGAGGCGCAGGGCCGCAGGCACGGTCTTCGGTGGCGTGGCGCAGCGCCTCGAAGCGGCCCTTGAGTTCGGCCAGTTCCACCGACTCGGGGCCGTCCGGGCGCATCGCCAGCATCGCCGGCCAGAACACCGTCACGCCCAGGCCCAGCGCGATCATGTTGTTGCCCGCGCGGGCGTCGACCGCATAGGCCACATCGGCCGCTCGCAACTGCACGCTGTCGGTCTCGTCGAACAGGCGCTCACAGGTCCAGTCGGCGTAGGCGGCAGGGTCGATGCGCTTGGCCTGGACCTCGGTGGAACGGCTGGCGCAGCCGGCCAGCAGTGCCGCCGCCAGCAGGCCCAACATGGCGTTGACCGCCCGACAGCGCGTGCTCATGGCCAGGATTGTGCCCTGTGCTTCACAGCAGCATCGACGGCCGCTCGGCCATCGCGGCGCGCCAGCGCAGCAGGTTCGGATGCTCTTCACCGGGCTTGACCTTGACCGCCCGCGCAAAGTCCACCGCCACCACCGCACTGATGTCGGCCAGGCTGAAGCGCTTGGTCGCGACGAAATCGCGGCCAGCCAATCGGGCGTCCAGCATGACCATGAACTGCTGCACCCTGGCCAGACCGCGCTGGGCCAGTTCAGGAATCTGCGCATAGTCCACCGGACCCGGCAAGGCCCGGTTGAGCATGGCCGGCGCGCTGTTGCGCAGCGCCTCGGCAATGGCCATCAGGCCTTCAAATTCGATGCGCCAGTTCCAACTCGCCACCTCGGCCTTTTCAAGCGGCGAGCGACCCAGCAGCGGCGGCTCGGGAAACTCTGCCTCCAGGTAGGCGGCGATGCCGGCGTTCTCGGTCAGCACCGCGCCTTCGTCGGTGCGCAGCACCGGCACGGTGCAACCCGGGTTCAGCGCGCGGAAGGCCTCGCCCAGGTGTTCGCCGTTGCGCAGGTCGACCTGCACCACATCGTGCACTGCGCACTTCTCAGCAAGCAGAATGCGCGCCCGGCGCGGGCTGGGTGCGGTGGCGCAGTCGTAGAAGGTCAGCATGGTGGGATTTGCAAGGGTTGGCAAAGTGCCTGCAGACTGGCGGAGGCCAACTGGAACAAGCAGGAGGCCAGCTTAGCAACAGGCCGCGCATCACGCGGCATGACCAGGCGAAAAGAAAAACCCCCAGATGCGCACGTCACCTGGGGGTTTTCATTGGCGGAGAGGGAGGGATTCGAACCCTCGGTACGTTTCCGTACGCCTGATTTCGAGTCAGGTACATTCGACCACTCTGCCACCTCTCCAGGTTTGCGTGCACCCGTGGTCTGTCTGGGTCAAGCCCGTGATTCTAGCGCATGGGCAGGCCTGGTCGGCAGTTCATGCCGACAGCAAATCAGCTCCGCCAAGGTAGGGCCGCAGCGCCGCCGGGACGCGGATGCGGCCATCGGCCTGCTGGTGGTTCTCCAGCACCGCCACCAACGCTCGACCCACGGCCAGACCTGAGCCATTGAGCGTGTGCACAAAGTCGGTCTTGCCGTCGGCGCGACGGTAGCGTGCCTGCATGCGCCGAGCCTGGAATGCGCCACAGTTGCTGCACGAACTGATTTCGCGGTAGGTCGCCTGCGCCGGCAGCCAGACCTCCAGATCGTAGGTGCGGGTGGCGCCAAAACCCATGTCACCGCTGCACAACAGAACCACGCGGTAGGGCAGTTCCAGCTTCTGCAGAATGGCTTCGGCATGGCCGACCATGGCCTGCAGTGTGTCGTCGCTGTGCTCGGGTGCGACCACCTGCACCATCTCGACCTTGTCGAACTGGTGCTGGCGGATCATGCCGCGCGTGTCGCGCCCGGCCGAGCCCGCCTCGGAGCGGAAGCAAGGGCTGTGCGCCGTCAATTTCACCGGCAATTCGTCGGCCTTCAGGATCTGCTCGCGCACGGTGTTGGTGAGCGAGATTTCCGAGGTCGAGATCAGGTACTGCTCGGGCTGGGCCTCGTCACCACCACGCAGCACCCAGAACATGTCGTCGCGGAACTTGGGCAACTGGCCGGTGCCCTCCAGGCTCTCGCGGTTGACGATGTAGGGCGTGTAGCACTCGGTATAGCCGTGCTCGGTGGTCTGCACGTCCAGCATGAACTGGCCCAGTGCGCGGTGAAGTCGGGCGATCGGGCCCTTGAGAAAACTGAATCGCGAGCCGCTGAGTTTGGCGCCGGTGTCGAAGTCCAGGCCCAGCGGGGCGCCCAGGTCGACATGGTCCTTTACCGGAAAGTCGTAGATTTGCGGCGTGCCCCAGCGGCGCTGTTCCAGGTTGGCGGTCTCGTCAGGGCCCACCGGCACACCTTCATCGGGCAGATTGGGCAGGCCCATCAGCATCGCCGACAACTCGGCCTGCATGGCGTCAAGCCGCTCCGCGCCGGCCTTCATCTCGTCGGCCATGGCGGCGACCTGGGCCATCAGTTCGGAGCCGTCTTCGCCCCTGGCCTTGCGCTGGCCGAACTGCCTGGACAGGCTGTTGCGCTGGGCCTGCAGCGATTCGGTGCGGGTCTGCAGGCCTTTGCGCTCGGTCTCCAGCGCGCTGAACCTGGCCACGTCGAGAAAGGCCTGGGGCGACTTGCGGGTTTCCAGTCGGGCCACCACGGCGGGCAGGTCACGGCGGAGCAGGTTGATGTCGAGCATGCGCTGTTCTCGAAGGTCTGAATCAATGGGGGGCGGGCGCCAAACCGGGTGTTCCGGTCGGGCCGGCGAGCGGGGGGCCTGTCGACGTCGCCGGCGCTTCGGCCGGGCAGGCGAAGATCAGGATCGGCCGGCCGAGAACTCGCGCATCGACTTTTCGCCCAAACCCATGGGCAGCGGGAAATGCACTGTCTCCTGCACGCCGGCCAGGCGGTGCACGCTGACGGCGCCCAGCGCCTTGAGCCGCGCAATCACCTGCTGCACCAGGATGTCGGGCGCCGAGGCGCCGGCGGTGAGGCCAACGCGCGGGCATTCATCAAACCAATCGGGCACCAGATCATCGGCGCTGTCGACCATGTAGGACGGCGTGCCCAGCCGCTGCGCCAGTTCACGCAGGCGGTTGCTGTTGCTGCTGGTAGGGCTGCCCACGACGATGACGATATCGACCTGCGGCGCCAGCAGCTTCACGGCGTCCTGCCGGTTCTGCGTGGCGTAGCAGATGTCCTGCTGCTTGGGTTCACGCACATGCGGAAAGCGGCGCTTGATCTCGGCCAGGATGGCCGCGGCGTCGTCCACGCTGAGCGTGGTCTGGGTCACCACTGCCAGCAGTTCGCCGTGCGGCGCCACGGCCGCCACGTCGGCCACCTCTTCGACCAGGTAAATGCCGTCGCTGAGTTGGCCCATGGTGCCTTCCACCTCGGGGTGGCCCTTGTGGCCGATCATGACGAATTCATAGCCCTCACGCGCCAGCTTGGCGACCTCGACATGCACCTTGCTGACCAGTGGGCAGGTGGCATCGAAGACATGAAAGCCGCGCGCCGCAGCCTCATCGCGCACGGCGCGGCTGACGCCGTGGGCGCTGAAGACCAGGGTCGCACCAGGCGGCACGTCGTTCAAGTCTTCGATGAAGATCGCGCCCTTGGCCTTGAGGTCATTGACGACATAGGTGTTGTGCACGATCTCGTGGCGCACATAGATCGGCGCGCCAAAGCGGGTCAGCGCGCGTTCGACGATCTCGATCGCCCGGTCCACACCGGCGCAGAAGCCTCGTGGCTCGGCCAGCAGCACATCGTCAACGCGGCGTCGGTCCGGTGTTGATCCAACAGACGGTTCGGCCATCACATCACCCCTATGAGTTGCACGTCAAACACCACGGCCTTGCCGGCCAGCGGGTGATTGAAGTCGAACAGCAGCCAGTCCGGACCCACTTCCTGCACCACACCGGCGTAGTTGCCGCTGCCGTCGGGCGTGGGGAACTGCACCGCGTCTCCAGCCTGGTAGCGGGCATCGGGGTCGCCCAGTTCACGCAGCAAGCTCAGTTTCACCCGCTGCAGCAGATCGGGGTTGCGCTCGCCAAAGGCCTCGCCGGGGGCCAGCGTGAAGCTGGCGCTGCTGCCCTCGCTCAGGCCGATCAGGTGCTGCTCCATCGCCGGCGCCAGCTGGCCCGCGCCGATGGTCAAGGTCGCCGGCTTGCCGCCAAAAGTGTTGACGAGGGCAGTGCCGTCGGCGCCGGACAGCCGGTAGTGCAGGGTCAGGAACGAACCCTGTTCAATGGTGTTGGGGCCAGAGATAAGCACGGATTGCACGATGAGAGGCTGGTGGACAGACCAGCGTTGCGGCCATGGGGCAAGCAAACGCCCTGGCCGGAGGATCTGAACCGGACCCCGATTCTACGAGGCAGCCCCAGGGTTTGATTTGACCGAACACCCAGGTAAGCTTGGCCGGGCCGAACGGCCGGCCCTGACCCGATGCCACCATGACCCTCAAGGACCTGCCTGCCGCCGCCCGACCCCGCGAGAAGTTGCTGGCCCAGGGTGCGGCCAGCCTGGCCGACGCCGAATTGCTGGCCCTGCTGCTGCGCACCGGTCTGCCCGGCCAGGGTGTGCTGCAGATGGCCGACGCAGTGCTGCGGCGCTTCGGCGGTTTTGCCGGCCTGCTGCGGGCCCAGGTGGCCGACTTTGCCGGCATCAAGGGCCTGGGCCCGGCCAAGCGCTGCGAACTGGCCGCGGTGATGGAAATGGCCCGCCGCGCGTTGGCCCAGCAGCTCGCGGCGGCACCCGTGTTCGAGTCCCCCGAGGCGGTCAAGCAGCATCTGCAACTGCTGCTGTCCGGCCTGGCGCATGAAGTCTTCATGGTGCTCTTTCTTGATTCACAGCACCGCCTGCTGTGCAGCGAAGAGATGTTTCGCGGCACGCTGAGCCAGACTTCGGTCTACCCACGCGAGGTGGTCAAGCGCGCGCTGGCGCACAACGCGGCGGCAGTGATCCTGGCCCACAACCACCCGTCGGGCGTGGCCGAGCCCTCTCGGGCCGATGAGTTCCTGACCCAATCGCTGAAAGGCGCTCTGGCCCTGGTCGATGTGCGGGTGCTCGACCATCTGGTGGTGGGCCAGGGCGCGGTGGTGTCGTTTGCCGAGCGGGGTTTGCTGTGAACGGCCGGCACGGCCGAAGCGGGGCCGCCGTGGTGCGCAGCCTGGCCGAGCTGGGCCCCTTGCGCGACGCCTTGCAACGGGCCCGCGAAGCCGCCGCGGCGCGCCTGGCGCAGGAGCGGGCCGAGTTGCAGGAAGGACTGCGGCATGAGGCTGCGGCGGCCAAGCTGTTCTCTCGCAGCGTGGGCCAGGTCCATCCCCTGCCCCACCATCTGCTGCACAAGCTGGCCGATCTGGCCCTGCCTGCGCCCTTGCCGGTGCCGCGCCAGCGCGAGCTGGACGAGCAGGCCGCGCTGGCGGCCACGCTGTCCGACGAGGTCACGCTGGAATCGCTGCTGATGACCGACGACGGCCTGAGCTTTCGTCGCCCCGGCATCGGCACCGATGTGGTGGTGCGCCTGCGCAAAGGCCAGTGGACGCTGCAGGGCCAGCTTGACCTGCATGGCCTGAACCGCGACGAAGCGCGCGACGCGCTGGCCAGTTTCATCCGCCGCAGCCACCGTGGCGGCCGGCGTTGCCTGCGTGTGGTCCATGGCAAAGGCCATGGCTCGCCGGGCAGGCAACCGGTGCTCAAGGCCAAGGTGCAGCGCTGGCTGGCGCAATGCGACGAGGTCATCGCCTTCGCCCAGGCCAGCGGGCCGCAGGGCGGCGCCGGCGCGCTGCTGGTGCTGCTGGCCAGCAGCTGATCGGGTTCACTGGCAGCGGCCATCATGGCCGTGGCGGCTGCTCGAAGCCCACACCGACAAGGGGCAGCCAAGCCCAAAGTGACGGCATCGGTGCCCGAACCTGGCCAAGGTGCCTTGCGGCTGGCCGGGCTGGGCTTCATGGGTTGGCGGCTGCGGCGCGGTTGATGCCGGCCCAGGCGGCTGAATCAACCGCCCTTGTTGCGCATCCAGTCGGCCGTGCCGAAAAAGGCCTGTGCCAGGCGTTCGGCCAGGTCCACCTCGACCGCGCACTCCTGCATGGCCTGAACCATGCACGACAGCCACTGGTTGCGTTCCTGCAGACCGATGGCATAGGGCAAATGACGTGCCCGCAGGCGGGGATGGCCAAAACGCTCGGCATATAGGTCGGGGCCGCCCAGCCAGCCGCACAAGAACCAGTACAGCTTGTCGCGCGAGCCCGCCAGTGTGTCCGGATGCAGGGCACGCAGTTCGGCAAAGCCCGGCTCCAGGTCCATCAGGTCATAGAACCGGTCAACCAGGGCGCGAACGGCTGCTTCGCTGCCCAGGCGCTGATAGGGCGTGAACTGGGCGTCGACCTGGCCATTCACAGCTTCATCGGGGCCGACACTCATGCGCTGGCCAGCCGGCCGGCCACGGCCAGCACGGCCTGGGCGGCATCGCTGCCGGGCAGACATTCCAGCAGCAGCTGGCGCTTTTGCACCGATTCACGCACCGCATTGTCCAGCGGCACCTCACCCGCCCATTGCAGCTGCAAGGGCTGGGCCAGGCCGGGATTGACAAAACGATCGATGACCTGCTGCAACTGGTTCATCACGGCCCGGCCATCCCCGGCGCGGGCCACCTGGTTGACCAGCAGGCGCAGCGGGCGCGACGGCTGGCTGGTGGCCAGCACCTTGATCGTGGCGTAGGCATCGGTCAGCGAGGTCGGCTCGGGTGTGGCCACCACCAACAGTTCGTCGGCCAGGGAGACGGTGTAGAGCACCACATCGGAGATGCCCGCGCCGGTGTCGAGCAGCACATGGTCGAAGCGGGGTCGCATCTGCTCGACCACGGCCTGCAGCTTGTCGCGTACCACCGGGGTCATGTGCGAGTACTCGACCAGCCCGGAGCCGGACAGCAGCACGCTGAAGCCCCCCGGCGCGGGATGCAGCGCGTCGTCCAGCGAGACCCGGCCGGTGAACACGTCGTGCAAGGTGGTGCGCGCGGCCAGGTTCAGCACCACGTCCAGATTGGCCAAGCCGAGGTCGGCGTCCAGCACCAGCACGCGCTTGCCCATTCTGGCCAGCGCGGCGGCCAGATTGGCCGCGACAAAAGTCTTGCCCACGCCGCCCTTGCCGCTGGTGATGGCGGTGACACAGGCGCCTGAGCGCTGAACTGCGGCATGGGGGTTCTGCTTGGCCTCGGTCATGCCACATCCTGGTTCTGTACGTCGCCCAGCAGCAAGGCACGCTCTTGCGCGCTGACTTCGGTATTGGGCAGGGATTCAAAGCACACCCGGTCGCGACCGTCGGCCTTGGCGCGGTACAACTGCTGGTCGGCACGCGCAATCCAGATGCCCGGCGTGGAGCGCACCCATTGCGGCGCGAACGCACCGCCCACGCTGACGGTGACACTGAGTTGGCGCTCGTCGGCCAGGGCGACGGTGGTCTGGGCCACGCGCAGCCGAACCCGCGCCGCCACCTGCGGCCCGAAGGTGGCCGGGCAGTTGGGCAGCAGCACTGCAAACTCTTCGCCGCCGATGCGCGCGACCAGGTCCATCGGCCGCACGGCCTCGGTCAAGGCCCGACCTACGGCGCAGATGACCTGGTCGCCAGCGCCATGGCCATGCAGGTCGTTGACCCGCTTGAAATGGTCGATGTCGACCATCAGCAGCAGCGCCGATTCACCCGAGCGGGCCACCCGGTCGACCTCGCGCGCCAGTGCCAATTCAAAGCTGCGCCGGTTGGCCAGGCCGGAAAGCGGGTCACGCGAGGACAGCGCCACCAGTTGATCGATCAGCAACTGCAGGCTCGCCATGGACAGCCCATGACCGGCGCCAACATCGTCGGGCCGGTCCATGCCGGCATGGCGCAGCAAGGCCATGGCATCGTCAAGCCGCAATTCACCTTCAGGCTCGGCCGGGTCAGACCAGTCTGGTGGGCTTGGAAAGACAGGATTCAAGGGCATGGGCGGGGCCCTGCAACTGCAAACAACCAGTCTAGCAGCGGCCCCTGGTGCAGCGGCGAATGGAAAAGCACGCCGAAACCGACAGATATCGGGCCCTGCGCAGCAGCAGGTCGGCCACAGACTTCCAGCCAACGCCGTGCTGCTGCAAGACCGGGCGACAGATCGACCGACAGGCCGGCCACGCGCCCCGGCCGGCCTGCGCAAGACTCTGTCCAGTGCAGATGGGAACGGCATGGCCGTCGCGGGCCCAACCTTCGACCTGAGCGACATGCACACCTCGTCCCTGGCCAGACAAGACCACGAATTCACGGCCGACGGCCAGGCCGAGTTCATGTTCACCTCGACCGATTTCGAGCAGGTTCGCGAGCTGATCTACCAGCATGCCGGCATCAGCCTGAACCCAGGCAAACAGGCCATGGTGTACAGCCGGCTGTCGCGTCGGCTGCGCGAAAGCGGCCATGGCAGCTTCCATGCCTACCTGCACTGGTTGCGCGTTGCCCCAGACGCCCGGGCGCAGGCGGAGTGGCAGGAATTCGTCAACTGCCTGACCACCAATCTGACCTCGTTCTTTCGCGAAGCTCACCACTTCCTGGCGCTGGCCAAGGACCTGGCCGACCGTGCAGGCCGGCCGCTGCGCATCTGGTGCAATGCTGCGTCCACCGGCGAAGAGCCCTATTCGATTGCGATGACGGTGCTTGAAACCCTGGGCCCGCAGGCTCAGGTCAGCATCGTGGCCACCGACATCGACACCCAGGTGCTGGCCACGGCCAGACGCGGTGTTTACGAAGTGGACGCAAGAGGCCTCTCGCCCCAACGCCAGCAATGCTTCTTCATGCGCGGCAGCAAGCGCAACGCCGGGCTGATGCGCGTCAAGCCGGAACTGGCCCGGCTGGTGGAGTTCAAGCCCTTCAACCTGATCGACCGCACCTGGCCAGCCGAGCGGGCCTATGACCTGGTGTTCTGCCGCAACGTGATGATCTACTTTGACAACCCCACCCAGCGTCAGGTGCTGCGGCAGGTGCATGGCGTGATGCGGCCCGACGGACTGCTCTATGTCGGCCACTCGGAGAACTTCACCGACGCGCGGCAGTGGTTTCATCTGCGTGGTCAGACCATCTACCAACGTGTTTGAGCGCCGCCCATACTGAAGTTGCCGGCCATGCCGCCGATAAGCCAATGTGCACTTCGCCGATCCCATGAGCCTGACCCCTACCGCGCCTTCGATCTCCGGTGCCGACTCGGCGCGCTTGGCCAGGCTCAAGGCGGCGCAGCGCAAGGCAGGGGAGGCACGCTTCTTCTATTGGGACGCGCACTTTCGCAATGACGCCGTCAAGGTCCTGCCGGGCGAGTATTTCGTGCATGACGAAGACCTGCTGATCACCACCACCCTGGGCTCATGCATTGCCGCCTGCCTGTGGGACCGCCAGGCCCGGGTTGGCGGCATGAACCACTTCATGCTGCCCGATGGCGGCGGCCAGGCCGGTGACAGCGCAGGTTCGGCCGGGCGCTATGGCGGCTATGCCATGGAATTGTTGATCAACGAGTTGCAAAAACGCGGCGCCACCCGAGCCACGCTGGAGGCCAAGGTTTTCGGTGGCGGCGCGGTGATCGGCGGCATGTCCAGCCTCAATGTCGGTGAGCGCAACACCAGCTTTGTCCTCAACTACCTGCAGGCCGAGCGCATTCCCGTCATCAGCCAGGATGTGATGGACATCTACCCGCGCAAGGTCTGCTTCTTGCCGGCCAGTGGCAAGGCCATGGTCAAGCGCCTGGCGCCCACCCATGGCATCGAGTTGGTAGCGCAGGAGCGCGCAGCGGCACAGCACAGCGTCACGGCCACGGGCAGCGTCAGCGGCTCGGTGGACTTGTTCTAGTCGCTTGACCCACGGCGTAGCACACATGGCCAAGACAAGGGTGGTGGTGGTGGACGACTCCGCGCTGGTGCGCGGTTTGTTGGCCGCAATCATCAACAAGCAGCCCGACATGCAGTGCATTGGCGCAGCCAGCGACCCGTTGGCCGCGCGCGAGTTGATCCGCAACCTCAATCCGGACGTGATCACGCTGGACGTGGAAATGCCGCGCATGGACGGTATCGATTTTCTCAGCCGTTTGATGCGGCTGCGGCCGATGCCGGTGGTGATGGTCAGCACATTGACCGAGCGCGGCGCCGACGTCACGCTGCGCGCGCTGGAACTGGGCGCGGTCGACTTCGTGGCCAAACCCAAGATCGGCGTGGCCAACGGCCTGCACTTGTTGGCCGAGAGCATCACCGACAAGATCCGCATCGCCGCGCAGGCCCATGTGCGGCGGCTGGCCTCGCCCGCAGCGTCCACCGGTAAGCCGGGCCATGCAGCCGTTCCGGCCGGGCTGGGCCGGCTGTCGACCGAAAAGCTGATCTTCATCGGCGCGTCCACCGGCGGCACCGAGGCCACCAAGGACCTGCTGATCGGCCTGCCCGCCGACGCTCCGGCGGTGCTGATCACCCAGCACATGCCACCCGGTTTCACGCGCAGCTATGCTGCCCGGCTTGACGGGCTGTGCAGCATCCGCGTCAAGGAAGCGCAGGACGGCGAACGCCTGCTGCCCGGCCATGCCTACATCGCGCCCGGCGGGCTGCACCTGTCGGTGGGCAGTTCCGGCGCGAACTATGTGGCCCAGGTGCGCGACGGTGAACCGGTCAACCGCCACAAGCCCAGCGTGGAGGTGCTGTTCAATTCAGCCGCCAACATCGCCGGGCCGAACGCCCTGGGCGTGATGCTCACCGGCATGGGCGCCGACGGCGCTGCCGCGATGCGGCGCATGCGCGACGCCGGCAGCTACAACCTGTGCCAGGACGAGGCCAGCTGCGTTGTGTTTGGCATGCCGCGCGAGGCCATCGCCCATGGCGCAGCGCATGAGGTGCTGCCGCTGCATCGCATCGCCCCGGCGCTGCTGGACCGGCTGCGCGCCACCGTGGGCTCGGCGCGCCACCGGGTCTGATCAAGGCTTGCGCGTCGGCTTGCCAGCCACTGGCAGGAACAGCGATTGCAGGTCGGACAGGAAGTCAAATCCCCGCTCGGTCGGCCAGACCCGCTGGTGGTCGCGTCGGATCAAGCCTTTGGCCTCGGCCTGCGCCAGCGGCGAGGCGATGGCGCTGGGCGCCAGGCCGGTGCGGGCTTGAAAATCGGCCAGCGCAAAGCCCTCACGCAGCCGCAGGGCGTTGAGCATGAACTCGAACGGCAGGTCGGCCCGAGGCACCTCGTCGTCATTGCTCATGGCCTGGCCTTCCTGCGCCCGTGCCATATAGGTGTTGGGTTCACGCCAGCGCACCTGGCGCACCACCCGGTGCGGGTAGCTGAGCTTGCCGTGGGCGCCAGCGCCCAGACCCAGATAGTCACCAAAATGCCAGTAGTTCAGGTTGTGCTGGCAGCGGTGACCAGGTCGGGCAAAGGCTGAAATTTCATAGCGCGACAAGCCAGCGGCTTCAGTGCGCACGGTGATCAGGTCCAGCATCTCGCTGGCAAGATCGTCGTCGGGCAGGTCGGGCGGAGGCGCCTTGGCAAATCGGGTGTTGGGTTCCACCGTCAGGTGGTAGATCGACAGATGCGGCGGCGCGAAGCTCAGCGCGATGTCCAGGTCGGTCTGCAACTGGGCCAGGCTCTGGCCGGGCAGCGCATACATCAGGTCGAGGTTGAAGGTGTCGAAGCAGGCCGCCGCTTCCTCCAGCGCGGCCCGGGCCTGCGCGCCGTCATGGACGCGGCCCAGGCGTTTGAGCATGGCGTCGTCAAAGCTCTGCACGCCCACCGACAGCCGGGTCACACCCGCTGCGCGAAAGGCCTTGAAACGCTCTCGCTCGAAGCTGCCCGGGTTGGCCTCCAGCGTGACCTCACAGCCCGGCGCGAGAGGTAGCCGTGCCCGCACGTCGGCCAGCAGGCGCTCGATGCCCTGCGGCGAGAACAGGCTGGGCGTGCCACCGCCTATGAACACCGACACCACCGGCCGGCCCCAGACCTGGGGCAACGCTGCCTCCAGGTCGGCCACCAGCGCGGCCAGGTAAGCGGCTTCGGGCAGCCCGTCGGCACCGGCCGGCCGCGCATGCGAGTTGAAGTCGCAATAGGGGCATTTGGCGATGCACCAGGGCAGGTGGATGTACAGCGACAGCGGCGGGCTCTCGCCCAGCTGCAGCGTACCCGGGCGCAGGTAGCGGTCAACCAGCTTCGGTGCTTCTGCCATGGTGGTGCCGCCTCAGCCGGCCAGGTGCCAGACTTCGGCCAGCATCGTGCGCATGACCGCGGCCGAGCGCGCGCGGTGGCTGTGCTGGTTCTTGCGTGCGGCATCCAGTTCTGCCACGGTGGCGTCCAGGTCGCCGATGTGCATCAGCGGGTCGTAGCCAAAGCCCTGGTCGCCGCGCGGCGCGCGGAGCACCATGCCCGGCCAACGCCCCACGGCCACCAGCGGTTCGGGGTCGTGGGCATGGCGCACCGCCACCAGGGTGCTGATGAAATGCGCGCGCCGGTCGGCGACCCCGTGCAGCCGGGCCAGCAGAGCCAGGTTGTTGGTGGCGTCCTGTCGGGCGCGCAGGGCTTCGCGTGGCTCGTCGGCCAAGGTCTCGAGCAAGCCGCCAAAGTGGGCCGAGATGACCCCTGGTGCGCCGCCAAGCGCATGCACGCACAGGCCGGAATCGTCGGCCATGGCCGCGCCACCGCTGGCCAGCGCGGCATGGCGGGCCTTGGCCAACGCGTTCTCGACAAAGCTGTGAAAAGGCTCGTCGGCCTCGGCCACGCCCAGTTCAGCCTGGGCCACGATGTTCAGCGGCAGCCCGGCCAGCAGGGTTTGAAGTTCAGTCAGTTTTTTGGCGTTGTTGGACGCCAGCACCAGCCGCATTGGCGCGCTGGCCCGTTCGATCACAGCCCCAGCGCCTGGCGCTGGGCCTGCAGCAACTGGCCAATGCCCTGCTCGGCCAGGCCCAGCAGCGAAGCCATCTCGGCTGACGAAAACGCCGCGCCTTCGGCCGTGCCCTGCAGCTCGACAAAGCCACCGCCGCCGGTCATGACCACGTTCATGTCGGTGTCGCAGCCCGAGTCTTCTTCGTAGTCCAGATCCAGCAGAGGTCGGCCGCCGACCATGCCCACCGACACTGCGGCCACCGCCTGTTTGATCGGGCTCTGGCTGATCAGGCCCTGGGTCAGCAGCCAGCTCACCGCGTCATGCGCGGCGACCCAGGCGCCGGTGATGGCCGCGGTGCGGGTACCGCCGTCGGCCTGCAGCACATCGCAGTCAAGCAGAATGCTGCGCTCGCCCAGCGCCTTGAGGTCGAACACGCAGCGCAGTGAGCGGCCAATCAGGCGCTGGATTTCCTGCGTGCGCCCGCTCTGTTTGCCCTTGGCTGCTTCGCGGCTGCCGCGGGTATGGGTGGCGCGCGGCAGCATGCCGTACTCGGCGGTGACCCAGCCCTCACCCGAGCCACGCTTGTGCGGCGGCACTTTCTCTTCCACCGACGCGGTGCACAGCACCTGGGTCTTGCCGAAACACACCAGCACCGAGCCCTCGGCATGGCAGGTGAAGCCTCGGCTGATGCGCACCGGGCGCAGCGCGTCGGCGCTGCGGCCATCGGCGCGAGAAAGGGTGGTCGGGGAATCGGTCATGACAGCGCTCTCGGAACTGGGTTCGGGTCGGGGTTCAGGTCTTCTTCTTGGCCGAGCGCTGAATGGCCTCGTTGATTTCGCGGATAGAGCGCTCTATCTCGGCGTCATCCAGCTCTTGCGGCAGTTCGTCTTCGGCGAACAAACTGGCTTGGATGGTGGAGGCAAAGACCTCGTCACCGGCGCCCGGGCTGGATGTGGCCCGCGACGGCTCGGAGGCTTCGCTGCCTTCGAACTCCACCGCCAGCACGGTGACATTGTCACTGCGCGCGCCTGCCTCACGCAGGGCGCGCTCGGCCAGTTCGGGCACCGCCTGGGCAATCGGGCGCTGGCTGAGCATCTGCACGATGACCTCGTCGCTGAGCGCGCTCCACAGCCCGTCGCTGCACAGCAACAGCCGGTCGCCGGGCATCAGTTGCACCGGCCCGCCGTTGTCAACCACTGGCTTGCCCGGACTGCCCAGGCAGGTGAACAGCACGTTGCGGTTGTAGGCCAGGGCTGAAGGCGCCACCTGCCCGCTGCTGTGCATGGCGTCGTGCAGTTCGGTGTAGGAATGGTCGCGGGTGCGCAGCAGCAGCTTGCCGTCACGCACCAGGTACAGCCGTGAGTCACCACAATGGGCCCAGAAGGCCGACTGGCCCTGCAGCACACAGGCCACCACCGTGGTGCGCGGCGTGTCGAGCAGGCCCCGGTCGGTGGCATAGCGCAACAACTGCTGGTGGCCCGTGAACACCGCCTGCTGCAGAAAGGCCAGCGGGTCTTTGAGCACCGGCTTGGCGTCACGCTGGAAATGGGCGGCCAGGGTCTGCAGCGCCAACTGCGATGCCACCTCGCCCTCGGGGTGCCCGCCCATGCCGTCGGCCAGCGAGAACAAGCCGGCCGAACGGGTGTAGCAGTAGCCCATGCGGTCCTCGTTCTTGGCCCGGCCGCCCTTGCGGCTGACCTGGTAGACAGAGAAGCGCATCAGTCTTGGGCGCTGCAGCCAGCGGCCCGCCCACAGCAGCCACGCATGGCGCTCATGGCTTGGCCCCGGTCTTGAGCGTCTCCAGTTGCAACTTCAAGCGCTCGCTGAAGCTGAGCTTGGTGTAGCGCCGCTCGGTTTCACGCGAGAGTTCCTTTTGCAGCGCAAAAACACTTTGCGGCCGCGACAAGGGGTCGAGCGACATGCACCATTCGGTGACCTCGATCAGGTTGTCCGAATAGGTATTGCGCAGCCGCGACAAGCTCAGCGCCAGGCGGTCTTTTTCAAGCCGCTGCGGCGCGTCGTTTGGCGGGTAGCCCTGCATGCAGGCATAGAGGCACGAGCCGATGGCGTAGATGTCGGTCCAGGGGCCCAAGGTGCCGTCACGGCGGTACATCTCGGGCGCGGCAAAGCCCGGCGTGTACATCGGGCGGATGAAGTTGCCTTCCTTGCTCAAGACCTCGCGCGCGGCGCCAAAGTCGAGCATCACCGCACGGTTTTCGTTGGTGATGAAGATGTTGGCCGGCTTGATGTCCAGGTGCAGCATCTTGTACTGGTGCACGATGCGCAAGCCCTTGAGAATCTCGTCGAACAGGCTGCGAATGGTGCTCTCGCGAAACACCTTGTCGCGCTTGAGGTCGCGTGCGGTGACGATGAAATCCTGCAGCGTGTCGCCCTGCAGGTGGTTCATCACCATGTACACGGTGTCGTTCTCGCGGAAGAAATTCAGCACCGAGACGACGCTGGGGTGGCTGATCTGGGCCAGCGACCGGCCTTCTTCAAAAAAGCTCTTCAGACCCAGGCGGTACAGCGGCTGCTTCTCGGGCTTGACGCGGGGCGTCAGTTCACCCGGCGCACGCTCAGCCAGCGAGGCAGGCAGATACTCCTTGATCGCCACATTGCGGCGCGCTTCGTCTTCGGCCAGATAGACCACGCCGAACCCGCCCGCAGCCAGCTTCTTGATGATCGTGTAATCGCCGACCTTGGTTCCTGCCGGCAATGGTGCGGGCTTCTGCTTTGACATAATCCGCGTTTTGGCTGGCGAGAAAAGCGATGGCAGTTTATAGCATGACGGGTTTTGCCACCGCCACGCGGCAAGGGGCGCAAAGCACCCCAGGAGCGGCGATCAGCGAGGGCGCGCCAGGCCGCCACGGCGGCGCTGCCCGCCCCGAGGTCACGGTGGACCTGCGCTCGGTCAATGGCAGATTTCTTGACCTGAGCCTGCGCCTGCCCGACGACATGCGCGCGCTGGAGCCCGCGCTGCGCGAACTGGTGGCCACGGTGATACGGCGCGGCAAGGTCGAGTTGCGCCTGTCCACCCCGCGTGACAGCGACAACACCTGGCCGCAGCCCCAGACCGAGCAGCTGATGCGCCTGGGTCAGCTGCAATCCACCGTTACCGCCTGGTTACCCAACAGCCCGGCGCTGAGCGTCAACGAGGTGCTGAACTGGTGTCGCCATGGCGGCACAGGCGCCCGCCTGGACGATCTGGCCCTGGCCGTCGCGCGCGAGGCGGTCACCGGACTGGCCGAGGCCCGCGCCCGCGAGGGCGAGCGCCTGGTGCAGGTGCTGCGCGAGCGGCTGGACCAGTTGCGCCTGCTGGCCGCACAGGCGGCGCCGCTGCTGCCAGCCGTGGTGCAGCGCCAGCAGCAGCGCTTCATGGAACGCTGGCAACAGGCCCTGGCCCAGGGCGCGCAGGCCGGCGGCGCCAGCGCGCCGGCGATCAGCGCCGAAGCGCTGCAAGAACGCGCCCTGAATGAGGCCGCCGCCTTTGCGCTGCGCATCGATGTGGCCGAAGAGCTGTCACGCCTGAACGCCCACCTCGACGAGATCAGCCGCTTGCTCGACAAGGGTGGTGAACTGGGCAAGCGGCTTGACTTCCTGATTCAGGAACTGCACCGCGAGGCCAACACCCTGGGCGCTAAATCAGCCGCCCTGGAGCTGACCAACATCTCGGTCGACATGAAGGTGGCGATCGAGCAGATGCGCGAGCAGGTGCAGAACATCGAGTAGGGTTTCGCAGCATCCGATGCCAGCCCGCGTGGCCCGCAGGCTGGCCCGCGCGTCCCCGGGGTCGGACAACGCGCCGGTGCAGCTGGGGCGCCATTGGTCCAGCTCGACCGGGTACACGCCATGCTCGCGGCGCCAGGCGCTCTTGCCGATTTCGCTCATCGCTGTGGTGATCACCGTGTCCAATCGGGCGCCTGCAGTGCGGGCCCGCCCTCGGCCGGGCCCGGACTGGGCATCCTTGCGCCAGCGCTCCAGCGTGCCCATCCCAATGCCCAGCTCCCGCGACACCAGGTCCAGCGCCGCGCTCTCCGGCGGCGGCAACCTGGCTACCGCCATGTCCTTGAATGCTGGTCCGTATCGAGCCACGCTCATCCTTCATTGCCGCCCCCGGTCTAGGAGCCAGTCGGACTTGGGGATCGTCGGCTGCGAAACGGCCTCAGCGGTCCATTTTTCACCGGCTTTTTGTCCCATGGTTGAACTATGGGCCTGCAAATCCGGCAAAAACTGTCCTCGCTGGGGCTGCTTCTCGCTTTCGACGCCCCAAGCCCGACAGGCTCCTAGGAGCCTGTCGGGCCTGGGGTCTGTGGCGGCGATCACAACTATTCCGACGCGAGGGGCTGTGCGCCTGACGGCGCAGCCGGCCGCAGTTTGCGTCACGGGGCGGTGCCACTTCGGTGAAAATCGGGCGATGGAAACCCCTGGCAACCTGTTCGTCGTGGCCGCGCCCAGTGGGGCCGGCAAGTCCAGCCTGGTCAAGGCGCTGCTGGAGCTGGATTCGCACCTGGCGGTGTCGATCTCGCACACCACCCGGGCGCCGCGTGGCCAGGAAGAGCATGGCCGCGAGTACTGGTTCGTCGACCCGCCGCAGTTCCACCAGATGGTGCAGCGCGAAGAGTTCTTCGAATGGGCCGAGGTCCACGGCAACCTGTACGGCACCTCGCGACCCGACGTGCAACGGCGGCTGGAACAAGGCGAAGACGTGGTGCTGGAGATCGACTGGCAGGGCGCGCTGCAGATCAAGCAGCTGTTTGCCTATGCAGTGCTGATCTTCATCCTGCCGCCCAGCTGGATCGAACTGCAGCATCGATTGACCCGTCGCGGCGAAGATCCGCCGGCGGTGATCGAGCAGCGCATGGTCAATGCCCGGATCGAGGTCGCACAGGCCCGGCACTTCGATTTTGTTATCATCAACGCTTTGTTCGAGACCGCCCTGTTCGATCTGAAGACGGTCGTGCATTCACAGCGCCTTCGCTACGCGGCGCAGCAACGCAACAAGTCTGCGGTGTTTGCGGCGCTGGATCTGGTTTGAACCGAGGTCGCTGCGACGCAGCCGCCCTCGTCATTTCAAAACCGAATCCAAACCCGAAGCCAGACCCGAACATCTTTTTCGCTCACCTCCTGTAAAGGCAAGTCATGGCCCGCATCACCGTCGAAGATTGCCTGGACAAGATCCCCAACCGATTCCAGCTGGTGCTGGTGGCCACCTACCGGGCGCGCATGCTCAGCCAGGGCCACGCACCCAAGGTCGAGACCAAGAACAAGCCCGGCGTGACCGCGCTGCGCGAAATCGCTGCAGGCGAAGTGGGCCTGGAAATGCTGCGCCGCGTGCCGCTCTAAGCTGCCGTAACAGCGCAAGAAATCACCGCCTGGCGCGCCGCGCCGGGCCTCTAAGGGCATCCACGGGATGCCCTTTTTTGTAGCCAACGCACGATTCAGAGCACCCGCATGGCCCGCGTGGCAAGGTGTTGCATGGCCTTGATTCAGGCCGCTGGACCAAAGCAGGCTAAATTCGGGCATGGGCATCCGATCCTTCGCCGCAGACCTGCTCTTGCCCGCCTCGCTGCAGGCACGTGCCCGTGGCCAGCAGGCGGCGCAGGCCGCCGCTGCCAAGCCGGAAGTGGCCTCGTTTGCCGCACTGGAACAGCGAGTGGCCTACCTGAGCAAGGCCGACGTCAAGCTGATCCGCGAAGCCTACAAGTTTGCCGACAGCGCCCACCTGGGCCAGTTCCGCGCCAGCGGTGAGCCCTACATCACTCACCCGCTGGCGGTGGCAGGCCTGGTGGCCGACTGGCGACTGGACGCGCAGGCGGTGATGGCCGCACTGATGCACGACGCAATGGAAGACTGCGGCATCACCAAGGTCGAACTGATCGAACGCTTTGGCGCGCCCACCGCCGAACTGGTGGACGGGCTGACCAAGCTGGACAAGCTGCAGTTCGAAACCCGCGAGGAAGGCCAGGCCGAATCGTTCCGGAAAATGCTGCTGGCGATGACGCGCGACGTGCGCGTGATCCTGATCAAGCTGGCTGACCGGCTGCACAACATGCGCACCATGGGCGCGGTGATTCCGACCAAACGCGGCCGCATCGCGCGTGAAACTCTGGAAATCTACGCCCCCATCGCGCATCGGCTGGGGCTCAATGCCACCTACCGAGAGCTGCAAGAGCTGTCGTTCGAGCACCTGCACCCCTGGCGCCATGCCGCGCTGGACAAGGCCGTGCTGCGCGCCAGAGGCTACCGCCGCGACATCGTCGACAAGGTGCGGCTGGAGGTCGAAAAGGCCTTTGCCGGCGCCAAAATGAAGGTTTGGGTCAGCGGGCGCGAAAAAACTGTCTACAGCATCTACCGCAAGATGCGTGAAAAGCATGCCGGCTTTGCCCAGGTCAACGACATCTTCGGCTTTCGCATCGTGGTGCCGCAGTTGATGGACTGCTACCAGGCACTGGGCCGCCTGCACCAGCTGTACAAGCCGGTGCCGGGCCGCTTCAAGGACTACATCGCCCTGCCCAAGGTCAACGGCTACCAGTCGCTGCACACCACCCTGGTCAGCCCGCTGGGCACGGCAGTGGAGTTCCAGATCCGCACCGAACCCATGCAGTCCGTGGCCGAGACCGGCATTGCCGCGCATTGGGTCTACAAGCACGACAGCAAGGCCAAGGGCAGCGGCGCCAACGAGGCGCAGCGCCTGGGCGCCATGTGGTTGAAGTCGCTGCTCGACATCCAGGACGAAACCCATGACTCGGCCGAGTTCCTCGAGCATGTGAAGATCGATCTGGTGCCCGAGGCGGTGTATGTCTTCACGCCGATGAGCAAGATCCTGGCCCTGCCGCGCGGGGCCACGATGGTGGACTTTGCCTATGCCATCCACTCCGACGTGGGCGACCATTGCGTGGCGGCAAAGATCAATGGTGAACCGGTGGCGCTGCGCACCGAGCTCAAGAGCGGCGACGCGGTGGAAATCATCACCGCGCCCGGCGCCAAACCCAACCCGGGCTGGCTGAACTATGTACGCACTGGCCGGGCCCGTTCCAAGATCCGCCATTTCCTGAAGACCCTGGAGCAGGACGAGTCGCTGAGCCTGGGTGAAAAGCTGCTGTCGCAGGCGCTGCGCGCTGAAGGCCTGGTGATGCCGTCGGCCGAACTGGACGACAGCGCCGCGCAGGCGTTGTGGCAACAGATCAGCCGCTGGAGCGGCAACCGGGGCCGCATCGACCTGCTGGTTGACATTGGCCAGGGACGCAAGATCGGCACCATCGTGGCCAAGCGCATGGTCCAGTTGATGGCCGAACAGGGCGCGCGACCCGATGTGGTGGCACTGACGATGAACCGCTTTCAGGCCGACATGGCCCACGAGGCCTCGCCTGCGCTGCACGGCGTGGCCATCGATGGCAGCGAAGGTGCCTCGGTGCAACTGGGTCCCTGCTGCCTGCCGATTCCCGGCGACGACATCCGCGGCTACCTGGGCCGGGGTGAAGGCCTGGTGCTGCACACCACGGATTGCAGCGTGGGCCGACGCCTGGCAGAACGCGACGCCGAGCGCTGGATGGCGGTTGAATGGTCCGAGCAGCCCACGCGCGCCTTCGAGACCCGGGTCAAGCTGCTGGTCAAGGCCGGCAAGGGTGGCCTGGCCCAAGTGGCCTCGGCGATCAGTGCGGCCGAAGCCGACATCAGCCACATCGACATGGACAACGACAACCGCAGTGAAGCAGTCGAGATGCGCTTGCTGCTGGGTGTGCGCGACCGACAGCACCTGGCCGATGTGCTGCGGGCCTTGAAGCGCGCACCACCCGTGCTGCGCGCGGCACGCATCAAGGGCTGAGCCGAACGGCCCGGTCGGGCCGATGTGACATATTCACAGCGCGATCTGTGCTTTTTGCCATGCTGCTGTCAGACGGACTGCCTACAGTGCTTACCAGACCGCTACGCGGCACTTGTCTCGGGGAAAAAGCAAAATCGAAATGCCACCGGCGCCGTCCTGCACACCGCAGCACGGCGCCGACTGGTTTGTAGGCCCCCGCCTCAGGTCTTTGGCGCCGGGTAGCTCACCGCCACCACCTCGATCAGCGCCACCCCGACCGGGGTGTGCAGCCTGACCTCGTCACCCTCACGCGACTTGAGCAGGGCCCGGGCGATCGGCGACACCCAGCTCACCTCGCCGGCCAGGCTGTCGGTCTCATCAATGCCCTTTATGGTGATGCTGCGCTGCTGGCCATGGGCATCGGCATAAGTCACCGTGGCACCGAAAAAGACCTGGTCACTGCCCTGGTGCACCGACGGATCGACCACCTCGGCGATGTCGAGTCGCCGGGTCAAGAAGCGGATACGCCGATCAATCTCGCGCAGCCGTTTTTTGCCATACAGGTAGTCGCCGTTCTCCGACCGGTCGCCGTTTTTGGCCGCCCAGGACACGGTTTCCACCATCTTGGGCCGCTCCTGGTTCATCAGGCACAGCAGTTCCCCACGCAGGCTGGTCCAACCCTGCGGCGTCATGTAGTTCTTGGCACCCGCAGGCAGGGGCGGCAGGCCGGCCTCAGCACCGTCCTCGTCGTCGGGTTCATGGTCGGTTTCGCGGGTGAAGGCTTTGCTCATGGGCTGCTCATGTCTGTTCGTGGCTGCGCACAGCCCGGTCGCCGCCCTGGCGCCAGGCACCCGGTGCGGCGCCGGTCCATTTGCGGAAGGCGCGGTAGAAGGTGCTGGCGTCGTTGAAACCCAGCCGGTCGGCCACCTCAGACACGGTGTGTTGGGGGTCGGCCAGCAGTTGCAGGGCCAGTTCGCAGCGCACGCGGTCCTTTTGCTGTTGCCAGGTGCTGCCCTCGCCTTCAAGCCGGCGCCTGAGTGTTGCCGCCGAGAGTTCCAGACCTTCGGCCAGCAAGGACAGCGTGGGCGCCGGTTGGCCGTCGGCCAGGGCTTGACGGCATTGCTGGGCGACCCGGTCGCTCCAGCCGGTGCTGGCCACCTGTTTGAGAAACACCGATTGCGGCGCGTCGCGCAGAAAGCGGCGCAGCGAAGCTTCGTCCACCTGCACCTGGGCCTGCAGCAGCCGGGCGTCAAAGTGCATCGCCGTGGCCGGTGCGTCAAAGTGCAGCACGGGCGAGAACATGCGGCCGTATTCGTCGCCATGGGCCGGCCGGGCATGGGCCCAATCCAGCCGCGTCAGCTGCACCCTGCGACCGGCCAACCAGCACAGCAGGCCATGGACCATGACCAGCAGGGTCTCGTCCGCAAAACGGCGTGCGTCGGCAGCCGCCGCTTTGGTCAGCCCGCCGCCCGGCCCGATTCGGTTGTAGATGATCACGCTGGCCATGCCTGAGGACACCCTCAGCGTGGCCTGCATGTCGTCCAGGAACAGCCTGAAACCCGCCAGCGCCTGGCGCAGCGCCCGGCCCAACTGGCGCTGGCCGGCCAGGGCATGGCAGAGCATGGCAAAACTGCCCACCTTCATGCGCCGGCTGTCCAGGCCGAAGAACTCATCGTCCAACACCTGGGCCACGGCCATCCACAGCGCCGCAAAGCGGCTGGCCTCGACCCGCGCGCCATCCTGCGCCAGCAGCCCAGCTGGCACCGCGCACTCATGCAAGACCTGGGCGCGCTGCGCGGCGTCCAGCGTCTGCAGCGCGCTGCGCACAAAGGCGATCGACACGGTGGCCTGGCTCATGCCGCATTCTGACAAAGGCGGCTGGCAAAAACCGTCAGCCGATTGAGCCGCCGGGCCACCGTGCGCCTGAGTGCATGGGCCTAGACTGCGTGATGGCTTGATCAACGCTGCCAGCCTGCCGGCCTGGGGCCGATGCCAGCGCGATGCCAGCCCCGAAGCCAGGCCCGATGAACGATGGCGGCCATGCCGCCCAGGAGACCCGCGATGACCGATCTGTCCGCCGAGCACCAGGCCCTGGCCCATTACCGGCCGAAGAACAAGCTGCGCTTCGTCACCGCCGCCAGCCTGTTCGACGGCCATGACGCGGCGATCAACATCATGCGCCGCATCCTGCAGGGCATGGGCGTGGAGGTGATCCACCTCGGCCACAACCGCTCGGTCGACGAGGTGGTGACCGCAGCGCTGCAAGAGGACGTGCAGGGCATCGCCGTCAGCAGCTACCAGGGCGGCCACAACGAGTACTTTGCCTACATGGTGCAGTTGCTCAAAGAACGCGGCGGCGAGCAGATCAAGGTCTTTGGCGGCGGTGGCGGCGTCATCATCCACGACGAGATCCGCGCGCTGGCCGACATCGGCGTGCGCATCTTCAGCCCCGAAGACGGCCAGCGCATGGGCCTGGCCGGCATGATCGGCGAGATGGTGATGCAGGCCGACCGCGACCTGTCAGCCTTTGCCCCCACCTCGTTGGCCGCCATCCAGGGCCACGACGAGGCCGCCTGGCGCGCGCTGGCCCAGCTCATCACCGCCGCCGAGAACGGCAAGCTCGACCCCACGCTGCTGGCCGATGTGCAAGCTGCGGCGAAGGCCGCCAAGACGCCCGTGCTGGGCATCACCGGCACCGGCGGCGCCGGCAAGAGCAGCCTGACCGACGAGTTGATCCGCCGCCTGCGGCTGGACCAGGACGACGCGCTGCGCATCGCGGTGATCTCGATCGACCCCAGCCGGCGCAAGAGCGGCGGCGCGCTGCTGGGCGACCGAATCCGCATGAACGCGATCGGGCCGTGGCACGCGCTGGCCGGCAGGACGGCGCCTGGCGACTCCGGCCAGCGGGTCTATGTGCGCAGCCTGGCCACCCGCGACACCGGCAGCGAAATATCCGCCGCCCTGCCCGACGTGCTGGCCGCGACCAAGGCCGCCGGCTTCGACCTGATCATTGTCGAAACCTCGGGCATCGGCCAGGGCGACGCGGCCATCGTGCCGCTGGTCGATGTGCCGATGTATGTGATGACGCCCGAATTCGGCGCCGCCAGCCAGTTGGAGAAGATCGACATGCTCGACTTCGCCGAGTTCGTGGCCATCAACAAGTTCGACCGCAAGGGCGCGGCCGATGCGCTGCGCGACGTGGCCAAGCAGGTGCAGCGCAACCGCGAGGCCTTCAACGTGATGCCGGACAAGATGCCGGTCTTCGGCACCATGGCCAGCCGCTTCAACGACGACGGCGTGACCGCGCTGTACCAGGCCCTGAAGCCCCGGTTGGCCGAAGCAGGTCTGACGCTCACCGAAGGCCGCCTGCCCACGGTCGATACCCGCCACAGCACCCACCAGAGCCCGGTGGTGCCCGCCGCGCGCACGCGCTACCTGGCCGAGATCACCGACACCGTGCGCGCCTACAAGGCCCGTGCCCGGGCCCAGGCCACGCTGGCACGCGAACTGCAGCAACTGCGCGCCACGGCCGCCATGCTGGAGGCCGACGACGCCAGCCGGGATGGCGCGAAGAACACCGTGCTGCGCCTGGCCGACGAGCGCGCCACGAGGCAGACAGCGGACGCAGCCAAACTGCTGGCGATGTGGCCCAAGATGCAGAAGGCCTATGCCGGCGACGAGTATGTGGTGAAGATCCGTGACAAGGAAATCCGCACCACGCTGGTCCACGCCACGCTGTCGGGCAGCAAGATCCGCAAGGTCGCCCTACCGCAATACGAATGCCATGGCGAGCTGCTGAAATGGATGATGCTGGACAACGTGCCCGGCAGCTTTCCGTACACCGCCGGCACCTTTGCCTTCAAGCGCGAAGGCGAAGACCCGACGCGCATGTTTGCCGGCGAGGGCGATGCCTTCCGCACCAACCGGCGCTTCAAGCTGGTGTCCGAAGGCATGCCGGCCAAGCGGCTTTCCACCGCCTTCGATTCGGTCACGCTGTATGGCAACAACCCCGACCTGCGGCCCGACATCTACGGCAAGGTGGGCAACTCCGGCGTGAGCATCGCCACGCTGGACGACCTGAAGGTGCTGTACGGTGGCTTCGACCTGTGCTCACCCACCACCAGCGTGAGCATGACCATCAACGGCCCCGCGCCGACCATCCTGGCGATGTTCATGAACGCGGCCATCGACCAGCAACTCGACAAGTTCGAGGCCGACAACGGTAGAACGCCCACCGACACCGAAGCCGCGAAGATCAGCGAATGGGCCCAGGCCAATGTGCGCGGCACGGTGCAGGCCGACATCCTGAAAGAAGACCAGGGCCAGAACACCTGCATCTTCTCCACCGAGTTCAGCCTGAAGGTGATGGGCGACATCGCCCAATACTTCGTGCACCACAACGTGCGCAATTTTTACTCCGTGTCGATCTCGGGTTACCACATCGCCGAGGCCGGCGCGAATCCGATCAGCCAGCTGGCCTTCACGCTGAGCAATGGCTTCACCTTCGTCGAGGCCTATCTGGCCCGCGGCATGCACATCGACGACTTTGCGCCCAACCTGAGCTTCTTCTTCAGCAACGGCATGGACCCCGAGTACTGCGTGCTGGGCCGGGTGGCGCGGCGCATCTGGGCCGTGGCCATGCGCGACAAGTACGGCGCCAACGAGCGCAGCCAGAAACTGAAATACCACGTGCAGACTTCCGGCCGCAGCCTGCATGCGCAGGAGATCCAGTTCAACGACATCCGCACCACGCTGCAGGCGCTGATTGCGGTCTACGACAACTGCAACAGCCTGCACACGAATGCGTTTGATGAGGCCATCACCACGCCCACCGAAGACAGCGTGCGCCGGGCCATGGCGATCCAGCTGATCATCAACCGCGAATGGGGCCTGGCCAAGAACGAGAACCCCAACCAGGGCGCGTTCGTGATCGACGAGCTGACCGAGCTGGTCGAAGAAGCCGTGCTGGCCGAGTTCGAGAAAATCGCCGAGCGCGGCGGCGTGCTGGGCGCGATGGAGACCGGCTACCAGCGCGGCAAGATCCAGGAAGAATCCATGCACTACGAGATGCAGAAGCACACCGGCGAGTACCCGATCATCGGTGTCAACACCTTCCGCAAGCCGCAGGCCGACGAGACCCCGGCCACGATCGAGCTGGCCCGTTCGACCGAAGACGAAAAACAGTCGCAGCTGACCCGGCTGGCCGACTTCCACCAGCGCCACGCCGCCGAGTCACCCGCCATGCTCAAGCGCCTGCAGCAGGCGGTGATCGACGACCAGAACGTGTTCGAGCTGCTGATGCAAGCCGTGCGCTGCTGCAGCCTGGGCCAGATCACCAACGCCCTTTTTGAGGTGGGCGGGCAGTATCGGCGCAGCATGTGAGCAGGTGGCGCGCGCGGGCTGCACCCGAGCCCGCACCGTCGCGTCCAGGCCCATCGCCGCAAACTGCTTGAAGTCGCAGTCAAGGGTCAGCAGACCCAAGCCGCCGGCGATGGCAAAACCAGCCAGGTAGGCATCCATCCACAGCTTGGGTGGTGCGGTTTCACGGCTGGCCAACGCGTGCCAACGTGCCACGGTGCCCGCCGGCCTGCTGAGCGTGGCGGGCGACGGCATGGCCTGGCAGCGCTGCTGCCAATCCTCGCCCGACTCGCGCAGCACGGCCTGCATGTCCGGGTCCATCTGGACACAGGCCCGGCACCCAAAGCCTGAAAACGATTGCACTGTATTCCTTGTTGTTTTTGCCAGATTGGCCGCTCGCCTGCCGAATTAATCTTTCACCACTGGCCGGCACTGCCCGCCGCTTGACGCCCGACCCCGGTGTCGGCGGCGATGTGAGGCGGGTTCTCCGGCTACCGCCGGCGCGTCGTTCTGAAATCGACCAAGCCATCTCGCACCTGGGCCCATGGGCCACAGCTGCTCTGCAGCGCACTGGGCTGGTCGCTGTTCTCGTCATGCCCCCCGTTGCATTGGCAACATGAATTGACAGCCTGCCGCCCACGCTCAAGAAGGATCACAAATGACCAAACCCTCGAAACCGACGACTTTGCTGGCCATGGCATTCCTGCTGGTTTCAGCAGGCTCGGCCCTGGCCCAAGGCGGCGCTGCCCCTGGCCTTGGCAATTCAGCCGCAACAAGCCAGGCCGCGCCCGTCGTGGCCCTGCTCAGCGTGGCACGCGTGGTCACCGGCGCCGACGGCCGCGAGCAGTTGCTCAGCGCCGACAAGGTGGCCCCCGGCGACCTGCTGGAGTACCGCGTGAGCTACCGCAACCAGAGCAGCGGCGCCGTGCAGCAGTTGTTGGCCGTCTTGCCCATACCTGCGGGTATGCATTACCTGCCAGCCGACAAGCTGCCAGCCGGTCTGCAGGCCAGCCTGGACGGCAAGAACTTTGCGGCCGTGCCGCTGAAACAGCGGGTGCGCCTGGCCGACGGCCGCAGCGAAGACCAGCTGGTGCCCATGCGCGACTACCGCGCGCTGCGCTGGAGCTTTGCCGAACTGCCCGCTGCGGGCCAGGTCGGCGTGTCGGCACGCGCCCGTGTCGACGTGGCGGCCATCACCACCGCGAGTGCCACGCTGAAGTGACATGACGAACCGCCCCTGCCCGGCTGCCCGGGAACGGGCGGCAGAACCCGCGCTCGACCCGCAGCGCGGCACCGACGTCGCCCGCCATCCCGCCAGAACACTGCCACACGAGTTGTACCCCATGCTGTCCCTTCTGCTCCCCACCTGGGCACCTGCCCTGCGCCCGAACACCACCGGCCTGAGGCAAGGCCTGCGCCGCGCCGCCGCCGCCTTGACCGCCGCACTGGGTCTGGTGCTCGGCACCAGCACCGCGCAGGCCGCCGCGCCGCCGGCCGGCACCAACATCGGCAACCAGGCCTCGGCCACCTATTCCGATTCGTCCAACCTGCAACGCACGGTCACCTCCAACCTGGTCACCACCGTGGTGCAGCAGGTCGCCAGTTCGACCCTGCAGCAAGCCCTGGCCAAGACCGCCACCGCCGGCAGCCAGGCCAGCTTTCCGGTCACGCTGACCAACACCGGCAACGGCAGCGACAGCTTCAACCTGTCGTTCAGCCAGTCGGGCAGCTTCAGCTTCGGCAGCGTGCAGTTCTATGCCGACGCCAACGGCGACGGTGTGCCCGACAGCACCACGCCCATCACCGTCAGTGACACGCTGGCCGCTGGCGCGGTGTTCCGCTTCGTCGCGGTGGGCACGGTGCCTGCCGGCGCGGCCACCGGCAGCGCCAACAGCCTGGTCATCAACGCCAGCTCGGTCTTCAATGGCAGCGTCGTGTCCAGCGTGACCGAATCGACCACCGTGCCGGCCAATGCGGTGGTCAATGTCAGCAAGTCGATGAGTGCGTCGTCGGGCAATGCCGGCAGCGGGCCCTACACCGTGACCCTGACCTACAGCAACACCGGCAACACCGGCGCCACCGCCGTCAACATCGCCGACGTGCTGCCCACCGGCATGGTCTATGTCGCCGCCTCTGGCCGCTGGAGCGCCACCGGCGTCCTGGTGCTGACCGATGCCTCGGACGGCACGCAGGGCACGTCGCCGACCATCGACTACAGCGTCACCGGCAGCACGGTGCGCGGCATCATCAACAGCCTGGCTGCGGGCCAGGCCGGCACGGTCAGCTTCCAGGTCACACTGGCCAGCGGCCTTGCCGCCGGCACGCTGAACAACACCGCCAGCTTCAGCTACAACGACGGCGCGGGCAGCGTCGGCCCGGTCAGCACCAACACCTTCGGCCTGAGCGTGAACCAGACCGCCGGCGTGACGCTGTCCGGTGCCACCGTGGCCTCGGCGCTGCAGGGCAGCACGGTAAGCTTCAGCAACACCCTGGTCAACACCGGCAACGCCACCGACAGCTTCGACATCAGCGTGGCCGCCGGATCACCCGCCTTCCCGCCGGGCAGCGCCTTTGCGCTGTACAAGGCCGACGGGGTGACGCCGATGGTGGACACCAACGGCAACGGCGTGGTCGACACCGGCCCGGTCGCCGCCGGCGCCAGCACCACCGTGGTGCTCAAGGTCACCTTGCCTGCGGGTGCCAGCGGTGGCCCGTACAACGTCAGCAAGACCGCCACGTCGCGCTTCAATGCCGGCCTGTCCGCCACCACCACCGACAGCCTGACCAGCATCACCGCCAACTCGGTGGACCTGACCAACAACGCCGCCGGTGCCGGTGCGCCGGGCCTGGGCGCCGGCCCCGAGGGCTCGCCGGTGGTCAGCAACAGCGTCAACCCGGGCGCCACCACACGCTTCACGCTGTACGCCAGCAATGGCAGCGGCGCCGGTGACAGCTTCAACCTTGCCGCCAGCACCGACGCCAGCTTTGCCAGCAGCAGCCTGCCCGCAGGCTGGACGGTGGTGTTCCGCGACGCTGCGGGCACGGTCATCACCAACACCGGCGTGGTCGCCGGGGGCAGCGCGGCCTTGGTTTATGCCGACGTCACGGTGCCGGCCAACCAGGCCGCCGTGCCGGCCGGTCAGTCGCTGTACTTTCGCGTGCTGTCGCCGTCCAGCGGCGCCAGCGACCGCCTGGCCGACGCCGTGGTGGTCAACACCGTGCGCAGCGTGACGCTGACGCCCAACAACAGCGGCCAGCTGTTTCCGGGCGGCAGCGTGGTCTATTCGCACACCCTGACCAATGCCGGCAACGTGACCGAGAACGGCGGCGCCAACACCATCACGCTGGCACTGGTGCAAACGGGCTCCGGCTTCACCTCGGTGGTCTACCTCGACGCCAACGGCAGCAACACCATCGACGCCGGCGACACCGTGGTGCTCACCGCATCCGACCTGGGCAGCCTGGCCCCGGGCCAGAGCAAGCAGTTGCTGGTCAAGGTCACGGCGCAGGCCGGTGTGGCCATCGGTGTGGTCTCGACCACCACGCTGACCGCCACCAGTGCCGGCGCGGTCAACGGCAGCGCCGCACCGGCGGCCGTGTCGGCCACCGACCAGACCAGTGTGGCGGCGGGCAACATGGTGATGCAGAAAGAGCATGCGCTGGACGCTGCCTGTGACGGCAGCGCCGACACCGCCTTCACCACCGCCGCGATCGGCAGCGGCGCGGTGCCGGGTGCCTGCATCCGCTACCGCCTGACCGCCACCAACAACGGCAGCGCCAATGTGACCAACCTGGTCGTCAGCGACGCCACGCCCAGCCACACCACCTACAGCGCCACGGTGGCGGCGGCCACCAGCCAGGGCACGATGGCCGCCCCGGCCAATGGCAGTGCGGGCACCTTCACCGCCACGGTGGGCACGCTGCCGCCGTCGGCGTCGGTGGTGGTGAGCTTCGGCGTGCGCATCAACCCCTGAGGCCGCGCACTTCGCTGCTGGCCGTCGGCAGTGCCGATGGCCAGCAGCGCCCGTATCAGCCCGTGTCGTGGCGGCAGGCCAGCGCCTGCACCTCCCCTTTCTCTTCTCGGACATCCAGCCCATGGCTGCGTTGCTGAAGCGAACCTTCTTGCGCCTGTGCAGCGGCCTGGGCGGTAGCCTGGTCGCTTGCGGCCTGCTCGGCAGCCCGGCCCTGGCCGCTGCGCCGGCGTCCGGCACGGTGATCCGCAACCAGGCCCTGTGCAGCTACTTCGACACCGACAGTGGCTTCGCCTCGACCTTGAACTCGAACACCGTGCTGCTGACCGTGCAGCCGGTGGAGGCGCTGATGCTGAGCAGCCCCGCGCTGCAGTCGCGCGCGCCGGGCAGCTTTGCCCAACTGCACTTTGCGCTGGTCAACACCGGCAATGTGAGCAGCCAGATCAGCCTCGGTCTGTCGGTGCAGGCCGGCAGCGGCTTTGAGCTGCACACGCCGCAGCTGTTTCACGACCGCAATGGCAATGGCCAGGTCGACCCGGGCGAGCCCACCGTGGCACCGGGCGAGACCATCGCCCTGGCCGCTGGCGAGCGCCTGAGCCTGGTGCTGCAGGGCGGCGTGCCGGCCTCGGCCGGCGACGGCCGCACCGCCCGCCATCTGCTCACGGCCGTGAGCCAATTGCAGGGCGCGCGCCAGACCGCGCTGGCCCAGGTCACCACCGCTGCGGGCGCCACGGTGCGTCTGGTCGACGCGGTGTCGGCGCTGAACGCGGCGCCGTCCGACCTGCTCAGCTTCAGCCTGAGCGGCAGCAACACCGGCCAGCGCGCGGCCACCGGCGTGCCCATCAGCATCGACGGGATCGGCAGCGCCGCCGTGCTGCTGCGGGCCCTGGTGCCGGCCAACACCCAGCTCGATGCGGTGGTCGAACCACCCGCCGGCCGGCGCCTGTACCACCTGCAGGGCGAGGCCACCCACCGTTACCGCAGCCGCCCGCCGGCCGACCTGAGGCTGGTCGATGCGGTGGCCTTTGTGCTGCCTGCGCTGGACGTGGGCCAGAGCATGGAGCGCAGCTTCAGCGTGCGCGTCCACGCCAATGCCAGCGGCCAGATCAGCCATGCCGGCGAGCTGCTGTTCAACGACGGCCTGGCCGATTCGGCCGTGACCGTGGCCTCCAACACCACCCAGACGGCATTGGCCGCGCTGCCGCCCACGCTGGCCTTCTACACCGACGCCAGTTTCAGCCAGGTCGCCAGCCATGCCAGCCCGGGTGGCATGGCCTTCCTGCAGGCCGACGCCGCGCAGTGCAACGCCGACCCGACGCGGGTCGAGGTCCGGCGGGTCGTCATCACCTCGGCCATCACCGGCGACATCGAGACCTTTCTGGCCCAGGAGACCGGCCTGAACACCGGCACCTTCCGCGTGCTGCCCGGCATCGCGCTGACCGACGCCGCCAGCGCCGCCCAGCTCAGTGGCGACGGTGTGCTCAGCACCGGCCGCAACGACAAGTGGACCGCCAGCATGGAGGGCTGCGGCGCCACCACCACCGTGATCGAGCTGCTGATCGACCCCTTCGGCGTGGTCTACGACAGCCGCAGCAACCTGCCGCTGTCCGGTGCCACGGTGGCCCTGATCGACGTCACCGGCGCCGGCAATGGCGGCCGGCCGGGTCGGCTGGCCACGGTGTTCAAGGCCGACGGCATCACGCCGTCGCCCAACACCGTGCTCACGGGCGCGGACGGCGTCTACGAGTTCCCCACCGTCGGCCCCAGCCGCTACCGGCTGCAGGTCAACCCGGCGCCCAACTACAGCTTTCCGTCGACCCTGGCGATGACCCTGCTGCCGGCCGGACGGGCCAATGTGGTCGCCAGTTACGGCGCCGACTTCGAGGTCAACCTGAACACCGGCCCGGTGCATGTGGACCTGCCGCTGGACGGCAGTGCCCAGGGCGGCCTGGCCATCGACAAGAGCGCCTCGCGCGCCAGCGCCGAGATCGGCGACCTGGTCGACTACCAGGTGCGCGTGCGCAACAGCAGCCAGCAGCTGCTGGGTCGCATCGTCGTCGACGACCAGCCGCCGCGCGGTTTTGCCTATGTGCCGGGCAGCGCGCGCCTGTCGGGCAACGGCCACCGGCTGGACGGCTCGGCCCTGCCCGAACCGGCGGTGTCTGGCGGCGGTGGCTTGAGCTTCCAGATCGGCTCGATCGCCAACGCCAGCGAAGTCAGCCTGAGCTACCGATTGCGCATCGCTCCTGCTGCGGTACCCGGGGACGCCGTCAACCGGGCCCGCGCCAGCAGCGCGGTGCCGCTGGTCAAGACCAGCAACCTGGCCAGTGCCACCGTGCGTGTGCTGCCCGGCGCCTTCAGCGACCGGGGCTTCGTCGTCGGACGCGTGTGGGCCGACTGCCCGGCCGCGCCAGCGGTCGATGGCCAGACCGAATCGGTCGGCGTGCCTGGCGTGCGCCTGGTGATGGAAAACGGCAGCTCGGTGGTCACCGACGCCCAGGGCCGCTACAGCCTCTACGACCTGCGGCCGCAAACCCATGTGCTCAAGCTCGACCGCAGCAGCCTGCCCGACGGCGCCGCACTGCGCCTGCTCGACAGCCGCCAGGCCGGCGACTCCGGCAGCCGCTTTGTCGACATGAAGGCCGGCCAGCTGCTGCGCGCCGACTTTGCCCTGCAGGCCTGCGACGCCACGCTGCGCCAGCAGCTGGCCAGCCGCGCCACACAGACCCGCAGCGCCGACGAAGGCGAGGCCGTGCTGGCCGCGCGCTTCAGCGCCGACGGCGTGGCCGCCCCGCTGGACACCCGCGCCCAGCCCGCCAGCGGCCAGGTGCGCAGCGGCGGCGGCGCCGTCTCGGCAGGGCGTGCTGACGGCGGCGCCGTCGCACGGCGAGAAGCCGCCAGCAGCGCGGCCGCCGCGATGCCGGCGCTGGACGCCCTGCTCGGCAGCGCCGACGCCTCGCTGGGCTTTGCCTGGCCGCCGGCGCAACAGGTGCTGGGCGTGGCGCAGAGCAATGTGGTGGTCAAGGGCCCGGCCGGCGCGGTGCTGCGCCTGCAGGTCAATGGCCAGCCGGTGCCGGCGCAGCGCATAGGCCGGCGCAGCGTGGACGAGGCCCGTGGCCTGCAGGCGCTGGAATTCATTGGTCTGGACCTGCAGCCCGGTGCCAACCAGTTGCTGTTGACCGAGCATGACCAAGCCGACGCCCAGGCCCCGGCGCGGGCGCAGACCACGCTGGCCCTGACCGCACCCGGCCGCTTTGCCCGCCTGAGCTTCAGCCTGCCCGAAGGCCCGCTGGTGGCCGACGGCAAGAGCCTGGTGCGGCTGTTGCTGCGCGCCACCGACGCCGCCGGCGTGGCCATCGGCGGACGCACGGCGGTGACGCTGGACCGCTCGTCCGGCCAGTGGCAGCTGGCCGACCTGGACCCGCTGGCCGAAGGCCTGCAGACCGTGATCGAGAACGGCCAGGCCCTGCTCACGCTGCGCGCACCGGCCGAGCCGGGCGAGGTCGAGGTCTCGGCCAGCGCCGACGACATCCGCGGCCGTGCCAGCCTGCGCTTTCTGCCCGAACTGCGCCCGCTGCTGGCCGTGGGCGTGGTCGAGGGTCGCGTCAACCTGACCCGCCTGCACGGCGGCGGGCTGCTGCCCAGCATCGCGCAGGACGGCTTTGAGCAGCAGCTGCGCCAGCTGTCCTGGCAAAGCGCCGACGGCCAGCGCTCGGCCGGCGCACGCGCCGCGCTGTTCCTCAAGGGCAAGGTGCGCGGCGACACCCTGCTGACCCTGGCCTACGACAGCGACAAGGCCGACAACGAGCGCCTGTTCCGCGACATCCAGCCCGACGAGTTCTACCCCGTCTACGGCGACGATTCGGCCAAGGGCTTCGACGCCCAGTCCACCGGGCGCTTGTATGTGCGGCTGGACCAGGGCCGCTCACACCTGCTGTTTGGCGACTTCGCAACCCAGAGCGCGCCACGCGCGGGCAAGCCCATGCGCCAGATGTCGATCTTCAACCGCAGCCTGAACGGGCTGCAGGGCCGGCATGACAGCGACGCGCTGGGCCTGACCGCCTTCGCCAGCCAGACCAGCGCACGCCAGGCGGTGCAGGAGCTGCCGGCGCAGGGCCTGTCGCTGTACTTCCTGTCGCCGGCCGGCAGCCTGCTGGCCAACAGCGAGCGGGTGGAACTGCTGACCCGCGATCGCAACCAGCCCACGCTGGTGCTGCAGCGCCGGCCGCTGACCCGGCTGGTCGACTACACGCTGGACGCCGACAGTGGCCGATTGCTGCTCAAGGCGCCGGTGGCCAGCCTGGACAGCGCGCTCAACCCGCAGTCATTGCGGGTGAGCTACGAGCTGGCCCAGGGCGGGCCGCAGCATTGGGTTTATGGCGCCGACGCTCGCTGGGCGCTGGACGAGCATTTCGAGCTGGGCGCGATGGCCGTGCGCGACGACGACCCGCAACAACCGTTCTCGCTGCAGGGCACCAGCATGACGCTGCAACTGGGCCCGCAGACCACCGCCTTTGCCGAATTGGCCCACAGCCGCAGCCTGGTCGCCGGCAGTGGCCGGGGCGCGCGCACCGAACTGCGCCACGACGGCGAACGGCTGCAGGCCAGCGCCCAGGCCGGCCAGACCAGCGCGGGTTTCGACAATCCCGGCGCGCTGCTGGGCAAGGGCCGGTCCGAGGCTGGCGCCAAGGCCGCGCTGCGCCTGACCGAGCAGACCCAGGCCAAGATCGAGCTGCTCTACAGCCAGGGCCAGCCCGGCGTGGACGGCCGCCGCAGCGGTGGCCAGCTGAGCCTGGAACACAACCTGGGCGACGGCCTGGCGCTGGAGCTGGGCCTGCGCCAGGCCCATGCCACCGGCCTGGCGGCCGCAGCGGCGGCTTCGGCCCCCGCCAGTGCCACCGCCACCGCCGCGGCCGTGCCTGCCACCAGCGAGCTGACCAGCGCCCGCCTCAAGCTCAGCGGCAAGCTGCCTGTGGACGCCGACGCCACCGCCTACGCCGAATACGAGCAAGACCTGGACGACCACCAGAAGCGCGTGGCCGCCGTCGGCGCCGACTACCGGCTCAACGCACAGACCCGGCTCTACGCCCGCCACGAGCTGATCAGCAGCCTGGGCAACCGCTACACCCTGGGTTCTGGCCAGCAGCGCAATGCCACGGTGTTGGGCATCGACAGCCAGGCCGGTGCGCAGACCCATGTCTTCAGCGAATACCGTGTACGCGAGGGCCTGAGCGGACGCGAGGCCCAGGCCGCGCTGGGCCTGCGCAGGCAGTGGCTGCTGGCCGAGGGCCTGGGCCTGCAGGCCGGCTTCGAGCGGGTCGACAGCTTCAAGCCCGGCAGCCGGCCCGCGGTGGCCCTGACCTCCGGCCTGGACGCCACGCTGGCCACCACGCTCAAGGGCAGCGCCCGGCTGGAATGGCGTGGCGACGACAACGCCCGCCAGACCTTGTCCACGCTGGGCCTGGCCTGGAAGCTCGACCGCGACTGGACCGTGCTGGGCCGCAACGTGCTGACCCTGCAGAGCCTGAAGGGCGGCGGCGGGAAGTCACAGCAACGTTTTCAGCTGGGCCTGGCCTACCGCGATGGGCAAGACCACCAGCTTGACGGCCTGGCCCGCTACGAACACCGGGTGGAGATGCAGGACGCGCTGGCCGGCCCGGGCAACAGCGGCACCGGCAACAGCGCCGCCGGCACCGGCGCGCCCAGCCGGCGCAGCGCCGACATCGTCAGCGCCCACCTCAGCCACCAGCCGCGCCACGGGCTGAACCTGAGCGGCCGGCTGGCCCTCAAGCATGCGGTCGAAGACAGCGCCGGCCAGCGCAGCGCGCAGACCCTGGCGTTGCTGGGCGCGCGTGTGGACGCCGACCTGAGCCCGCAATGGAACCTGGGCCTGAACCTGGCCAGCCTGGTCAGCCTGGGCCAGCGCAGCCGCCAGACCGCAGCCGGCGTCGAACTGGGCTGGCTGGCCGGCACCAACCTGTGGCTGTCGGTCGGGGTCAACGTCGTCGGCTTCCGTGAGGACGAGTTGGCCGGCGACGGCAGCACCCAGCGTGGTCTGTACTTTCGCCTGCGCCTGAAATTCGACGAGCAATCCTTGCCATGAGCCTGTCCACCCTTTGCCTCAGCGGCATTCACTGGCTGCGCGCGGCCCTGCTGCCGGCCCTGTTTGCGGCCAGCGCCAGCCAGGCCGCCTATGTGCAGGTCTTCAGCACCATTGAAAAGGGCGCGCTGACCTTCACCGGCAACACCCTGGTGCTGCAAAGCACCACCGCCGCCGGCTCGGGCGGGGCCTACATCGCCGTCGGTCAGAGCGGCAGTGCCGCAGGCTACCCGGCCGGCACCACGACCAACTTCGCGCTGAACGGGTCGAGTGCAGTGCTCAGCGTGCCGCCGGGGGCCACGGTGCTGTATGCCGAGCTGATCTGGTCGGGCACGATCGGCACCAACAGCGCGGCCACGCTGAACGGCAACGTCAGCTTGACCACCCCCAGCGGCACCTACAGCATTGCCTCCAGCACCACCACCGCCGGCTCGTCGGGCACCTTCTACACCCGCTCGGCCAACGTCACCGGCCTGGTCCAGATTGCCGGCAACGGGACCTACACCGTGGGCGGCGTGCCGGGCAAGGCCAGCTCGGCCTCGACCGACGGCGCCGGATGGACCCTGGCCGTGGCCTATGCCGACCCGAGCCAGGTCGCGCGCAACCTGACGCTGTTTGTCGGTGCCGAGCAATCGGGCGCGGCCGCAGCCACCGTCAGCGGCTTCTGCACGCCGGTGGCCGGCCTGGTCAATGGCCGGCTGCTGGTCAGCGCCATCGAGGGCGACGCCTCGGTCGTCGGCGACACCATGCTCTTCGGTCCCAGCACGCCACTGGGCACCGCCAACCGGCTGAGCGGTCCGAACAACCTGCTGACCAACTTCTTCGCCAGCCAGATCAACGGCGGCAACGGCACGCTGGACAGCAGCGGCAGCTTCGGCAGCACCAACCAGCCGCCGGGCGGTAACACCTCGTTTGCGCGCCAGGGCTACGACATCACCAACGTCGACGTCTCGTCCTTCCTGACCAATGCGCAGACCACGGCCGCGGCGCAGGGCACGACCACCGGCGACAGCTATGCCATCAATGCGCTGGCGCTGCAGATCGACGTCACCTCGCCGGTATTCCCGACCACGGTGAAGACCGTCAACAAAACCAGCACCTTCGTCGGCGACACGCTGCGCTACAGCATCGACCTGGACAACACCGCCGGCAATGGCGCGGCCAACGGCGTGGTCTTCTACGACAGCATTCCGGCCGGCATGGCCTTGGTGGCCAACAGCGTGCGGGTCAATGGCGTGGTGTTCAGCGGCGCCAACCCGGCTGCGGGCGTGGCCATCGGCAACGTGGCCGTGGGCGGGCTCACCACCATCAGCTTCGACGTGCAGGTGCTGTCGCTGCCGGCCTCGCCGGCCGCGGCGCGGTTTTCCAATACGGCGCGCTGGGACTACACCTACTACGCCTGCGCCGGCGTGGTGGCCCAGCCCGGCAGCGTGACGACGCAGCCCGCCCTGACGCCGGTGGCCCGCCTGGAACCGGTGAAGACGGTGTCGCCCAGCGGTGCGCTGGTGGGCGGACAGATGGTGACCTACACCGTGGCCATGCCCAACACCGGCCTGCTGGCCACCGCAGGCACCACGCTGGCCGACCCGCTACCGGCCGGCACCACCTACGTGGCCGGCTCGACCAGGCTCAACGGCGTGACGGTGGCCGACCTGCCCGGCGGGCTGATGCCCTATGCCAGCGCGGCAGCGGTCAACAGCGCCGGCCGCTCGGCCGGCATCATCGGCGTGGGTGAGACCGCGACCGTGCAGTTCAGCGTGGCCGCCACCGGCAACGGCACGGTGCTCAACACCGCCACCATCGACCCCGACGGCGCCGGGCCCGGCACGGCCATCACCGTGTCGGCGGTCAACAGCGGCCTGGCCGGGCCGGCGGTGGCCAAGGCCTTTGCGCCGGCGAGCATCGGCGCGGGCAGCAGCAACACCTTGACCATCACGCTGAGCAACCCCAACGCCAGCGCCATCACGGGCATCTCGCTGACCGACAACCTGCCCGCCGGCATGGTGCTGGCCGCCAGCCCCAATGCCAGCACCACCTGCACCGGTGGCACGGTAGCCGCGACCGCTGGCAACAGCGCACTCAGTCTGTCGGGCGCCACCGTGCCGGCCAGTGGCAGTTGCAGCGTTTCGGCCAGCGTCACCGTGGCCAGCGCCGGCAGCTACACCAACACCATCCCGGCCGCGGCGGTGTCGAGCAACAACGCCGGCCTGAGCAGCGCCGGCAGCCAGACCCTGGTGGTGACCGCGCCGCCCGCGCTGGCCAAATCCTTCAGCCCCGGCACGGTGGCGCCCAACGCCAGTGCCACGCTGACGATCAAGCTGAGCAACCCCACCGCCAGCGTGATGACCGCCGCCACGCTGACCGACATCTTTCCCACCACCACCAGCGGCGCGCCGGGCAACATGGTGCTGTTCGACCTGGTCAGCAGCAACACCTGTGGCGGCAGCCTGAGCACCAGCAGCGGCGCCGCGCTGGCGGTGGGCAGCGCCAGCGTGAAACTGACCGGCGGCAGCATCCCGGCCAACGATGTCTGCACCATCACCGTCAACGTCAAGGCGCCCACCGGCGGCAGCTATGTCAACGAACTGGCCGCCGGCAGCCTGACGTCCAGCGGCGGCAGCAATGCGAGCCGCGTGGCAGCCACGCTGCAGATTGCCAGCCCGCAGGTGGCCAAGGCCTTTGCGGCCAGCGCGGTGGCCGCCAACGCCGCCACGGCGATGACCATCACGCTGACCAATGTGACGAGCGCAGCGATCAGCGGCCTGGCCTTCACCGACACCTACCCGGTGGGCCTGGTCAACAGCAGCACCACCGTGACCAACACCGGCTGCGCCGGCACCGCCACGGCCAGTGCCACGGCCACCAACCCGGGCACGCTCACGCTCTCGGCCGGCACCCTCGCCGCCGGCGCCAGCTGCAGCCTGAGCGTGAACGTGCAGAGCGCTACCCCGGGCAGCTACACCAACAGCCTGGCGGCCGGTGCGGTGGCCTCGAGCATCGGGACCAATGCCAGCGGCGCCAGCGCTACGCTGAACGTGGCCCGGCCCGACATCAGCAAGAACTTCACTGCCGTGACCGTGCCACTGGGCGGCACCACGCCGCTGACCATCACGCTGGGCAACAGCACCGCCTCGGCGATGACCGGCGCGGCCTTCACCGACAGCCTGCCGGCAGGCTTGAGCGCCTCGGCCGCAGGTGGCACCTGCGCCGGCACCAAGACCGCCAGCGGCGGCAGCGTCTCGCTCAGCGGCGGCACCATACCTGCCGCGGGCAGCTGCACGGTCACGGCCACCATCACCGGCACCAGCGTGGGGCTGAAGACCAACACCATTGCGGTCGGCGGTCTGACGGTGACGGGCCCGAGTGCATCGTCCAACGGCACGGCGGCCACCGACAGCCTGACCGTGCTGGCTGTGCCCACCATCGCCAAGAGCTTCCTGACCAGCCCGATCCTGCCCGGCAGCGGCATCTCCACGCTGCGCATCGTGCTGAGCAACAGCAACCCGACCGCGCTGACCAGCGCGGCCTTCAGCGACGTCTTCCCGACCAGCCCGGGCGCGATGACCCTGGCCAGCCTGACCACCACCAACAGCTGCAGCGGCAGCCTGCTGAGCAACACCGGCGCCGCATTGGCCATAGGCGCGGCCGGCATCCAGCTCAGCGGGGGCACCATCCCGTCCAACGGCAGCTGCACGGTGACGGTGGAGGTCAAGGCCAGCGCCGCGGGCGACTACCTCAACACCATCCCGGCCTCACCCACCAGCGGCGCCCTGGCCACCGCCAACGGCGGTGGCAATGCCAGCGCCACCAGCGACACCCTGGTTGTGCGTCTGGCCGCGCCCACGCTGGTCAAGGCCTTCAGCCCGTCCACGGTGGTGGCCAACAGCGCGACCACGCTGACCCTGACCTTGAGCAACCCGTCCACCACCACCGCCATCACCGGGGTCAGTCTGAGCGACGTGTTCCCGGCCGGCATGAAGGTTTACGACTCGCCCCTGTTCAGCAACAGCTGCGGCGGCAGCGTCAGCCCGGGCAGCACGGCCGCAGACACCTCGATCTCGCTCAGCGGCGCGAGCATTCCGTTCAACGGCGGGGGCACCGGCAGTTGCAGCATCAGCGTGCAGGTCACCAGCAGCATCACCGCAGCGTCGCCCGGCCTGACCAACACCACCAGCAGCGTGACCTCGGTCAATGCCAACACCGGCTCGGCGGCCTCGGCCAACCTGATCATCACCGCACCTCCGCTGACCGCACCGACGATTGCCAAGGCCTTCTCGCCGGCCACCATCGGCGTGGGTGACGTCAGCACCATCGTCTTCACGCTGGGCAGCGCCAACACCAGCGTGCTCAACGATGCCAACTTCACCGACAGCCTGAACAACATGGCGGTGGCCTCGACCAGCATCACCGGCACCTGCACCAGCGTGAGCAACTCACCGGCGCTGGTGGTGGGCGCGACCGGCAGCAACGCGCTGAACCTGACCGTGCCCAACCTGCCGCCCGGTGGCTGCACGGTGCACGTGCAGGTCAGCAGCAGCACACTGGGCGCCAACCCCAACAGCGTCAGCGGCGTGACCACGCTGACCACACCGGCGGCCGGTGCCGGTGCCGGGCCGGTGGTTTTGACGGTGGTCGACAAGCCGACCATCGCCAAGGCCTTCAGCCCGGCCAGCATCGTCGCCGGTGCCACCAGCCGCATCACGTTCAGCCTGGGCAACAGCCACACCAGCGCGTTGAGCAACGCCAGCTTCACCGACACCCTGGTCAACATGAGCCTGACCTCGACAACCATCGGTGGCAGCTGCGTGGGCACCAGCGCCAGCCCGGCGCTGACGGTAGGCGCCACCGCCCTGAACCTCAGCATGCCCAGCCTGCCCGCAGGCGGCTGCACGGTGACGGTGGACGTGACAAGCAGCGTGGTTGGAACCCAGCCCAACACCAGCAGCGGGGTGACGACGACGCAGACCTCGGTGGGCAGCGCCAGCAACACCGCCAGCCTGACCGTCAGCGCCGCACCGCCCAGCGGCGTGGCAGTGAGCGGGCGCGTCTACCAGGACAGCAACCACAACCTGCAGGCCGACAGCGGCGAGGCCGGCACCGGCCTGGTGCTGTACGCCAAACTGCTGGCCACGGCCAGCGGCACGGCCAGCCAGGCGGTGGCGGTCGACCCGAGCACCGGCGCCTATGCCTTCAGCGCCGTGCTGGCCGGCAATTACACGGTGCTGGTGGACAACAACGCCACGCTGGCCGACATCAGCCCCACGCTACCCCCAGGCTGGGTCGGCACATCGCCGCCCGAACTGCAGCGCAGCAACTTGCAGGTGGCCGGCAGTGACATGACCGAAATCAACTTCGGTCTGTTTGCCGGCAGCCGGCTGACCGGACTGGTCTTTGCCGACACCGGCAGCGGCGGCGGCAGCGCGCACAACAGCCTGCGCGACGGCAGCGAGGCGGCGGTGGCCGGCAGCGCGCTGCGGCTGACCGATGCCAGCGGCGCCACCGTCTACGACAGCAGCGTCAGCGCCGCCGATGGCCGCTACACGCTGTGGATTCCGGCCGCCCTGGGCGCCGTGACGCTGAAGGTGGTGCAGACCAATCTGAGCGGCATGCTGTCCAGCGGCGGCGCCGCCGGCACCACGGCTGGCAGCTACGACCGCAGCAGCGACACGCTCAGCTTCAGCCACCAGCCGGGCGTGAGTTTCAGCGGCGTGAACTTTGCCGACGTGCCGGCGCCGCGATTCGCGGCCAACGGCCAACAGAGTGGCCAGCCCGGCGGCGTGGTCTTCCACCCCCACCAGTTCGATGCGGGCAGTGCCGGCAGCGTCAGCTTTGGCACCAGCAGCACCAGCCTGTGGCCGCTGCAGTTGCTGCGCGACGACAACTGCAACGGCCTGCCCGACGCCGGCGAGACCAACCTGCCGGCCAGCGTGGCCTTGCTGGTCGGCGAGCGGCTGTGC
>JANOWE010000018.1:0-7951 GCA_031417735.1 Betaproteobacteria bacterium
GGACTCGGCCTTGGTCAACCGCGCGCGGGTCGACGCCGACGACGCCAAGGGCGTGGAATACCTGCGCAGCAAGGGCGTGACCGTGATCGACAACATCGACAAGACCAAGTTTGCGGCCAAGATGGCGCCGGTGCTGGCCGACTTCGAGAAGCAGTTCGGCAAGGACAACATCGACCGCATCCGCGCCGTCAAGTGATCTGCAGCCGGCGCTGAGCCGGCTGCGGGTCGACCTCCTACGGCCACGGCATGCAGGGCGGGATCCGTGAACTGAAAGCCCTTCGGAAGTTGCAATGAAAACCTTGTTCATGCGCGTCGAGCGCACCACCACAGGCATCGCCCTGGTCGGTTCCTGCGCCATGCTGGCGCTGGCCGCCAGCCTGGGCCTGTTTCAGGTTTTCATGCGCTTCGTGCTGGCCGAGCCGGCGGAGTGGACCGAGGTGCTGATCCGCTTCAGCCTGGTCTGGATGGTGTTTCTGGGCATCGCGCCGGCTTTTCGCCAGGGCGCGATGGTCAGCGTGGACGTGCTGCACCGGCGCAGCGGCCCCGCCGGCAAACGCGTCCTCAACGCCATCGCCGCGCTGGCAGCGCTGACGCTGATAGCCATCATCATCTGGTGGGGCTGGGACTATGCCAACCGAGGCCGGGTGCAGAGCGTGATCGGGCTGGAGGGCGTGTCGATGTTCTGGGCTTACCTGGCGCTGCCGGTGGGCGGCCTGTTCTGCGTGTTCAGCATCGTGGGCAATGTGCTCGACCCGCAGCGGCTGGAAATGGAGACGGCGCTGTGAGCGCCCGTCAGATGTCGCCAACCACCGCGCACAGCGCCGAGGTGCAAGCATGAGCCTGACCATTCTGGTGTCCATGGTGCTGTGCTTTGCACTGACCATTTCGGTGGCGGTGTCCATCGGCCTGTCGGCGGTGGTGGGCATCCAACTGAGCAATGCGCACATGCTCACGTCGGTCAAGGAGATGTTCAATTCGCTGAACAAGTTTCCGCTGGCGGCGATCCCGTTCTTCATCCTGGCCGGCAACATCATGGAAACCGGCGGCATCTCGCGCCGCCTGGTCGATTTTGCGAAGAGCATCGTCGGCGGCGTGCAGGGCGGCCTGCCGATGACCTGCGTGCTGACCTGCATGATCTTTGCCGCGGTGTCGGGCTCCAGCGTGGCCACCACCTTTGCCATTGGCGCGATCCTGATCCCGGCGCTGATCAAGCATGGCTACCCTGTCACCTACGCCGCCGCGCTGCAGGCCAGCGCAGCCGAGTTGGGTGTGATCATTCCGCCGTCGATCCCGATGATCCTGTACGGCGTCAGCGCCGAGGTCTCGATCGGCGAGATGTTCATCGCCGGCATCGGCCCGGGCCTGTTCATCGGCGTCAGCCTGATGCTGTTCGTCTGGTGCTATTGCAAGTGGAAGGGCTGGGGCAAGCGGGACGGCGACGGTCGGCTGTCGGTGCCCCGCGCCGCCTACAACGCGGTCTGGGCGCTGCTGATGCCGGTGATCATCCTGGGCGGCATCTACGGCGGGGTGTTCACGCCCACCGAGGCTTCGGCGGTGGCGGTGTTCTATGCCTTGATCGTGGGCGTGGTGATCTACCGCGAGATTGGCGTCAACGACCTGTTCAACATCCTGCGCAAGTCGGCCATCTCGAGTGCGGTGGTGCTGTTCATCATCGCCAACGCCGGCATGTTCGCCTACCTGATCACCCGCGCCGGCGTGCCCGACGCGATCGGCCGCTTCCTGGTCGATGTGCTGCAGTCACCGTTTTACTTTCTGCTGGGCGTCAATGCCGCGCTGTTCCTGATCGGCATGTTCATCGAGACCAGCGCGGCGATCATCGTGCTGGCGCCGATCCTGGCGCCGGTGGCCCAGCATTTCGGCATCGACCCGATCCACTTCGGCCTGATCATGGTCGTGAACCTGGCGCTGGGCATGATCACGCCGCCATTCGGCGTCAACCTGTTTGCCGCCAGCACCGTGGCCAGGATCTCGGTCGACCGCATCGTGCGCGACCTGGTGCCCTTTGTTCTGGTGGTGCTGGCCTGCCTGATGGTGATCAGCTATGTGCCGGTGCTGTCGCTGGGATTGAGGGACCTCGTCTACCCACGCTAGGCCAAGTCCCCCCCGCCTGGGGAGGTGGGGGGCGGTGTCAACGACCGCTTGACTGACCTGCATCAGGCCCGGCGCCCGCATGGCAGCAGCAGCGCGACCACGGCGAAGACCTCGGGCAGCGCCTTCCGACCCGGGCGAAAAAAAGAGCGCCTGAGCGCTCTTTCATCCAGCCCTGGCAGGGACCGAATTTACTTCGTCGCAGCAGCCTTGACGTCGGCCTTGCCTTCAGCCTTGACCAGCGCGGTGTTGGTCTTGGCGTCGGCCTTGTCGGCACCGGCCTCGACCTTCACCTTGTCGACCTTGGCGTTCGACTTCACCGCCTGGTGCGCGACCTTGGCATCGGCCTTGGCGCCGGCCTTGTCGGCGTGGGCTTCGGCCAAAGGCTTGTCGGCTGCATCAGCCTTGGTGACCTTGGCGTGGGCCTTGGTCTTGCTCTTGGCGGCGTCGGCGTGGGCATCGGTCTTGGCGGCTTCAGCCTTGGCTTCGACCTTGGCCACACTGGCGTCGGCCTTGCCAGCAACCTTGGCTTCGGCGGCCTTCGCCTTGGTGTTGTTGGCATCGGCCTTGACTTCAGCCTTCACCACCGCAGGGGTGGCTGCGGCCGGAGCCTGGGCATAAGCAGCAGAAGCGAAGACACCGGCGAGCAGCGAGGCAAGAATTTTGTTCATAGATCCTTCAGGGTTGACGCTGAACCAAGTTTGGTCGGCGTGTGAGCGTTCAACGCGCGATGGGCTGCCGCTGTTGACCTGATTTGCGCGCCAGGCCAAATGAAGCATCGACGTGGGCAAATGGCGTCACCGCGAATCGCATCGCGGCTCGCAGCTTGCGCCACTCCGGCCATCGCGCTGGCGAGGTGACCGGGTCAAGCCCGCTTGATGCTGGCCTTCAATGCCAGGTCATGCCGCGCCCGCCAGGCGAAGAACTCGGCGTACCACAGTGCCGAGTTCTGTGGCTTCAGTACCCAGTGGTTCTCATCGGGAAACCACAGCAGCCGGCTGTCTGCGCCACGCGCCTGCAGCGTGTTGTAGTCGGCCAGGCCGTTGCCGTCGGGCAGGCGTTAGTCTTGCGCGCCGTGGCTCACCAGGATCGGCGTGTGCATGTGCTGGGCAAAGTGGCAGGGGCTTTGCGACAGCACCTTGGGCAGGTCGTCCCAGTACTGCGCGCCCAGGTCTTTTGGCCTTTGGGTGTACGAGTCGGCGGCAAAGGTGGCCACACGGTCGAACACCCCGGCATGGCAGACATGAGCCTGGTAGCGGCCTGCCGGCAGATGGCCGTTCAGCCAGGCCGCCATGAAGCCGCCATAGCTGCCGCCGGCCAGGAACACGCGTCGCCTGTCGGCCCAGGGTTGGGCCAGCAACCAGTCGGTGCCGGCCTCGATGTCCTGCTGCTCCAACTGACCCATGCGGCCCATGATGCTGTCGCGAAATTCAAAGCCGAAGCCGCTGGAGCCGTGGTAGTCGACCTGCGCCACCACATGGCCCTGTGAGGCCAGCAGGTGCGCATTCCAGCGGTAGCCGAAAGTGTCGCCCGCCGCGGCATACGGGCCAGCGTGCACCACCTGCAGCAAGGCATGCTTGTTCTTGGGGCTGAAACCGGGCGGGCAGGTGTTCAAGACGCCTGGGTGCGGCATGGGTGTGGCGTGGGCAGTGGTATGCGCCGGGTGCATGGCGCAGTCGGCGGCCACCACCAGCATGGGCATGTCGGCCGGGCCGGCGATGTCGAAGCCCTGCACCCAACCGCCGCTGACAAGCACGTCATGCGCCTGATTGGCCGCCTCCAGCCGCCACAAATGGCGCCGGCCCTGCTGCTCGGCCGTGAACCGCAGGGCCCGGCCGTCGGGCGTCCAGCGCCACTCGGCCGGGCCGGGTGTGACACAGGCCGCTGTGGCTTGCGATGCAGGCCGGCTGCGCACCGTCGGGGCTGTATCGCGGCGCGTCGTAGTGTCCGGCCGGGTCGTTGGTCAGCGCGGTAAAGCGGCCGCTGTTCAACTCCAGTTCGGTCAGCCCGGTCGGGTTGCCTGCGACCTTGCGCGTCGTCGGGTTACAGGCAAAACAGATGCGGCCGTTGTCGGGTGAGATGTCGAAACTGAGCTGGTCGGGCGACTGCCGACCCAGCTCATGCGCCGTGCCCTCGAACGGATCACGTATGCGTCCGCTGCGCAGGTCCGGCAGCAGGTGCACCACCCGGCCCATCGGCAGGCGGTGGTCGAAGTGGCTGTACTGCGCCAACAAGTGAAGAGTTCATCGCGCGAGTCGACGAAGCAGCGGCTCGGCGGATCAAAGTCCAGATGGGGATCGCCCAATCGAAGCTTCCGCTGCAATACGCCTGACCAAGCCGTCAGGGTTCGCTGCTCCTGCGATCAGGGCGATTCCCGCTCGCGCCTGCAGGTCTGCACGTTCCGCAGTCAGATTCGGCCAACGACTTGCGTTGACCTGCCTTGACCTGCCTTGGAGATGTCGTAGATCCCCGGCATTCGGTAAGGGACAAGCTGGCGAAGTTTGCAGTAAGGCATTTGCGGCGATTCACGCCACCTCATGCTTCACTTCACAACACAGGACGCTGCCCACAAGCCATGACCTGGTGCGACCGGCAGGAATCGAACCTGCGACGTGGCCTTCGGAGGGCCGCATGATATCCACTTCACCACGGTCGCGGCGTTGGGCCTTTGATTGTAGCCGCTGCGCCGCAGGCCGGGCCGGTTCAAGGGCCTGCGGGCAAGGTGCGCCGTGGCGGCTGGCTATAATTGACAGGTTGTGCCCAGGCTTGCCCCCGCTGCAAGCCATGCCGGCACGGTTGACCCGAGGATTCCATGAGCGACGCCAAGCAAACCGACCAGCATGAGGCCCATGACGCGCATGAAGCGCATGAGGGTCCGATCAAGACGCCCAAACAGCTGGTGGCTGCCGTGGTGGCCTCGTTCGTGGTGCCGATCGTGGTCATCATCATGCTGGCCAACTTTGTCGACTTCGGGTCCAAGGATGGCGCTGGCAGTGATTCGATGGCGGAAGAATCGGTGGCGCGCAGGCTGCAGCCGGTGGGCTCGATCGAGATCAAGGACGCCAACGACGTGGCCTCGCTGAAGACCGGTGAGCAGGTCTACCAGGCCCAGTGCGTGGCCTGCCATGCCAGCGGTGCAGCCGGTGCGCCCAAGTTCGGCGATGCCGCCGCCTGGGGGCCTCGCGTGGGCGCAGGCTACGAGGCGCTGCTGAGTTCGGCGCTCAAGGGCAAGGGCAGCATGGGTGCCCAGGGTGGTGGCGACTTCAGCGACTTCGAGATCGGCCGTGCGGTGGTCTACATGGCCAATGCCAGTGGTGGCAGCCTGGCCGAGCCCAAGGCACCGGCAGCGGCTGCTTCAGCAGCGGCACCTGCGGCGTCGAACTGATCTGCGCCGTCAGGCCTCAGCGCCTGAACCGCAAGAAAAGCCGCCAGCCGGGCGGCTTTTTTGTGCCGATTCCCTTTCGGCTCAACCCGGCGGCTGCGGCGCCAGCACAAAGCCAAAGCGCTGCGGCAGGTCTTCGGCACGCAGGTCCTGTGGCTGCCACAGCCCTTGCTCGACCGCCTGTGCGGCATCGATCATGTCCTGGCTGTGCACGATGCCCAGGCCGATGTCGCTGTCCAGATAGAGCCGGCCCTGCTCGTCCAGCCAGCTGCTGCGCACCTGGGCGGGCAGGCCGGTGTGGCTGGTCACGCCGGGCCGGCCCTGCTGCCACTGCACGCGCCAGACCCAGGGTGCGGCCTGCAACTGCAAGTAGACGCGTTGCGGTCCGTTCTGGAAGAACCACTGGCCCTGCTCGTCGGCGCCGTAGTTGCGCTGGATGAAGTCCTTCAACTTCGCATGCTCGATGCGGCTGCCCTTGACCTGCGGAAACGGCCCGGCGCGCTGGATGCGCTCGTCGCGCATGTACCAGTCGCCGCGAGCGTCCAGGGCCAGCCAGCCGTAGCAGTGCGGCACCTTGGGCCATTTTTTCAGTGCCGCCTTGACCATCTCGTCCATGCCTGCTCCTGTTTGCTATGGCTTGCTCAGCCGGGATGGTGTTGGGCCATCCAGGCCATCACACCTTCGGGCAGGCCGAGCACATGGCCTGGAAATCGGCCCGCCGGAAAGCCCACATGGCCGCCATGCCGAGGTTGCCACAAGGTCACCCAGGTGCCGACGCTGCCCGGCGTGGGCAGGCTGGCGCCGGGCACGAAGGGGTCGTTGTGGGCATTGAGCACCAGCGTGGGCACGCGGATGCGGCCCAGATGCGGCTTGGCGGAGGCGCGGGCCCAGTAGTCGCGGGTGCCGGCAAAGCCATGCAGCGGCGCGGTGAAGACATCGTCAAATTCGTACAGCGTGCGCGCGGCCAGCAGTTTTTCACGGCTGAACAAGCCGGGGTGCTGGGCCAGCTTGGCCAGGGCCTTGGGCTTCATCGAGCGCAGAAACATGCGGGTGTAGATCTGCCGGTTCAGGCCCTGACCGATTGCCTGGCCGCTGGCGGCCAGGTCCACCGGGGCGCTGACGGCGGCCACCGCTGCCACCGTCGCCGATGCGCTGCTGCCGGCCTCTTCGGCCCAGCGCAGCAGGGCATTGCCGCCCAGCGACACGCCCACTGCCCGCAGCGGCTGGCTGCTGCGCTGACGCAGGCGCTGCAGGATCCAGCCGATCTCTTCATGGTCGCCCGAGTGGTAGGCGCGTGGTGCCAGGTTCAGTTCACCCGAGCAGCCCCGGAAATGCGGCACCGCAAAGGCCCAGCCGGCCTGGCGCGCCCAATGGCCAAAGGCCTGGGCATAGTGGCTGGCCGACGAGCCCTCCAGGCCGTGGAAGAGTACCAACATCGGGGGAGAAATGACGGGGCTCGCGCCCTCGACCGGGCTTGGCGGCAGCAGGTCAACGTCGATGAAGTCGCCATCCGGCGCGGCCCAGCGTTCGCGCTGCAGCGCCAGTGGCCGGCCGAAAGGGCTGCTCGGGCGGCGGCGTGAAAACAGCGCCGGCCAGATCGTCTGCGCATGGCCGCCGGGCAACCAGCGCGGCGCACGAAAGCCCTGCATCAGTGCAGCACCGCCGGTGCCTCGACCACTTCGGGCGGGTCTTCCAGCGTGCCCGGGCTGGCATGGTGGGCGACCATGCGCCAGCCCAGCGGCCCTTTGAGGTAGACATTGGTGGCCAGCACATGGGCCGTGCGTGGGCCTGCATCGGTGTTGACGGTGATCCGTTCGACCACGCTGTGCACCGCCGTGTCCAGCGTATGAATCTTGCGCAAACGCTCGGGCAGGGCCTGGATGCGGCCGTTGCTGAACATGGCCTCGAACGCCGTGCGCACCGCGCTGTGGCCCACGATGCGTGGCCCGCCGGGGTGCACACACACGACCTCGTCGTCGTCGGCCCAGACCGCCATCAGGGCCTCGATGTCGCCGCTTTGCAGCGCTTCGTAGAACTGCTGCTCGACCTCGTCGGGCGACGACGGGGAGCTCGGTGGTGGTTTGGTGCGCGGCATGGCGAGGTCCGGCAAGCGCTCAGCTGAACACCACCGTCTTGTGCCCGTTGAGCAGCACGCGGTGTTCCACATGCCAGCGCACCGCGCGGGCCAGCACCACGCTTTCCACATCGCGGCCCACGGCGGTGAAGTCTTCGGGGCTGCGTGAATGGTCGACCCGCTCCACGTCTTGCTCGATGATCGGGCCTTCGTCGAGATCGGCCGTCACGTAGTGCGCGGTGGCGCCGATCAGCTTCACCCCGCGCTCGTGCGCCTGGTAGTACGGCTTCGCGCCCTTGAAGCTGGGCAGAAAACTGTGGTGGATGTTGATCGCGCGGCCCTTCAGGAAAGCGCAGAAATCGGGGCTGAGAATTTGCATGTAGCGC
>JANOWE010000019.1:0-8342 GCA_031417735.1 Betaproteobacteria bacterium
GCCGAGGCGTTTGCCTTGATCGTGACCGAGGCGTTTTCCAACTGCGCCTTGCGACGTTCAGCAGCGCCCAGAAGTGAATCCGCTTTCGCTTGGTATTCCGCGCGACGCTTTTCAAACTCTTGTACGTTGTTGGCCGTAGCCGGTACTGCCTTACCGTAAGGGATCAAGAAGTTGCGGCCGAAACCGGCGCGCACAACAACTTGGAACAGAAGCGCGCGCACATCGACAGCACGCTGGCCGAGCTGCGGCTGATCAATGCCCATGTGCGGGGGCAGTTGAGCGGGAAGGGCTGACGGGCGGCTTGGGGCTCTTTGCTGACCTTCTCTGACCAGCCAGGTAGCTGACGGTTGATGTCTTGCGCTTGAGCGGAGGGGCGGGCTGCCCTGTTCCACTGCGTGTCCCCCGCCGCCGGCCCGTCAGGCCTGGCGGCCTGAAGGGCCAGCGGCTCCGCCTTTACCTCCGTGGAACAGGGCAACCCACCCCACCGCTCCCGTCACCACGGCGGCAGGCGAGGTTTGAAACCACGGTAGTCCGCCGCTGATGTGGGGCCGAGGGCGCCGGGCATCCGGCTGCCGCAGGTAAAGAAGGAGAGCTCGGCCAGCCAAGCCGGCAGGCATGGCGGGCCGAGATCGGGTGACACGTAGGCAGCCGGGTGCCCGGTGCCCTCGGCCAGCGCACCGCACGACGAACGCCGAATGTCGGCTCCCCAAACAACGAGAGGCAGCAAAGAGCCCTGACCCGCCATCAATCCCCCATCCGCTTCTGAAACACCAGCCCCGCATGTTCCCGCAGCGCGTGGAACTTGATCTTGGGCCAGTTGGTTTTGATGGCGCGCAGCTCAAGTGCCCATTTGACTCGCAGTGTGAGCGCGTCCATTGCGTTGCAGGCCTTGTCGTCGGCTGACCTAACATCGAAGGCGCTGCGCAGACCGTGCAGGCCCTGGAGTTGGCAGTGAATCGACCCCACGAGTACCGCGTCTTTCTTGCGTCGTCGCAAGAGCTGGCGGCCGATCGGCAAGCCTTTGCCGAGTTGATACGCCGCCGCAACAATGACTGGGTGGGGCGCGGCGTGCACTTGCGGCTGGTGGTCTGTGAAGACTTTCTCGACGCCATGTCCAGCACCCGCCTGCAGGGCGAGTACAACGCGGCGGCCCAGGGCTGTGACGTTTTCGTGATGCTGTTCCACACCAAGGTGGGGCGCTACACCGAAGAAGAGTTCAACACCGCCTTCGGCCAGTTCCAGGCCACCGGCAGGCCGTTTGTCTACACCTACTTCAAGAGCGCAGCGGTTGACCCCGACACACTGGACCCGGCTGATCTGGCCAGCCGCAATGCCTTCCAGGGGCGGCTGAAGGCGCTGGGGCACTTTCAGACCCGGTATGCCAACCTTGAGGCGCTGCAGCTGCACTTCCTGCAACAGCTGGACAAGCTGGTGGCCAATGGCTTCATCAGCTTTCCGGCCCCTGATGACTTTGGAACCGGCACGCGCTACCAGGCCACGGTGACGGGCTCTGGTGCTGTTGCCCAGGGCACCGGTGCCGCCGCATTGGGCGCCGGCGCGACGCTGACCATCAACCACTACCAGGCCGCTGTACCGGTCGAGCCCGACGCACAAGCCTTTGCGGCGCAGATCACCCGCTACCTGGGTTGGCTGCGCGAGCGCACGCAGACCATCACCCTGCGCGGCATTGTGGATGGTGACGGCAAACAGGTGGTGCAGCTGCCTTTGGACAAGGCCTATGTGCCGCTGCGCGCACGCGCCCAGGCACTGCACGGGCACCTTGGTCAGCCTGGCCTGGCCATGAACCGCGACGCGGTGGGCAAGGCGCAGCGCGAGCGCGCAACCGAACCAGGGGCTGACGGGAAGGGTGCCGAGAACGAAGACCGTGCTGTTGCGCTCGACCAGTTGCTGGCGCTGGGCCAGCGGCTGGTGATCGTGGGGGGCCCGGGCAGCGGCAAGACCACGGTGCTGCTGCACCTGGCCTGGGCGCTGGCCAGTTCGCTGCTGGAAGACACGGCCGAGCCGGCGCGCGGCCGTCTGGGTTTGCAGCAGTCACCGGCGGGGCTGCCGCTGCCATTGCTGGTGACATTGGCTTCGTTTGCGCGGTATCGGCGAGACGCGCCGCCGCAGCGCAAAAGCTTGCGCGACTTCATCTCGCACCACCTGGTCAGCCAGCAGGCAGGCCTGCGCCTGCCTTTGGACTTTTTTGAGCGGCTGCTGGGCCAGGGCCGGCAGGTGCTCTTGCTGCTGGACGGCCTGGACGAGGTGGCCAACGAGGATGAACGCCTCAGCGTGCGCCAGCAGGTCGACATGCTGGTGCTGAACCAGGCCGGTCTGCGCACGGTGGTGACCTGCCGCACAGCGGCTTACCGCCAGGGCGACACCGCGCTGGAGGCCGGGTTTCGCGAGGTGCTGGTGCAGCCGCTGGACCACGACACGCACATCGTGCCCATGGTGCGCCAGGCCTATGCCTGCATCCCACCGCTCGACCTGGCCCTGAGTGAAAAGCGCGCGGCCAGCCTGCTGGACGGCATTCGCCGGCTCGAAGCCGACCGCCGGGCGCGCGGCGGCAGCCAGGCCGAACCCCTGGTGAGCAGCCCGTTGATGGTGCGCCTGCTGCTGATCGTGCATGCCAGCCAGCTTGAATTGCCCAACCAGCGGGCAGACCTGTTTGACACGGCGGTGGACGCCTTGCTGCGGGTGACCTACGGCCATGACGTGGACGACGTGACCGAGCTGCGTGCGCAATGGTCAACGCTGCTGGACATGGCCAGGCATGTGGCCTGGCATCTGCACAACCAGGGCGAAGATCAGGGCCGCGAGATCGGCGAGGCCGAGCTGAAAGCGGTGTTGCGCCAGGTGCCGGAATTTGTCGAGCACACCCATGTTTTCATCGCCCACGCCCGCGTGCGTGGCAGCCTGATTGCAGAGCGCGGTGGCGCCTACTACTTCATCCACCACGCCTTGCAGGAATTTCTGGTCGCCACTCACCTGCGTGATGTGGTGGCCGGCAGCAAAGGCCTGGCCGCGCTGGTGGACATGGTGCGCGCCAGGCTCACCGACCCCTGGTGGCGCGAGCCTGTGCTGCTGGCCATGGGCTACCGCACCAGCAAGGCCGCGCTGCAGGTGCGCGAACTGATCGGCCTGCTTCGCGTCGCGGGCGGTCAACCCGGGGCGGACCTGGACACCGCACTGGCCGCCGGCGAACTGGCCGGTACGGCCGCGGCCGACTGGCCCGACAGTGGTGCCGCCCTGCGCCAGGCCTGCGCCGCGCAATTGCTGGCCCTGTTGACCGACACCGCCACCCTGCGGCACACCGAGCCCAGCCGGCGCGCCCGCGCGGGCGACGCCCTGGCTCGCCTGGGCGACCCCCGCTTTGACCCCGAACGCTTTTTTCTGCCCACAGACGAACAGGTCGGCTTCGCCCCCATTCCGGAAGACCGCCACTTCATGATCGGCACCCGACCGGAGGATGCCGAGCGCGTGGCGCGGGCCATCGGCATCAAGCCCAACAAGGCCGAGTTCAATGACACCGCCACGCCCACGTCGGCCTTTCACATCGCCCGCTACCCGGTGACGGTGGCGCAATTCCGGGCCTTTGTCGAGGCCACCGGAATCCAGCCAGGCGATGCCGACGCGCTGAGCGACGCCGACACCCGGCCGGTGCGCTGGGTCAGTTGGACGGAAGCCACCGACTACTGCGCCTGGTTGCAAAAAATGCTGCAAGAAGCGCCTGCCTTGGCCCACACGCCGGCCGCCCGGCTGGTGCGCGAGCAAGGCTGGCGCGTGGCCTTGCCCAGCGAGCTGCAGTGGGAGAAGGCGGCGCGCGGTGGCCGGGTGGGCCAGGTCTTCCCCTGGGGCGACGTGCACGACCGCAAGCGCATGAACAGCGCCGAAAGCGGCGTAGGCACCACGTCGGCCGTCGGTTGTTTCGCGCCGAACGACTTTGGCTTGTTCGACATGACCGGCAACGTCTGGCAGTGGACCAGCAGCCCTTCGGCTGAAACTTATGGCGCCAGGATGCTGCGGGCCGAGGCCGTGAAGCCCGGCGTGGACAACCGACGGGTGGTGCGCGGCGGCTCGTGGGGCGACCACCGTGCCTTCGCGCGCTGTGCCGTCCGCAACTGGGACTCGCCCGGCGACCGCAACCTCGACCTGGGCTTCCGTGTCGTGTTGCGTTCTTCCCCTGTTTGAAGGGTCGCTCTGGCGTCGGCCGCTCTGTTCTCTGACTCTCGGGTCGGCTGTTCTCAGGAGGGGGTGCGGGGGAGACGTCCCCCGCCCGCCGCGCGCAGCGCGGCGGTGCCAGGCTCAGCCCTCGCCCCCGCGCAGCGGGTGGCTGTCAAACACATGCCGGCGCAAGCCCCAGGAGTCGGCAAAGCGCACATGGTTGATCCAGCCCTGCACGCTGGCGTCCAGCTCGGCAAAGCTGATGCGGCCGGCCCGGTAGTCGTCCACCAGGTGTTGCAGCCGGCGGCTGAAGTTGACGGCGTTGCGGCGCTTGAGCAGCCGGTGCGTGGGGTAGACCACAAAGCCCAGCCAGGGGATGCCGCAACGCGTGGGCAGCACCTGGGCCTGCGGCTCGTGCAGGGTCAGTCGCAGGCTGGCCAGGCGTTCGATGAGGGCCTGCTTGGCCTGCCACAGTTTGGCCTTGTCGTCGTCAAACAGCGCAAAGTCGTCCACGTAGCGCAGGTAGCTGCCGCAGCGCAGGCTGCGGTGGGCAAACCAGTCCAGAGGGTCAAGCATCACGTTGGACCAGAACTCGGGGTCGGCCACGCGGCGTGCCAGGCGTTCACGCAGCACCGCGCGGTCGCTGGACGGAAAGTGCCGCACCACATGAGCCGAGAGTCAGAGAACAGAGCGGCCGACGCCGCAGCGGCCCTTCAAACAGGGGAAGAACGCAACACGACACGGAAGCCCAGGTAGTCGTTGCGGCCGTCGGGCGAGCGCCTGAAGCTGAAGGCACAGCGCGCGAAGACACGGAAGGCGCCCCACGAGCCGCCGCGCACCACCCTGAAAACGTTGTCCTTGGCGGTCAAGTCCTCGCGGCTGGCATCGTGTGCCTGGTACGGGTACTTGAAGTCAGGCTTCCAGAAATCTTTGCCATACAGGCTGCGGGTCCATTCCCACACATTGCCGGCCATGTCTTGCGCGCCCACCGGGCTGGTGCCCAGGCTGAAGGCGCCCATGGCGCTGGGCGCACCGATGGCCCATTCGGTGTTGGCAGGGTCGGCGTCAAACTCGTCGCCCCAAGGGAACAGGCGCCGGGGAAGGGGGTTGGGCTGCATGGCGCCGGCCAGGCCGGGCTGCAAGCGCTGCACCACCTGGTTGACGGTGAACGGGGCGGGGTTGACCGGCACCTGTTCGCCGCCCCGGGACGCCTTCTCCCACTCGGCCTCGCTGGGCAGCGTCACCACCCAGCCGGGCGGGAGGCGGCCTTGCCAGGCTTCGGTCAGCCAGGTGCAGAAGGCCAGCGCCTCGTGCCAGCTCACGCGCACGACAGGCGTGTTGCCCGGCCAGGCCTGGCGGCTGTCCGGATGGCCTGCTGCCGGGCACACGAGGCTTTGGTATTCCAGCCATTGCGCCACGCTGACCGGGTGGCGGCCAATGGCATAAGCCTGTTTCAGCTCAACCAGGTGGCAGGGCGTGGCATCGCCATCGTCGCCCATCCAGAAGCTGCCAGGCGAGACGGCGACGAACTGCATGCCGTCCAGCGTCATCACTTCGGGCCGCGTGTCGCCCAGCACAGCCAGGTGGTGTCCGGCCAGGGCACGGTCTGCGGCCGGCAGGCCGGGGCGCTGCAGCAGGGCCTCATTCCAGTCGCGGATGCGGTCGCGCTTGGTGGCGTCGCGCGGGGCCAGTTCGCTCAGTTGCGCTGATTCCACCAGCACCTGGCCAGCCAGCAACGCGCCCCATGCGGCGGCAGGCAGCCAGAGGTCGGTCTCGGGCTGTGGCGCGGGCTCATGGCTCAGCGTTTCTGCCAGCAGCCAGGCAGAGTGTTCGGCGCCCCGCGCAGCTTTGGCACCGGCCAGCAGCGCCACCTCGCGCCAGCGGTTGGGGTCGGCGCGGGCCAGTTTCGCCAGCAGGTTGGGGTAGTCGGCGCGTGGCGGCGCGGTCTTTGGCGTCGGCGTCGGTCAACCGTGCCAGCGAGGCCATGTGGCCGTACCAGGCGTCGACGAAGCAGGCGATCTGCGCGTCGTTGAACGGCCGCAGCTGCACCTCGGCAAAGCCGTCCAGCTTCCAGTCCTGCTTCTGGTAGGCATAGGTGCGGCTGGTGACCAGCAGCCGGCAGTGCCTGAAGGTGGCGGCAAAGGCCTGCACCGCCTGCTTCATCTGCACCCGGCGGCCCTGGGCGTCGGGCACCTCGTCCAGGCCGTCCAGCAGCACCAGGCCGCCCTGCTGCAGCAGCTGTTCATGCAGATGGGGCGCAAAGTCGCCCAGCGCGGCCTGTTGCAGGCGGCCGGTGATGAAGCGCCACAGGGTGTCGGCGTCAATGGGCGTGCCCAGCGGCGGCAGTTGGCTGGCCAGGTCGCGCAGCAGCACCAGCACCGGCAGCAGCGGGCCAAGACGCCTGGGCTGGGGTGTGGGCGGCTCGTCTCGCCTGCGGCCATCGTCATCCGGCAGGGGTGCCACCAGCGTGGCCAGGTTGGGTGCAGCCTGCCCCAACAGCTCACCCGCCAATGACATGGCCACCACGTTGACAAAGGTGCTCTTGCCGCCGCCAGGGCCGGCCATCAGCACCAGCCGGGGCTCGGCGTTCAGCACGGCCAAGGCCGACAGCGGGCGTGCCCGCTGTTGATCGTCTGCCGCCGCCGCCAGGCCGTGCTTGCCGGCACCATCGGCTGTGCTGCGCTGGGTGAGCAGGGCGGTGTAGACCTGCGACAACTGCACTTGCTCGCTGCCCTGCTCGCCCGCCAGCAGCGGCAACTGGTTGGTGTGCAGCAGCAGGCGGGCCAGGTAGGCGCTGCGCAGGGTCTGCATGCTGGCGCGCCTGCTGGATGATGAGTTCCAGGTTCAGCGTGCCGTGAAAGTCGCCATTGATCTGGGTGGCACCGGCGCCCAGCGCCGTGGCGCCGGTGCCCTGGGCCACCGCGCCGCTGCCGTCCTGGTCAGCCTGGTAACTGGCCGAACTGGCCTGGGCCTTCAGTGCCGCAGCCAAGGCGTGGACTGTCTCGGCATCGATGCCTTTCTCGTCCAGCAATCGGCGCAGCTCGGCCAACGGGTCGGTGGGGGCTGTCATGGGCCAACTACCTGGTGATGCTCGCTGCACGCCATGCTGTTCCCCTGCGGTCTTGGTTGCCGTGCGAGGATTCTGCAACGGGTGGCCTCGATGCCTCGCCGTCTGAAATTGCGAACAGTAGCACTAAGTGCTATAAATTCGGTCGAGGAGAGGCGCATGGCGGTCTACATGACCCGATGGTTCGACCGCTGGGCGAGCAAAGAACGGCTGACGACGGCCAGCCTGTGCGCCGCAGTCCAGGAAATGAGCCGAGGCTTGATCGATGCCGACCTGGACAGCAGTCTGGTCAAGAAGCGGATTTCTCGGCCTGGACAAGGCAAGAGCGGCGGCTATCGGACCTTGGTGGCCACGAACAAGGGCGACCGCTGGGTGTTCGTGTACGGTTTCCCCAAGAACGAGCGCAGCAACATCGATACGGACGAAGCCGAAGCCTTGAAGAGGTTGGCCGCGCAGCTGCTGTCACTGACGGCGCAGGCCATGGCCAAGGCACAGATTGCCGGTGAACTGACGGAGGTAGATTGCCATGCGCAAGACAAAGTCACCCCTTCTTGAAGCCGTGCACGACACGGCCAAGGGGCTGTACAAGGCGGGCGTGATGGATCAGATCACGCTGCGCGAATTCGACCAGCTCTGCCTGCCGCCGGTTGAGCCGCTGCAGCCTGAGCAGATCAAGCGCATTCGCGAGACAACGCGGGTCAGTCAGGCCGTCTTTGCCCGGCTGCTGAACACCAGCCTGTCGACCGTGCAGAAATGGGAAATCGGCCAGAAGAAGCCTACCGGAACCGCCCTGAAACTTCTGCACCTGGTGCACCAGCGCGGCCTGGAAGCCATTGCTTGAGCGCGCGGGCGAATCAGTGAATCGGGCGCTGTGCGATCGGCTGCAGCGCCAGGGCCATCATGCTCAGTCCCCCATCCGCTTCTGAAACACCAGCCCCGCATGTTCGCGCAACGCGTGGAACTTGATCTTGGGCCAGTTGGCCTCAATCGCGCGCAGCTCGGGCGCGTATTCGACCAGCAGCGTGGGGGCGTCCACCGCGTCGTAGGCCATGCGGTGGCTGTTGTTGTCGATGAAGCGCTGCAGTTCGCGCTCGTCGGCGTTCGCGCC
>JANOWE010000020.1:0-4877 GCA_031417735.1 Betaproteobacteria bacterium
GCGAGTACCTCACAGGCGCCCAGGGCCGCGCGCCCGACGACGGCTACGACCCGCTGCAGTTCTGGGTCGAGCAGGCCCACCAGCGCGGGCTGGAACTGCACGCCTGGTTCAACCCCTACCGCGCCCGCCACCCCTCGGCCACCACGCCGCTGGCGGCCAGTCATGTGGCCAACACCCGGCCGGCGCTGGTCAAGGCCTATGGCGATGACCTGTGGATGGACCCGGCCGAGCCCGACGCCGCGGCCCAGACCCTGGCCGTGGTGGCCGATGTGCTGACGCGCTACGACATCGACGGCATCCACATCGACGACTACTTCTACCCCTACCCCGTCAAGGCCCCGGGCGGCGGCAGCAGCAGCCCGGACCTGCCCTTTCCCGACGAGCCGGCCTGGCAGCGCTACCGCAGCGGCGTTGGTCAACTGACCCGCGACGACTGGCGCCGCCAGCAGGTCAACAGCCTGGTCCAGGCCCTGCACCAGTTGGTGCAGGGTCTGCGGCCCGGCCTGCGCTTCGGGCTCAGCCCCTTCGGCCTGATGCACCCCGACCGGCGCCCGCCCGGCATCCAGGGCTTCAGCCAGTTCCACCAGCTCTATGCCGACGTCGAGTTGTGGCTGCGCGAGGGCTGGCTGGACTACCTGGCACCTCAGCTGTACTGGCCGATCGACCGCCAGGCCCAGGCTTTTGCCCCGCTGCTGGACCGCTGGCTGCAGCTCAACACCGCCGGACGTGAGGTCTGGCCGGGGCTGTTCACCAGCATGGTCGGCGCGCCGCAGCGGCCCTGGCCGGCGCAAGAGCTGCTGAACCAGGTCGACCAGGTGCGCCAGCGGCCCGGCGCGGGCGGCCACATCCACTTCAGCATCAAGGCGCTGCTGCAGGACCGTGACGGCCTGGCCAGCAAGCTGACGGCCGGCCCCTACCAGCAGGCCGCGCTGATCCCGCCACGCCCGGCCTGGCTGGACGCTGCCGCACGGCCGCCCGAACCGCCGCACCTGCTGCTGACTCGGGGCGTGGACGGTCAGCCGATGCTGGGCATTCGCACGCCCGCCGCCGGTGCGCCCTTCCCGGCGGTGGCCTGGGCTGTGTGGCGCCGCGTGGCCGGCCACTGGCAGTTCGCGCGGCAGGGCCCGGGCCAGTTGGCGCTGAACCTGACTGGTGCCGACACCGTGGTGGTCAGCGCGGTGGGCCGCAGCGGCCATGAAAGCCTGCGCCGCCGCTGGCGACAGGGCCAGGGTCTGCGTCTGCGTCTGGGACAGGAACAGCCATGAACCGGCCGATGCCGCATCTGCTCAACACCGAAAGCCCCAGCCAGCAACACACCGCGCTGGACCAGTACGACAGCGCCGCCCTGGTCGCCGCGCTGGTCGACGACCAGAGCCAGGCCGTGGCCGCCGTGCAGGCCGCCGCGCCGCTGCTGGCCCAGGCGGTGGACGCCGCCGTGCCCCGGCTGCGCGCCGGTGGCCGCCTGCTGTACGCCGGCGCGGGCACCAGCGGCCGGCTGGGCGTGCTCGACAGCGTGGAGCTCAACCCCACCTTCTCGTGGCCGCGTGAGCGGGCCCTGGGCCTGATCGCCGGCGGCATGGATGCGATGTTCGCTGCGGTGGAAGGTGCCGAGGACGACCAGAGCCAAGGCGGCTACGACCTGCTGGCGCTGCAGCCCACGGCCAACGACGTGGTGATCCTGATCGCCGCCAGCGGCGCCACGCCCTACGCCCTGGGCGCGCTGGCCGCGGCGACCAAAGTCGGCGCGCTGACCATCGGCCTGGCCAACAACCCCGGCGCACCGCTGGCCGCCGGCGCGGCCATCGGGATCGTGCTCGACACCGGCGCCGAACTGGTCTCGGGCAGCACGCGGCTGAAGGCTGGCACGGCACAGAAGATCGCGCTCAACACCTTGTCCACCGCCATCATGGTGCGTCTGCACAAGGTCTACGGCAACCTGATGGTCGACCTGCGCGCCACCAACGCCAAGCTGGTGGCCCGCGCCGTGCGCCTGACCATGGTCGCCACCGACCGGCCCGAGGCCGACGCCCGCCGCGCCCTGGGCGCCTGCGGCTGGCGCGTGAAAGTGGCGGTGGTGATGCTCAAGGCCGGCTGCAAGGCCCATGAGGCCGAAGACCGGCTCGACGCCGCCGAGGGCAGCGTGCAGGGGGCGTTGGCGGGCACGGCGGGCGGCGACAGGCCACTGCCGGGCTGACGACCCCAGGGCGGTGCCCGGCGCTGACGCCATCGCCCGAGCGGGCGGGCGCTGAGGCTCGACAGGTCAACCCTGCCGCAGCGGGCTGAGCCTGACCGCCGCCTGGCGTCCTTGCCCTCGCTAGCTCGCTTCCGCCTTGGCGATGCGCGTCGCCAGCTTGAGCAGCGTGGGCACGCGGCGCCTGCCATGCATGGCGCGCAACCGGGTCTTGGCCGCACCCAGGTCGACGCCGGCGCAGGTCACGGTCAGCGGCCGGGCCAGCTCCTCCCTGAACACCTCGTACTGCGCCCCCAGCGCGGACCTGGCGCTTCTGGCCACGCCGATGACCGCCACCCGGCCGCCCAGCGCCAGGTACAGGTGCCAGCCCAGGCCGGCGGTCTCCTGCGCGTCCAGGTGCACAAAGCCGTTGATGAGCAGGTTGTCAGGCGCCAGCCCATGTTCGCGCAGCAGCTGCAGCATGCAGGCCAGGTCACGCAGGTCGGGCTCGCCGGCGGTGGCCTTGCCAGCGCGCTGGCAGCGGCTGGTGTAGGTCTTGGTCGGCTCGGCCGCGTCCCATTCGTCAAAGGCCACGGCAGCGACGACCACCAGGTCGCCGGCGTGGTGCAGCTCAAGCGCCAGCTTCATCGCCACCTCGCTCCGGCCTCAGTCGTCAGAACCCAGGAACACCGCCGCGTCGCCCACCCATTGGCGCGGCCAGAGCTCACCACGATGGACACCGGCGCGTCATCAGAGTCCATCATCACCTTCGGTCAGAGGCCAGGCCGGCGGGCCGGGCCTGGAGGCTGGACCCCACAGGCCGGCGGCGGGCTGCACCGTCGGATGACGTGCGCCGGAATTGTCGCCGACGGTCGCGCCTGGTGCGCCTGGCGCGCCTGGTGCGCCCTCGGGCAGTGCGTCGGCGCAGGGTGGCTGGGCCGACCGGGGCCCGATTGCGGCTTAGGATCTGCCGGCCGCACAAAACACCCCGCACAACCCCCATGCCTGAATCCACCCGCATCCCCGGCCGCCGCTTCCTGCAGTCTCCCGGCCCCACGCCGGTGCCCGACGAAGTGATGCAGGCCATGACCCGCCAGCCCATGGACATGGGCGACCCCCGGCTCGACACCACCATCGCCGCCTGTGAAATCGGCCTGCGCGAACTGCTGCACGCGCCCGAGGCCAAGGTATTCATCTACGCCACCAACGGCCACGGCGCCTGGGAGGCGGTGGTCGACAACCTGCTGCCGCTGGGCGCGGCGGTGCTGATCCCGGGCACCGGCCATTTCAGCGAAAGCTGGGCGCTGCAGACCGAGGCCCTGGGTCGGCAGGTGGTGCGCACACCCTGGCGCCCGGGCTGGCCGGTCGACCCCGCCGACGTGGCCCAAGCCCTGCGCGACGACCCGGGCCACATCATCCAGGCCGTGTTCGTGGTGCATACCGACACCTCCAGCGGCATCAGCAGCGACATCGCCGCCATCAGCGCGGCCATGGCCGCCACCGGCCACCCGGCCCTGCTGGTGGTGGACGCGGTGGCCTCGCTGGGCTGCACCCCGATCGACATGCCGGCGCTGGGCGCCAACGTGGTGCTGGGCGCGTCGCAGAAGGGCCTGATGACCCCGCCCGGCCTGGGCCTGGTGGCCATTGACGAGCGGGCCTGGGCCATGGGCGAAGCCAACCCCGCGCCGCGTTATTACTGGGATTGGCGGCCGCGCAGCAGCCCGCTGAACTACCGCAAGTTCTGTGGCACACCGCCGCAGACCCTGCTGGCCGGGCTGGAGGCCGCGCTGCGCTTGATCAACGCCGAAGGCCAGGACGCGCTGTACGCCCGCCACCGCCAGCTCTCGGGCGCCGTGCGCGCCGCCGTCCAGGCCTGGAGCAGCGCCGGCGCCCTGGGCTTCTTTGCGCAAGACCCGGCCAGCCGCTCGGTCAGCGTGACCACCATCACCGTGCCCGACGGCACCGATGTGGACGCGCTGCGCGAGGTGGCTCGCGAGCGCTTCGGCGTGTCGATGGCCGGCGGCCTGGGCCCGCTGCTGGGCAAGGCCTTCCGCATCGGCCACATGGGCGACACCAACCCCGCCACCATCCTGGGCTGCCTGGGCGGCATCGAAGCCGCGCTGCAGGTCCAAGGCATCCCCTTCGGCCGCGACGGCGTGGCGCGGGCGGTGGACAGCCTGGTGGCGGGACAGGGCTGAGCGCTTGTGGCCGCGTGTGGCCTGGCTCGATGGGCGGGCTGGCTGTCGGGTAGGGGCTCGTTGCGGCCGTTCTTGTGTTGAAACAGCCGACGGTCAGCGTGCGGTGCACTGGCCGCGCGCGCCGGGCACCCGGCTGCCTGCGTGTCACCCGACGCCAAGCTGCCAGCTTGGCGTCTCCTTCTCTACCTTCGGCAGCCGGATGCCCGACGCCCACGGCCCCCTATCTGAGGTGGCCTGCGGTGGTTTTGAAACCTCGCCTGCCACGGTCGTGACGGGAGCGGTGGGGTGGGTTGCCCTGTTCCACGGAGGTAAAGGCGGAGCCGCCGGGTGGGTTTTCCGGCGGCGGGGGACACGCAGTGGAACAGGGCAACCCGCCCCGCCGCTCAAGCGCAAGACGTCAACCGTCAGCTACCTGGCTGGTCAGAGAAAGTCAGCTCAGAGCCCCTACCCGACAGCCAGCACGCCCATCGAGCCAGGCCACACGCGGCCACAAGCGCTCAGCCCTGTCC
>JANOWE010000021.1:0-3142 GCA_031417735.1 Betaproteobacteria bacterium
GCAGGCGCTGGAGATGTTCCTGGCGCCGCTGGCCGTGCTGCCCTTTGACGAGGCCGCGTTCTGGGCCTACGGCAGCCTGCGCGCTGACCTGGAACGCCGCGGCACCCCCATCGGTGCGCTGGACACGCTGATCGCCGCGCACGCCCTCAGCCAGCAGGCGCTGCTGGTCACCCACAACACGCGCGAGTTCGCCCAGGTCAGCGGCCTGCAACTGGCCGATTGGACCGCCACCGCTTGACTTCCCCGCCCATGACCGCTTTCATCGAGACCCAGTTCCCCATCGCACGGCTGTCGGCCGAGTCTTACAAGGAACGCAAGGCCAACAACGGCCAGACGCTCACCCGCCTGGGCAAGTGGTGGGGCCGCAAGCCGCTGATCCTGGTGCGCGCCGCCATCCTGGGCATGCTGATGCCGGCCAGCGCCGACGCGAAGAAGGACCGCGAGGTTTTCCTGCAAATCCTGACCATGGACGATGACGGGGCGTGGGCCCGCTGTAAGCCGCCTGCACAGCGCAAGCTCGGGCGAGCCGCTTTCGACGCGCTGCCCTATGTCGAGCGCATCGTCCATTGTGAGCGGCCCGAAAACGTGGCCGGCCCGGATGCGAAGGCTTGGGGAGAGATCAACGCGCACCTGGGCACGGGCGCCACCAACCTACCGGAACTGGTGGAGCAGCTCGGCAAGCGCATCTTCGGACACCGGCCGCGGGTGGGTGACAGCTTCTGCGGCGGCGGTTCCATCCCCTTCGAGGCCGCGCGCATCGGCTGCGACGCCTTTGGCTCCGACCTCAATCCAGTGGCTGGCTTGCTGACTTGGGCCAGCGTGAACCTTTTGGGCGGCGAGCCGCAGGTGCAGCGAGAAGTGATTCGCGTGCAGACGGAGGTGCTGAAGGCCGCCGATGAACAGGTCACCGCCTGGGGCATCGAGCACAACAGCCGTGGCGAGCGGGCCTATGCCTACCTCTATTGCGTGGAGGTCAAACCCGAAGGTGGCGATTACTACATCCCGCTCGCGCCGAGTTGGCTGGTGGGCGAGAAGTCCCTGATCGTGTGCCGCTGGCACCGAGTGACCGGCTCGGACCGGTTGCGGCCCGAGATTGCTGTCGTCGACGAAGCCGAGGCCAGGCGCTACAAGGACAAGAAGGGCGCCACTGTGGTCGACAGCCGCGTCGTGGACCCTTTCAACCCGGCGCGGACTTCGAGTGTGGAAGCAATGCGCGGTCCGGATGGCCTTCGGCGGTGGACGAACGACGACCTCGTTCCACGACCCGGCGATGTGTTCCAGGAGCGGCTCTACTGCATTCGCTGGCTGGACGCCGAAGGCAACCGTCGCTACGCTGCGCCGGAGGATGAAGACTCGCAGCGCGAGGAACTTGCGCTGAAGCTGCTGCGCGAGCGGTTCGCAGACTGGCAGCGGCAAGGATTCATTCCGTCAAGGGCAATGCCAGTGGATGGCGACAAGACTGAGGAGCCGAAACGCAACCGCGGCTGGACGCATTGGCACCACTTGTTCACGCCTCGCCAACTTCTGATCCACGGGTTATTGGGGCAGCTTTCGTCCAACTTGGCGACGACATTGCATGCCCGCGTCGCATGCCTTCTCGGCATCGGACGTATGGCCAATTGGGATGCCCGCCTGTCCAGCTGGGTGCCCGATAAGTCCAAAGAAGGGGGCTCGCAGGTATTCGTAAATCAGGCACTAAATACGCTGTTTAGCCACAGCGTGCGGCCGCTTCCCAAGTACGGCACGGCGTGGCCTGTTGTTCAAGACGTCGACGAACAATCTACGGGCATCCTTGCGAACGCCGAGATTTCCACCTCAGATGCCCGCGACCTGCAAACGTCTTGCGACTTGTGGGTTACCGATCCCCCATACGCAGACGCGGTGAATTATCACGAACTCGGCGATTTCTTCTTTGCCTGGTACGACAAGCAAGTAGCGCATGCCTTTCCGGAGTGGGCTCCTGACGCCCGTGCCGAACTGGCGGTTCGCGGCGACGGCGACGATTTCCGCCGCTCGATGGTGGAGATCTACAAAAATCTCACCCGCCACATGCCCAACAACGGGCTGCAGATGGTGATGTTCACCCACCAGGACCCAGCCGTTTGGGCCGACCTGGGCATGATCCTGTGGGCTGCGGGACTGAAGGCCACCGCCGCCTGGACCATCAGCACTGAGACCGAGGCCGGGGGCATCAAGAAGGGCAACTACGTGCAGGGCACCGTTTGCCTGGTGCTGCGCAAGCGCATTGGCGACGAACCCGGCTTTCTGGACGAGGTCTACCCGCTGGTGGAAGACGAGGTGAAGCGCCAGATCGCCAGCATGCAGGCGCTGGACGAGGCCGGCGAGCCCAACTTCAACGACGCCGATTACCAGCTGGCCGCCTACGCCGCCGCGCTCAAGGTGCTGACGCAATACGGCAACCTGGATGGCCGCGACGTGGAACACGAGGTGTTTGCGGTGCGCGGCAAAGGGGAGAAAAGCGACTTTCAGGCCGTGATCGAGCGCGCGCTCGTGATCGCCTGCGACACGCTCGTCCCGCGCGGGTTGGACGCCAACTGGCGCGACTTGACGCTGGCCGAGCGCTATTACCTGCGCGCGCTGGACATCGAAAGCCGCGGTGAGCGCCGCCAGGGCATGTACGAAGAACTGGCGCGGCTTCGGCGTCACCGACATCAAGCCGCTGTTGAAGAGCGACAAGGCCAACGGCGCGCGCATGCACACGGCCAGCGGTTTTGGGGCGGCGGGATTGGCACCTCTGGCTGGGACGGGCGACGCCAGCGCCAGTGCAACGCTGCCCGCCCGCAGCAGCCGTGCGGCCAGCGGCGCGCCGCATCCCTTTGCCGCCGCGCCGCTGCGCCACCTGCTGTTTGCGGTGCGCGAGACCATGGCCGCCGACGACAACCCCGAGCCCGGCCGCCAGTACCTGCGCGACACCTTTGGCCAGGGTTACTGGGCACAGCGCGAGCGCTTCGTCGGCCTGCTGGAATGGCTGGCCCAATTAGGCAACGCGGTGGGCATGGAAGCGTGGGCGGCCGACTCGCAGGCCGCGCGCATCCTGGCCGGCCGGCTGCGCAACGACCACGCTTGAGCTTGATGTAGCTTTCATCCCGAAGGAGCACGCCATGACGCAACTCACTCTCGA
>JANOWE010000022.1:0-2003 GCA_031417735.1 Betaproteobacteria bacterium
GCCGTTGGAGTTGTTGCTCGGCAGCTGACACTCATCGGTTGGCGGGTGAGCGGCGGGGCGGGCTGCCCTGTTCTGCTGCGTGTCACCCGACAACGCCCTGCCAGGGCGCTGTCTCCGTCTTTACCTCCGCAGAACAGGGCAACCCACCCCACCGCTCCTGTCACCACGGTGGCATGAGGTGTTGAATTCCAAGGCGAAGGCCACCGGAGCACAGGGGCCGAGGGCGCCGGGCACCCGGCTGCCGGAGGTAAAGAAGGAGGGGCCGGCCTGCCATACCGGCAGGCATGGCAGGCCGGGCCCGGGTGACACGCAGGCAGCCGGGTGCCTGGTGGCCTCGGCCAGCGCGCCGGCCAACGAACGTCGGCTTCAACCAAAAACGAAGGGCAGCTCAGAGCCCGAAGCCAACAGCCAGGCGCCGCTACCGCGTCAGGCTACTGAACGCGCCTCGCCTCGGCCGAACAGGTTGCTCACGCAGCGGCCACAGATGCCAGCGTGGGCGGCGTCGCTGCCCACGTCGTCGCGCCAATGCCAGCAACGCTCGCACTTGGTGGCGGTGCTGGGCCTGACGTCGATGGACAGGGCCTCGCCCTCCTGCAGCACTGCGGCCGAGGTGATCAGCACGAACTTCAGGTCATCGCCCAGGCTGGCCAGCATGGCATGGGTTTCCGGTGGCGCAGTCACCGTCACATCGGCCTGCAGCGACGAGCCCAGGCCGCCGGCGCTGCGCACGTCTTCGATGGCCTTGTTCACCGCCTCGCGCACGCTGCGGATGACCGCCCATTTGGCCAGCAGCCCGGCGTCGGGCGTGGCCAGCGGCCAGTAGGTCTGCAGGAAGATCGAGCCTTGGCCGGGCGCCACGATGGTCCAGGCCTCTTCGGCCGTGAAGCTCAGGAACGGTGCCATCCAGCGCAGCATGGCCTGGCTGATCTGGTACAGCGCGGTCTGCGCGCTGCGCCGGGCCAGGCTGTCGGGCGCGGTGGTGTAGAGCCGGTCTTTGAGCACGTCCAGCACAAAGGCGCCCAAGTCTTCAGAGCAGTAGACCTGCAGCTTGGCCACCACCGGGTGGAACTCGTAGATCTCGAAATGCGCCAGCACCTCGGCCTGGAACTGCGACGCACGGGCCAGCGCATAGCGGTCGATCTCCAGCATCTGCGCCAACGGCACGCTGTGTTTTGCCGGGTCGAAGTCGCTGGTGTTGGCCAGCAAGAAGCGCAGCGTGTTGCGGATGCGGCGGTAGGCGTCGACCACGCGGGCCAGGATCTTGTCGTCGCCGGCGATGTCGCCCGAATAGTCGCTGGCCGCGACCCACAGCCGGATGATCTCGGCGCCCAGCTTCTGGCTGATCTGCTGCGGCTCGATGCCGTTGCCCAGGCTCTTGCTCATCTTGCGGCCCTGGCTGTCGACCGTGAAACCATGGGTAAGCAGGCCACGGTAGGGCGCGCGGCCATACAGTGCGCTGGCCAGCAGCAGCGCGCTGTGAAACCAGCCCCGGTGCTGGTCATGGCCTTCCAGGTACAGGTCGGCCTCGGGGCCGCTGTCGTGGTGGCCCAGGCTGCCATGGCTGTGGCTGTGGGTGCCGCGCAGCACATGCCAGAAGGTGGAACCCGAGTCGAACCAGACCTCCAGGATGTCGCTGCTCTTGCTGTAGTTCGCGGCGTCTTGCGCGCCCAGGATGTCTTCGGTGGTCGCGCGGCTCCAGGCCTCGATGCCACCTTGTTCGACGATGTCGGCCGCCCGGTCCAGGATGACCAGGGTGTCGGGGTGCAGCTCGCCGCTTTCCTTGTGCAGGAAGAACGGCAGCGGCACGCCCCAGCTGCGCTGGCGGCTGATGCACCAGTCGGGCCGGCCCTTGATCATGTCGCGCAGCCGGGTGCGGCCGTTCTCGGGGTAGAAGCGGGTCTGGTCGATGGCGGCCAGCGCCATCTCGCGCAGCGTGGCCGGCGCCTTGTCGACGGTGAACACGCCCTCGCCCTGATCCATGCGAATGAACCACTGCGCCGCCG
>JANOWE010000023.1:0-4912 GCA_031417735.1 Betaproteobacteria bacterium
GTCGCACGGTCTTCGGGTCGACACCGGCCAGCAGCGGATTGGCGGCGATCTTGCGTTCGATTGCCTCGCGGGTGAATTCGCTCTGCGGGATCGGGCCGATGATGCCGTAGTGGTTGCGGGTGGGCGTCATGAATACCGGCACCGCACCGGTCATGATGATCGAGTGCAGGATGCTCTTGTGGCAGTTGCGGTCCACCACCACGATGTCACCCGGCGCCACCGTGTGGTGCCAGACCATCTTGTTGCTGGTGGACGTGCCGTTGGTGACGAAGAAGCAATGGTCGGCGTTGAAGATGCGCGCCGCGTTTTTCTCGCTGGCGGCCACCGGGCCGGTGTGGTCCAGCAGCTGGCCCAGCTCTTCGACGGCGTTGCACACATCGGCGCGCAGCATGTTCTCGCCGAAGAACTGGTGGAACATCTGGCCCGCCGGGCTTTTCAGGAAGGCCACGCCGCCTGAATGGCCCGGGCAGTGCCAGGAGTAGGACCCGTCCTGCGCATAGTCCATCAGCGCCCTGAAGAACGGCGGCGCCAGGCCGTCAAGATAGCTTTTGCTCTCGCGGATGATGTGCCGGGCCACGAATTCCGGCGTGTCCTCGAACATGTGAATGAAGCCGTGCAGTTCACGCAGCACATCGTTGGGCAGATGCTGGCTGGTTCGCGTCTCGCCATACAGATAGATCGGGATGTCGGCGTTCTTGAAGCGGATCTCGGCGATGAACTTGCGCAGGTTCAGCACCGCCGGTGCCAGCTCCGGTCCGGGCGTGATCTCTTCGTCGTCGATCGACAGGATGAAGGCGCTGGCCCGGCTCTGCTGCTGGGCAAACTGGCTCAGGTCGCCATAGCTGGTCACGCCCAGCACCTCAACACCCTCCTTCTCGATTGCCTGAGCCAGCGCGCGGATACCCAGTCCAGAGGTGTTCTCCGAACGGTAGTCTTCGTCAATGATGACAATCGGGAAGTGAAAACGAAGCATCTGGGCCCCTCACAGGCGGCCGCCACCGGCGGCAGTTGGCATGGCGGCTGCGAGCGCTGCCCGCAGCCAAGGCCGGCAGTGTAGGCGCAGCACCGGCAGGCTCACTACACTGCAGGCATCGCAGACCTGACCGGAGGTGCCCATGTGGCAAAGCATGTCAACGATGTGGTGGCTGGCGGCCGGCGCGCTGGTCGTCGCCGAGTTACTCAGCGGCACCTTTTACCTGCTGATGCTGGCGCTGGGCGCGGCTGCGGGCGCGCTCGCAGCGCATGCCGGGCTGAACCTGAACACTCAGATCGCCTGCGCCGCGCTGCTGGGCGGTGGCGCGATGGCGGCCTGGCATCTGCGGCGCGTCCGCCAGCCGGCGGGCAAGGCCGCGACAGAGAACCCCGATGTGTTGCTGGACGTGGGCAGCCAGGTGCAGGTGGCGCGCTGGCATGCCGATGGCACGGCGCGGGTGAGCTACCGCGGCGCCGAGTGGGCTGTGCGCTATGTGGGCCCGGCGCCTGCCGCAGCGGGTGCTCATGTGATTCGCTCGATGCACGGCAACCAGCTTCAGCTGGACCGGGTGCCGGACTGAACCCGCTTTCAAGCTTCGGAGGACAAGCCCATGGGCATCGAAATCTTCATCATCCTGCTGGTCATTGCGGTGATCTTCATCGCCCGCTCGATCAAGGTCGTGCCACAGCAGAACGCCTGGGTCGTTGAACGGCTGGGCAAGTACCACGCCACCTTGACGCCCGGGCTGAACCTGCTGGTGCCCTTTGTCGACCGCCTGGCTTACAAGCATTCGCTCAAAGAGATTCCGCTGGACGTGCCCAGCCAGGTCTGCATCACCAAGGACAACACGCAGCTCACGGTGGACGGCATCCTGTATTTCCAGGTCACCGACGCGATGCGCGCGAGCTATGGCTCGTCGAACTACATCGTGGCCATCACCCAGTTGGCGCAGACCACGCTGCGCAGCGTGATCGGCCGCATGGAACTGGACAAGACCTTCGAGGAGCGGGCACAGATCAACACGGCAGTGGTAGCCGCATTGGACGAGGCCGCGCTGAACTGGGGCGTCAAGGTGCTGCGCTACGAGATCAAGGACCTGACGCCGCCGGCCGAGATTCTGCGCAGCATGCAGGCCCAGATCACCGCCGAGCGCGAAAAGCGCGCGCTGATCGCCGCCAGCGAGGGCCGGCGCCAGGAGCAGATCAACATCGCCACCGGCGCGCGCGAAGCGGCCATCGCGCGCAGCGAAGGCGACAAGCAGGCCGAGATCAACAACGCCCAGGGCGAAGCCGCGGCCATCACCGCCGTGGCCACCGCCACCGCCGACGCGATCCGCCAGATCGCCGCCGCGATCGAGTTGCCCGGCGGCGCCGATGCGGTGCAATTGAAGGTGGCCGAGAAGGCCATCGAGGCCTATGGCGCGCTGGCCAAGACCAACAACACCATGATCGTGCCCGGCAACATGACCGAGGTCTCGGGCCTGATCGCCACCGCCATGGCCGTGATGCAGCGTGGCGGCCCCGGCCAAGCCAACACCGCGGCCAGGCCCCAGCCGCCCGCAGCGCCACGATGAGCCAGTCCGGCGCACGCAATGTGCTGGGCGGGCCTTTGCAGGCCTGCTCCTATGACCCGTTGACCGGCTGGTACCGCGACGGCTGCTGCCACACCGACGAACACGACCTCGGCAGCCACCTGGTCTGTGTGCGCATGACCATGGCCTTTCTGAACTTCCAGTTCGAACGCGGCAACGACCTCATCACGCCCCACCCGGAGATGCGCTTTTCCGGCCTGAAACCCGGTGACCGCTGGTGCGTGTGCGCGCTGCGCTGGCGCGAGGCCTACGCCGAAGGCCTGGCTCCGCCGGTGCTGCTGGAGTGCACCCATGCCAAGGCGGTCGAACTTGTACCCCTGGCCTGGTTGCAAGGCCATGCCTTCAAACCAGTCGGCTAGAATCCTGCGTTGCTGAGCGCGCCCTGCGGGCTGGCAAGCCCTGGGACCTGCGCCAAGCCTTTCGCCCCTGTGCCTGCTGACCCGCCGCGCCCACGCCCGGAGGGATGGATGAGCGGTTTAAGTCGCACGCCTGGAAAGCGTGTGGGGGTTAACAGCCCCCCGCGGGTTCGAATCCCGCTCCCTCCGCCAGCTGTCACTTGCAGAAGGCCCCGAAAGGGGCCTTTTTCATGGGCGAATGACCACTGGAGGTGCGCCGCTTGACCCGCCCGGGCCGATGGAGCGTGGGTGGTGTCGACGGGCTGGCGATGCAGGTCACCGCTTCGGGCGCCCGCAGCTGGGTGCTGCGCATCAGCGTGGCCGGCCTGCAGCGCGAAATGGGGCTGGGCAGCTTTCCATCAGTCACCTTGGCCGATGCGCGCGAAAAAGCCAGGTGCCATCGGGCCCAGGTGCAGGAAGGCGCTGACCCGATCTCACTGCGCCAGGCCGCCCACAGTGCCGCCTCCGATAAGCGCAACGCGAGACAAAACTTCTCGACAGTTGCCGCGAAGTACATCGCCCAACACGAAGGCACCTGGAAGAACGCCAAGCACGCCGCGCAGTGGCGCTCGACCTTGCAGACCTACGCCGAGCCGATCATCGGCACACTGCCCGTGGCCGACATCAGCAACGCGCAAATGACTCAGGTGCTGGAGCCCATCTGGGCCGGCCAGCAAGACTGAAACGGCGACCCGATTGCGTTCGCGGATCGAGCTGGTGCTGGACTTCGCCAGCGCCCGCGATCTGCGACAAGGCCCCAACACCGCGCGCTGGCGGGGCAACCTGGATGCCGCGCTGCCCAAGGCCGCCAAGCTGGCCAAGGTCAAGCACCACGCGGCCCTTCCAGTCCATGAAATGAGAGGTTTCATGGCCCGATTGCGAGCGCAGCCCGGCATGGGCGCACGTGCGCTGGAGTTCACCATCTTGACCGCCGCCGGCTCGGGCGAGGTTCGTGGCGCTACCTGGTCCGAGCTTGATCTTGGCGCTGCACTATGGACCGTACCGGGCCAGCGGATGAAGGCTGGCCGCGAACACTGCGTGCCACTGTCGGAGCCAGCGGCTGCGCTGCAGCGCGGGCTGAGGCCGGGAGCACCTGGCGACCTCGTGTTCCCAGGCCCACGCAGGCCGCTGTCGGACATGACGCTGACGGCGGTGCTCCGGCGCAGGGCGGTGGAGGCCACCGCACGCGGCTTTCGCAGCAGCTTTCGTGACTGGCGCTCTGAACACACCGACCACCCGAGTGAAGTGGCCGAAGTGGCCCTGGCCCATGCGGTCGGCGACAAGGTCCAGGACGCCTACCGGCGCGGGGACTTGTTCGAAAAACGGGTGTTGCTTCGCAGAATCTTCCACCGACCCTGCGCAAGACCTGGATCAGCCAGCGGCAGGCGACGTTGGGTACTGCAACAACGCCTTGGCGGCCTCGATACGCAGGCCCAGCGCCAGATTTTGGTTGTTCATAACCTCAAGCAGAAAGTGGCGCGGGTCACTGTGCGCGTTGATTGACACGGCCTGCCCTGCCACGGCGCACCCGACTTCTGGTGGCGGCAACGACTGCGCCGCTGGCATGCCCGCCGGCTCGGTGGATTGGGTCGGCCTTAGCACGGACAAGGCATGTTCGAGCTGGCTCGGCGAGATGCAGCGCAGGCCCGACAAGAGTCCGGCCTGGCCGTCAGGGTTGGGCGGCAGGTCCAGCCACGGTTCGTCGGCAAACATGGCCGCCAGGTCGGCCGCGACGAAGGCCGACCAGCGTCCAGCATCGGCCAGTTCGGCTGGCACCGGGCACGCATGTTGGCTGCTGCCAGCCGCCACACCGGGCCAGATGTGCAGCCGCCGCCGCACCTGGTCAGACAGGTAGTGCTGCGCCAGGGCCTGGCCGAAAGCCCGCACCTCGTCGGCGGACATGGCTCGGGCCAGCGCAAACCAGAGCTGGTAGCCGCTGTCGCCGGCCACCGC
>JANOWE010000024.1:0-39141 GCA_031417735.1 Betaproteobacteria bacterium
CGAAGGGCCGGGGAGATTTTCGGCGCCAGGCGTCGTTGCCGACTCGTTGTGTGGCTTGGCCACACGCCTCGCCGACGCCTAGCCTGGCACCGAAACTCTCCCCGGCGCGGGCCCGACCCCAAGCCCGACAGGCTCCTAGGCTGCACTGCAGCGGCCTCGGGCGCCAATGCAGCGTCGCGCAGGCTGTCGTCAACACTGCAAACGGCCACAATCCACTTCCATGGAAGAACCGCCCCGCTCCTTCAAGCTGCTGCTCAACGTGGCGCATGCCTTTGACCACCTGTCGCTGCTGATCTTTGCCACCGCCGTGGCGGCCATTGCTGCGGATTTTGGTTTTGCGCGATGGGAAGACCTGATGCCCTATGGCGTGGGCGCCTTCCTGATGTTCGGTCTGGCCTCGCTACCGGCGGGCAAGCTGGGCGACAGCTGGGGTCGGCGGCCGATGATGCTGGTCTTCTTCTTCGGCCTGGGCACGTCGATGCTGCTGGCCGCCCTGGCCCAGAACGCCTGGCAACTGGCCGCCGCGCTGACCCTGCTGGGTGTGTTCTCGGCCATCTACCACCCGGTGGGTATCCCCATGCTGGTGCAGACCGCGGCCCGGCCTGGCGCCACCATCGGCGTCAACGGCCTGGCCGGCAACCTGGGCATTGCGGTGACGGCGCTGCTCACCGGCTTTCTGGTCAAGTGGCTGGGCTGGCGCGCGGCTTTCATCGTGCCTGGGCTGGCCTGCATCGCGCTGGGCTTGTTGTTTGCCCGGCTGGTGCCGGCCGAGGCCGAGCCGCCGTCCAAACGCCGCCGACCAGCGGCGGTGGAGCTGGCGCCGGGCCAATTGGCGCGGGTGATGCTGGTGCTGACGGTGGCCTCGGCCAGCGCCGGCCTGCTGTTCAACCTCACCACCAATGGCAACGGCCAATTGCTGGCCGAGCGCATGCAGGCCGTGGTCCAAGACCCGGCCGCGCTGGGCCTGCTGCTGGCGGCCATCTACGCCCTGGCCTCGCTGTCACAGGTGGTGGTGGGCCGGCTGCTGGACCGCGTGCCGCTCAAGCGCCTGCAGATCGGCATCGTGCTGGCCCAGGCGCCGCTGCTGGCGCTGGCCGCGCTGGCCCAGGGCTGGTGGCTGTACGCCGCGCTGCTGGGCGTGATGGTGTTGGTGTTCGGCGCCATCCCGTTCACCGACGCGGTGATCGTGCGCTATGTCGAAGACCGCATGCGCTCCCGCGTGGCGGGCTTGCGGCTCACCCTGTCGCTGGGCTTCAGCTCCTTGGCAGTGTGGGCGCTGGGCCCGCTGGTCAAGAGCAGCGGCTTCGACAACCTGCTGCTGGGCATGGCGCTGCTGTCGCTGCTGACCGCTGGCGCGGTGGCGGCGTTGCCGGGGGAGGCCGAGCCGGCCGGCCCAGGCCCGGTGACGCCGGCCGCGCCCCAGACCGCCGTCTGAAGCCGGCTACTCCGGCAAGCCGCGCCGGTACTGCATGGCCTCGGCCAGGTGGCCGGTGCTGATGTGTTCGGCGCCGGCCAGGTCGGCGATGGTGCGCGCGACCTTGATCGCGCGGTGCAGGCCGCGCCCCGACCAGCCCAGCCGGCTGGCGACCTGTTCCAGGAAGGCCCGGGTGACGCTGTCCAGCGGCGCAAACTGGTCCAGCCCGGCGCTGTCCAGTTCGGCGTTGGGCCTGCCCTGGCGCTGCTGCTGCAGCGCGGCGGCCGCCGCCACCCGCTGCGCCACCGTGGCGCTGTCCTCACCTCGGGCCTGGGCCAGCAGTTCGGCCGGCGGCACGGCCGCCACCTCCACCTGCAGGTCGATGCGGTCGAGCAGCGGGCCCGACAGCCGACCCTGGTAGCGCGCCACCTGCTCGGGCGTGCAGCGGCAGGGCCGCGCCGCCAGGCGTGCGCCCAGCCAGCCGCAGGGGCAGGGGTTCATCGCCGCAGCCAGCTGGAAGCCGGCCGGAAACTGGGCCGACCGAGCCGCTCGGGCGATGGTGATCTGGCGCGTTTCCAGCGGCTCGCGCAGCGCCTCCAGCGCGGCGCGTGGAAATTCGGGCAACTCATCGAGGAACAGCACACCACCATGGGCGAGCGAGATTTCGCCAGGCCGGGGTGGTGAGCCACCCCCCACCAGCGCCACCGCACTGGCCGAGTGGTGGGGCGACCTGAAGGGCCGCCGGCCCCACAACTCGGGCTTGAAGCCGCCCGGTGCCAGGCCCTGCAGCGCAGCGCTGGCCAGGGCCTGGGCGTCGTCCATCGGCGGCAGCAGGCCGGGCAGGCGCTGGGCCAGCATGGACTTGCCGCTGCCAGGCGGGCCCACCATCAGCAGGCTGTGACCGCCGGCGGCGGCAATCTCCAATGCGCGACGGGCAGCGGCCTGGCCGCGTACGTCACGCAGGTCGGGGCCAGGTGGCGCCGCAGCGGGCTCGGGCGGCTGGGTGACGGGCAGGGCCTGCGCCAGTTCACCCGGCAGCATGGCCTTGACCACGTCCAGCAGATGCGCCGCACCGTGCACCTGCACACCCTTCGCGCGTGCGGCTTCGGCTGCACTGGCCGAGGGCAGCACCAGCGCCCGCACGGCGCCACTGCGGCCCAGCGCCAAGGCCAGGGCCAGCGCGCCGCGCACGGGCCGCAGTTCACCGGCCAGTGACAGCTCACCGGCAAACTCGAACTGCGCCAGCCGGTCTGCGTCGAGTTGGCCGTCCGCAGCCAGGATGCCCAGCGCAATGGGCAGGTCGAAGCGGCCAGACTCCTTGGGCAGATCGGCCGGCGCCAGGTTCACCGTCACCCGCTTGTTGTGCGGGAAGTTCAGGCCCGAGGTGGTCAGTGCGGCGCGCACGCGCTCGCGCGACTCTTTCACCTCGGTCTCGGCCAGGCCCACCAGCGTGAAGCTGGGCAGGCCGTTGGCCAGATGCACCTCGACCTGCACCTCGGGTGCGTCCAAGCCGTCCAGGGCGCGGCTGGTGATCACGGCCAATGACATTTGAGATCTCCCTGGGCGGATTGTGCGCGCGGCAACATGCGGCGAGGTCGCCCCAATGTGGTGCGCGAAGTGCCCATTACCGGTGGATGCGCCACGCTGGTGCGCCAGCGAGCGCCGATGGGGCGCAGCCATGCCCGCCGCCCCGGCTTGGGGCGTGCCAGCCTCGGGCGCCACAGGCTGGCACGGAAGCTGCGATCGGTTGGCTCATCTGCCCTTTTGTCAACCCACGCCACCGACCGGAACCCTGACCATGAAAACACCTTTGCTCGCGTCTGCCGCCATCACTGCTGCTGCCCTGCTGGCTGCCGCGCTGCCCTCAGTGGCGCAGGCTGAACTGAGCTACAACTTCGGCGTCACCACCGACTACCGCTACCGCGGCATCAGCCAGACGCGGCTGAACCCCGCGCTGCAAGGCGGGCTCGATTTCACCGAAGGCGGCTTCTACCTCGGCGCCTGGGCCTCGACCATCCAGTGGATCAAGGACGCCAAGGGCGACGCCAGCGTCGAGATCGACCTGTACGGCGGCTACAAGGGCGAGTTGTCGCCCGGGCTGGGCTATGACGTCGGCCTGCTGACCTACCAGTACCCCAGCAACAAGCTGTCGCCGAGCGCGAACACGACCGAGATCTACGGCGCTCTCAGCTTCGGCCCGGCCACCCTGAAGTACTCGCACAGCGTGAGCAACCTGTTTGGCTTTGCGGGCAGCAAGAACAGCGGCTACCTCGACCTGAGCGCCGGCTTCGAGGTCGGCGGTGGCGTCACGCTGACGCCGCATCTGGGCTACCAGAGCGTCGCGCACAACGGTGGCTACTCGTATACCGACTACTCGCTGACCGCCAGCATGGACGTGGCCAAGGGCCTGACGTTGAGCGGCGCGCTGGTCGGTGCCAGCACCAAGACCGTGGCCGGCGCCAAGGCCTACGCCTCGGCTGCCAATGGCAAGGATCTGGGCAAGGCCGGCATTGTGCTGGGCCTGAAGTACGCCTTCTGAAACCACCAAGGAGAACCCCATGAAAATGGTGATTGCCATCATCAAGCCCTTCAAACTGGACGAGGTTCGTGAGGCGCTCAGCGCGATCGGCGTTCAGGGCATCACGGTGACCGAGGTCAAGGGCTTCGGCCGGCAGAAGGGTCATACCGAGTTGTACCGCGGCGCCGAGTACGTGGTCGATTTTCTGCCCAAGGTCAAGATCGAGGCGGCGGTGGACGACGCCATCGTCGAGCAGGTGATCGAGGCCATCGAGTCGTCTGCCCGCACCGGCAAGATCGGCGACGGCAAGATCTTTGTCTCCACCCTCGAGCAGGTGGTGCGCATCCGCACCGGCGAGACCGGCAAGGACGCGATCTGATCGCGGTCCCGGCACCCCAACCCAAAGAGACCTGACAACATGAGAAAGCTCATTGCTTCACTCGCCCTGGGACTGGCCGTCCTGGGCTTCGCCGGCACGGTGCTCGCGCAGGACGCGGCCGCCTCGGCGCCCGTTCTTGCCGCGGTGGCCGACGCGGCAGCGTCGATGCCTGCAGCGGCGGCTCCCGCAGCCGCCGCGGCCTCGGTCGCCGCACCCGTGGCCAACAAGGGTGATGTGGCCTGGATGCTGCTGGCCACCCTGCTGGTGATCATGATGACCGTGCCCGGCCTGGCGCTGTTCTATGGCGGCCTGGTGCGCAGCAAGAACATCCTGTCGGTGCTGATGCAGGTGCTGGTCACCTTCTCGCTGATCGTCGTGCTGTGGGCCATCTACGGCTACAGCCTGGCCTTCTCCGAGGGCAATGCCTTCATCGGCGGCTTCGACCGGCTGTTCATGAAAGGCCTGTTCAACGCGGCCACGGGCGAGTTCGCGATGGGCGCCACCTTCAGCAAGGGGGTGGTCATCCCTGAGCTGCTGTTTGCCGCCTTCCAGGCCACCTTTGCCGGCATCACCTGCTGTCTGATCGTGGGCGCGTTTGCCGAGCGCATCAAGTTCAGCGCGGTGCTGCTGTTCTCGGTGCTGTGGTTCACCTTCAGCTATGCGCCGATCGCGCACATGGTCTGGTTCTGGATGGGCCCGGACGCCTACACCGGCAAGGAAGTGGTCGACGCGATGAACGCCAAGGCCGGCTACCTGTGGAACATGGGCGCGCTGGACTTTGCCGGCGGCACCGTGGTGCACATCAACGCCGCCGTGGCCGGTCTGGTCGGCTCCTTCATGATCGGCAAGCGCGTGGGCTATGGCAAGGAAGCCATGGCGCCGCACAACCTGCCGCTGACCATGGTCGGTGCGTCGCTGTTGTGGGTGGGCTGGTTCGGCTTCAATGCCGGCTCGGCCCTGGAGGCGGGCAACTCGGCCGTGCTGGCCTTCATGAACACCTTCACCGCCACCGCCGCGGCGGTGCTGGCCTGGACCCGGGGCGAGGCGATGATGCGTGGCAAGGCCTCGATGCTGGGCGCGGCGTCCGGTGCGGTGGCCGGCCTGGTGGCCATCACCCCGGCGGCGGGCAATGTGGGGCTGATGGGCGCCATCGTCATCGGTTTCGTCTCCGGCTTCGCCTGCCTGTGGGGCGTGCACAGCCTGAAGCGCCTGCTGGGTGCCGACGACACGCTGGACGTGTTCGGCGTGCACGGCGTGGGCGGCATCGTCGGCGCGCTGCTGACCGGTGTGTTCAACACGCAAGAGCTGGGCGGCCCCGGCCTGGTCACCGACTGGGTCACCGCCACCGTGGGCTCGAACGGCATCGGCGCCCAGGTCTGGATCCAGGCCAAGGCCGTCGGCCTGACGGTGATCTGGTCGGCGCTGGTGGCTGCGGCCTCGTTCAAGATCGTCGACATGGTCGTGGGCTTGCGCGTGACCGAAGAGGAAGAGCGCGAAGGTCTGGACATCAGCTCGCACGGCGAGACGGCGTACAGCAAGTAAGCCTTGCGCCAGCGCGGCGGTTCTGCCCGCCGCCTCAAGCTAAAAGGGCTGCCTCCGGGCGGCCCTTCTTTGATGCTGCAGCCGGCGGCTCAGCGCGGGCGTGCCGCAAACCCGTCAGCGCAAACCCTTCAGCTCAAACACCAGGCAGGTGGTGGTGCCATGGGCATAGACCCGGCCGCTGGGGTCGAGGATGCGGGCCTCGGCGGTGGCCAGCTGGCGGCCGCAGTGGATGACCTGGCCCACGGCGCGCAAGGGGCCGCTGCTGGCACTGGCCGCACGCACGATGTTCACGCTGAGCTCGGCCGTGGTGTAGCCGTGGCCCACCGCCATCATGGTGTGCACCGCGCAGCCCAGGGCCGAATCCAGCAGCGTGGCGTACCAGCCGCCATGCACGCTGCCGAGCGGGTTGTAGTGCATCAGCTGCGGCGTGCCCTGGAACACCGCGCGGCCGGCGGATACCTGCACCAGGGCGAAGTCCAGCGTCTGCGCGATGTGCGGGAAGGGCATCTCGCCGGCCAGCATGGCCTGCATCTGCGCCAGGCCGGTCTTGCCGGCCACCTGCTCGGGTGTGGCAACGCCCGGTGCGCCGCCAGCGGCTTTCAGGCGCGCGGTGACAGCCGCCCGTTCGTCGTTCCAGGCTTCGACGGTGGCCTTCGATTCGCTGAGGTTCAAGGGCGTTGACGGCATGTGCAGCGAGTGTACTGACGCTCGTTGTCTGTGCCGGGCTCGCCCACAGGCCTAGCTTGCGGCGGTCGATGGCGACGTCGATGTGGGTCGTGCGCCCGGCGGCGTCGCTGCCGCGGCCTGATGCCTCAGACGCCACATCAGCAGTGCGCGCACGGTGGAGGTGATGAACAGCGCGATGAACAGGCTGAACACCACGTGCATCGAGATCAGCAGGCCGTAGATCGCCGCCATGCCCAGGCCGAAGGCGACCTGCCTGCGCGGCGCCAGCGGCGTGGTCGCCGGGTCGGGAATCATGTACAGCGTGAACAGGATGAAGGCCGCGCTGGTCATCGGCATCAGGGGCACGTTCCAGGGAATGCCGAAGATCCAGGCCCGGACCAGACCCTGGCCGACGAAGCCGGCGATCCACGCCGCACACAGCGGCAGGCGGCCGGTGGCCAGCCCATGCACGACCAGCCCTGAGGCCAGGATGCCGGCCGGCAGCAGCCAGTGCGCAGCGCCGGTCAGGTTGGTGGTGAAGTGGTAGGGCGGGGCCAGGCCCACCGCCGGGAACGCCAGCAGCGTGAGCGTGATGCCGAAATTGGACGGGTTGTAGACATGCTGACTGCCGCCACCCGGGCCGCCAATGGGCAACCGCACCAGCGGCTTGGAGGCGATCGACAGCGCTGCGGCAAAGGCGATCGGCATCAGCAGGTCATTGGGGTAGAGCAGCATGGCCACGGCCAGGCCCGGAATCAGCGCCGGAATGAAGGTGCCTGCCAGCGCTGTGCTGCTGCCCAGGTAGCGCACAGGCTCATCAGCGGCCCAGGCGCGCAGGTGCTCGCCCAGCAGCGTCATGACCACGCAGACCATCACGCCGGTGACCGGCGCGGCCCAGGCCTGCTCGAAGCCCAGGAAGCTATGGCCGGCGATGTTCCACAGCAGGATCAGCGCGCCGAAATAGCACAGCGCAAACATCCGGCGCTGCGGGCTGCCCTGGGGGTAAAAGTAGCGGCTGGTGATGGTTTGCGCGATGCTCATCGGGGTCCCCTTGCGTCGGATCTTGCAGCGATCGTGGCCTTGCTGTGGCTCAGGCACCCAGCAGCAGCGTGTGCCAGCCCGGCTGCACGGAAATGGTCTCGCGGTGCAACACGCCGTCAAAGCCACGCCATTCCAGCTTGACACTGAAGCGGGCATCCGCCGGCTGCGTGCCGATGCCGAAGTGCAGCTCGGGCGAGCGCCGGCCCGAATGGCCGTTGCCGCCATCGACGCGGGCGATGCGCGGCGGTGTCGAGCCGACCTGCAGGCTGGCCGATGCGCCAATGGCCGCGGGCAGGCGCAGCGGCGGCAATCCCGGCCGCTGGGTGACCCCCGTCTGGCCGGGCGCCAGCAGCAAGCGCAGACCGACGAAGCCGCCGCAGCCTCGGCAACTGTTGTGCAGATAAACCATCGGCTCCCACTGGTTGGCGTAGACGATGTCGATCAGGCCGTCGCCATCCACGTCGGCGCTGGCGATGCCGCGTGTGACCCATGTTTCGGCCAGGCCCAGGCGGGCAGCCACGTCGTGGAAGCGCCCCCGCCGGTCGCGCACGTAGACCGGGTTGGCCTGATGGCCGCTGAGGTCGTCGCCCGGCCGAAAGCGCGGCCAGAACTGCGGGTTGCTCAGGATCAGGTTGTTGCTGGTGGCCAGCGCCTGCAGTTCTGGCCAGCGGTTGACCTGGCCCTTCAGGAAGCCGGTGGCCTGCAACAGCTCGGGACTGCCGTCGTTGTTCAGATCAAGCAGCTTGATGTCCCAGCCCCAGCCGCTGCGCGACAGGCCCAGGCGTTCACTGGCTTGCACAAAGGGCGCGCGCTTGTCGGCATAGGCCTTGGTTTCGCCGGTGTTGAGCCAGACCATGTGGCTTTCCTGCAGCGCATAGGGCGAGGCAATGTTGCTGACCAGGATGTCGGGCAGACCATCGCCGTTGATGTCGCCGACCTCGGCGCCCATGCCCTTGAAGGAGTCCTGGCCCAGCACCGCCGACTTCGGCGTAAAGAACCCTCGGCTGCCCTCCACCAGCTCGAAGGCCAGCCGGCCCGGGGTGGACCGGTTCATCAGCAGCCGGTCGGGTCCGAAATCATTGGCCATGTAGAGATCGGCCAGGCCGTCGCCGTCAAGGTCGGCCGCGGCCACAGCCAGCGTCCAGCTGTGGGCGATGGCCGGGTCGTCAAAGGGCTGAACATGTCGAAAACGCGGCAGGGAGCCGGGCGCAGAGGCCTGATGCAAAAGCACATGTTTGCCCCCGCCGTTGAAGGATTTGGCCTTGGTGTCGTGCATGTGCTGCGCGCCGGTGCCTGCGGCGTTGAGGATGTCCGAGCCGTCGGCGAAGTAGTTGGCAAACAGCAGGTCAAGATGGCCATCACCGTCCAGGTCGGCCGATGTCGCGGCGTTGGTGAACCAGCGCTCTTCGCCCGGCACCAGTTCAATGGCGACAAAGGCGCTGGCGCTCAAGGCTTGTGCCCGCTGTTGCTGGATGAAGGCGAGTGGCGTGCGGCCCCAGAAGTAGACGACGACATCCAGCCAGCCGTCCTCGTTCAGGTCGGCCAGCAGGCAACCCATGGGCGCCATGGTGGCATCCCAGCGCAGCGTGCCGGTGCCCAGCGAGAACATCGGGTAGCGCGCGCCGGTTCCCGGCACCGGCCTGACCGAGACCCGATCGGTGCGCGGATCAACGTCGCACAGGTCATTGGGCAGGCCATCGCCGTCCAGGTCGCCCAGCGCGGCCGAGGCGCCCACCGACGATATCCAGCCCGAGATGCGCGCCAGCGACGGGTGCACCGCCCGCACGCTGGCCAGCGGCACGCCCTCGGCCGCCGCCATCGATGTCGGCGCATCGAACTTCAACCCTGTGGCCAGCGCTGCCAGCTCGGTCTCGTCTGCGCCGGGCTCCATGGCCAGGACCCCCAGCGTCAGCACCACGACCAGCGACACGGTTTGCGGCAGCCAGCGTTTCAATGCAGTTGTCATGACCGAACTCCGGGTTGTCCGGGCCAGGGTTCGGCCCGATGAGCGCGCGCGTACATCAGGGAGGCGCATTCATCTTGGACGCCCCGGCGCCAGAGCAGGTAGTCAACCATGTCCTGCCCGCTGCGCGGCAAGTGGCGCAGCGCGATCTGCGCCGCAGCGTCTGGCGGCAGGCCCAGAACCTTGCGGCAGGCCAGCGCGGTGTGCGCGGCCGGGTTGCCTGCGCGGCGCCTTGCCTGGGCGGCGAAGGCGACGCCCTGGCCGAGGTCAGCGCCATGCGGCCCTGCAGCCTGAACCAGCAGCGCCCAGGCGTCGACCGGGTTGGCCGCGTCCATGCCCCCGGCATAGGCACCTGCCAGTCCCACGCCCGACCACAGGTCGGCATGCCGGCCGGGCTCGAAGCTCGCCAAGGCCAGAGCCACCGCCACCGGCCGAGCGCCGAACACGAACCACAGGCTGCGGCCCAGCCCCTGGTCAACCACCGCAGCGGCCGGGCCTTGCAGCGCGCTGGGGCGACGCCCGGCGCCGACCACGCGGCGCCAGTCGAAGTAGCCGGCATGGAAACCCAGTCCGTCCAGCGCCAGCCAGCGGTTGATCGAGCGGTGGCGATGCAGCGCCGCCAGGGGTGCGCCCGGCAATCGGGCCAGGGCCCAGCCCAGGCCGACCCAGGCCATGTAGTCATGGTCAGCCCCCGGGCCGGCGATGAAGGCCCTGAACAGCTGGCGGCCCGGTGTGAGCCAGTCACCCATGGCCAGCGCCATGGCCGCACCCTCGTGCACGAAGCCGGCGTCTTCGCCGGCAGCGGCCTGCAGCGTGGGCTGCAGCGTGGCCAGGTCGGGCGCAGACAGCGCGGCGTTGTAGCCCCGTGCGAAGCGTTCGCCGATGCGCTCCAGCCGCTGCGCGCTTTGGGCATTGGCGACCTGGAAGCCACGGCGGGCGACGGTGGTTTCCTCCAGCCGCAGGCGCAAGGCCCGTCCCAGAACGCGGCTCCACAGTCTGGCGGTGATACCGGCCGGCCGCAGTGGCGCGCCGTCGGCTGCGACGGCCGCGCGGTCGATGTGGATCGAATCACGCATAGTCTTGGAGCACCGTCATCAGGTAGTCGGGCACCTCGACCAGAGCCCAGCCGGCGGCTTCACGGCGCAGGAACTTGATGTCCTGGCGACCTCTGGCCAGCGGCTCGAAGGCGGCTTCTCCGGCAGGCCCACCGGGCGCAGCTGCATGGCCATAGGCGAAGTCCAGGCTGACGCCAAAGGCGATGAAGCGGTTCAGCGTCATGCGAACCAGCACTTCGTCAAAAGCGCTGAACTCGTCGGCGAAATCGCAGCTGGCATGCGCGGTGACCAGGCGCATCCTGCCGCCGCTCAGTTCCTCCAGCACCCGGGGTGCATGCTGGCGCAAGAACATCTCGCGGCATTTGCCCTGCCACAGGAAGTAGTTGCTGAAGTAGACATTGCCGACCAGGTTGGTCTCTTCAAAGCCGACGATGTGGTGCAGGTCGAAGCTCGGGCGGGCCATGTCTTTCCTTCAGCTGCCGACCGTTGCAGCGGCCGCTTTGCTCGGGGTCGTGGCAGGCGTTGGTGTGGGTCTGGAACTGACCATCGATTCGGCCACCACCACGGCGGCCGGCGCCGAAAAGCCGACGATGCGCACCAGGCCAGCCGCCGCCTGCAGCCCCGCTGCACGCAGTACCAGGCCAGCGCCGCCACGGGCTGTGACATCGACCTTGGCCACCTGCAGATCCGCAGGCCAGTCGCTGCGACCGAGTTTTGACAAGCACTCGGTCAAGCCCCAGACCAGCGCGCCGGCCTGCCTGACGGTCAGGCCGGCAGCCAGATCAACCGTGGCGAGCAGCACCTGCGCGAAGTCCCAGCGCGTCCGGCCCAGCTGCGCCGGCCAATCGGCCTCGCCAATCTCGTCCAGCGGCTGCAGGTCACAGGCCAGGTGGCGATCCGGGTGCGCCACCAGCAGGGTCAGGTCGCCGGCATGCGACAGCGACACGCGGTGACCGGCGACCCAGGGCGCGCCGTCAGGGTGGTGCTGCAACCGGGCTTGCCGCCCCAACGCGTTGCGTACGGCGTGCTGCGACCCGCTCGCCCGGCCGCCACCGCCAACGCTGACCGCCACCGCCGCGCCGGCGATGCCCAGGCCGTCGGCCAGCAGCCGGCCGACCCAGGGTTGAAGCAATGCCGGCGAGACCGGCCCGCAGCGGTCGGCCTGAGCCGGCGCCGATTCACTGCGGGTCACCGTCAGCCCGACCCAGCGCTCGACGACGCTGCCGTCGGGTGCGTGCACGTCGATGTCGAAGCGGAAGCTGTGCCCGTCGCTGGCCGTCTGTCGGGCATGGACGCGGTAGGCCACATCGCAGCGCAGATCGCCCAGCGCGATGCGCTGCACCGACACCGGCAGCACGGGATGTTGCGGCACACAGGCCTGCAGCGCGTGCAGCACCGCGTCGCGAACGGCAGGGTGCCCAGCGGCAAATCCTGGCGGCTGCAGCGGCGAGTACCAGCGCGGCGCTGCCGCGGTGGTCAGGCGGGCGATGCAGCCGCCAGCACTGAGCTGCAGGTAGGTCTGCACACGCTGGAAGCGTGGGCCATGGAAGCTCAATGCGGTGTCCTCGCCATACAGAAGCGTCGAGGCATCCATGCCCACACCGGCATCGGCGTCTTCGATGGCCATCAGCTCAAAGTCACCGGCGCAGTCGTCAGCCTCGGTCGTGACGCTCTCAGCGCACAGCATCAGCCGCGCCGCGAGGTGGTCGACGGCAAAGCCCGTGCTGCTGCAGCGCAAAACCACATCAACCGTGCCGCTGTCTTGCCGCATCGCGGCGGTGCGCAGCACGACAGATTGACCCGGTGCGCAGCTGATGGCTGCGGCGATGCGCAGGTCCTCGATGAGGAACCGGCCGCAATCGCCCATGCATGAATCGGCGCACAGCAAGCGCGCCGCCGACACCGCCGCCTCGATCATGGCCACCAGCGGCAGCACCGGCAGCCCCTGCGGCGCATGGTCGAGCAGGTAGGGGTCGGACTCGGTCGACAGCTCGCACTGCGCCACCAGTTCGATGCCCGGGTAGTAGACCTGTGGCCAGGCCAGAAAGCGCTGGCGCTGCAGCAGCGGCGCTTCGGTGCGGGGGTCGATCTCGCGTCCATGTCGCCCCGCAACGACCAGCGTCTGGCCGTCATGGTCCGATCGCAACAGGTCCAGCAACTGTTCACAGGCTTGCGTGTTGCTCAGTGCGACGGTGTCCTGGCGCGCCAACTCGTCGAGCACGCCATCGATGCGGCGAGCCATGCCGGCGTCGCGCCAGGCCGTCCAGGCGATGCACAGGCAGCGCAGTCCGGCGTGGCTTCGTCCCAGCTGCTGCAGGCGCACGGCCAGCCAGCCGTTGGCCAGCGCATAGTGCGATTCACCGCGCAGGCCCAGTTCGCCGATGATCGAGCCGTAGCCCACCAGCAGCCGCAAACTGCCGCCCGGCCGCAGCGCCGCCAGTAGCGAGTCCAGCGTGTTCAGCTTCGCCGCCAGCGTGGTCGTCAATTCGGCTGCGTCCAGCTGTGTCAGCAAGGCTGGCCTGTTGATGCCTGCGGCGTGCACAAGCGCCCGCACCGGACCGTGGATTCGTTCCAGCGCCGCCATCGCCTGCCGGGTCGCAGTGGCATCGTTCAGGTCGAGTTGCAGATAGTGCACGTCCGCGCCGCCATCGGCTTTTGCCAAGGTGGCTGTGACCTCGGGGTCATCAGGCGCGCTGCGGCCGACCAGAGCCAGCCGGCAGCCGAAGGCCTGCCGCAAGGCCAGCGCGCTGACCGCGCCAATGCCTTTGGCGCCACCGCTGACCAGCACCAGGTCTTTGGGGCCGGGCAGCCAGGCTGTCGGCGCAGAGCTCAGCCGATGCCGCATCAGACTGGGCACGCGCAGCGCGCCGCCGTCGACACGCGCAGCGGAAAAACCTCGATGCTGGCCGGCGTAGTGGGCCATCGCGCGTTCAAGCGCGTCGCTGGTCAGGGGTGCTTCGTGGGTGAATGCGCACAGCCGCAGCCTTGGATGCTCTTGCGCCAGCGAGCGCAGAAAGCCATCGGCCAGCAGGGCGGGTTGCAGCACCAGCAGGCCGGATCCGTCGGCCACGGCCGCTTTGGCGGCGCACAGCAGCGCGGCCAGCACGGCCGCGACCGTCTCGGGCCTGAGCTGGGGTGCCAGCGCGTCGGGCAGCGTGAGCAACAGCGGCAGGCCGGGGTCGTCGGCGAAACGGGATTGCAGGGCCAGACGAACCTGCTCGTCGAGCGGGGCCAGTCGGTCATCCAGCCGCCACGGCGCCGCTGGCGGCAAGGTGTCGCCAGCGGCCTCGCCACGCGGCTGCGGGCCGGCCGCAGCGGGCAGCCATTGCATGGTGAAAAGCCGAACCCAGTCGCGCACGCCGGCCGCTGCGGCCGCTGGTGGCGGCGGCGGGGTCGCGGCGCCGTTCTGACATTGCTGCGCGCGCAACTGGTCCAGCTGCGCGGCCATCTCACCCAGTGTCGAGTCGGCGAGCTGGCCGGTGCTGAACGGCAGGCGCTGGATGCCCATCTGCCGCGCGACGCCGGTCACCACATGCCGCGCACGGATCGAGTTCAGGTGCAGGTCAGCGAGCAGGCGCGATTGCGCCAGCACGCGTTCACGGGGCAGGCCGGCCAGGCTGCTGATGCTGGCCTGGAGCAGTGCCAGCGCAGGCTGCTTGCCGTGCATCGGACCGCCTGCGGCGAAGGGCTGGGCTGCGAAATCGGGCGTCGAACTCGGGCGGGGCGCAGCCGACTCGCCGCGGTCCGCGACCTCGTCGTCGTCTTCACCGCAGGGACTGGCCAGCAGGCTTGGCCTGTCGGTCCAGCGCAGCGGCTGAATCCATCGACCCTGCTGCAGCCACGCCAGCGCCGGTTCGTGGCCACCGACCCAGGCCGCGCCCAGAACCGCCAGCATGGGCGCCAGGCTGTCGCCGAACACCGACATGGCCAGGCAGACTTCAGCGTCGGCGCGGGCGAGCAAAGCGCCGAGCCCGGCGCCTGCCTCGATCACCAGATCGTCGGCCGGCAGGTGCCCGGCGGCTTCGGCAAACCGAACCGGGGCGCAGAATTGTTCGACCAGCAAGGCCTGCAGCGCCGATACCGGCAGGCCGGTGGCCAGCGGCGCGCCGGTGATGGTCGACAGCAGCAGCGGCGCCGGGCCCCGTACGGCGGGCTTCCAGCCGTCCTCGACATCGGCAAGCTCAGCCTCGAATCGCGCCGCCGCTGCACGCATCAGCCGCGAGTGGAAGGCACGCGATGCCGGCAATCGGTGGCTGGCGATGCCCTTCGCGGCGCAGGCCCGGGCAAGCGTGTCGATCGCCTCATAACCGCCGGCCAGCACCTGGCCTTGCGCCGTGTTGTGGCAGGCCACATCAAGCCCGAACTGCTGCGCCAGAGCCTCGGCCTGGCCCAGCGTGCAGGCCAGCGCGAGCATGGCCGCGGCCGGGGCGGCATCCTGCATCGCCCGGCCACGCAGCCGTGCCAGCTGCCGCAGCCCCTGGTCGTCGATCAGGCCCGCCGCGCGCCAGGCTGGCAGTTCGCCGAAGCTGTGGCCCAAGACCCGATCCGGCTGCAGGCCGCTTTGGGTCAGCACGGCCAAGGCTGCCAGCGCCTGTTCGGCCAGCACAGGCTGCAGCGCGGCGGTGTCCTGTTCATGCGCTGCGGCCAGGGCGGCGGGGGTCATCGCAGACAGATGCGCCGCCAGGAGCGGAAATCGCTCGCCCCAGGGCGCGGGGTCGATGTCCAACGCCAGGCCCTGGCCACCGAACATCATGCTCAGGCCAACGGGCCGGGCGCGCGGCGCGGACCAGGACCCTGTCGCAGTCCGGCTGTGTTGCTCGCCGCTGTTGATGGATGAGCGCAGCGCCGCGCAGGCCGATTCCAGCGCCTGCGGCGTCGTTGCCACCAGGCTGGCGCGCCAGCCCGGGCCGGCGTCGGGCGACGGGCAGCAGGTGGCCGCCAGATCGATCAGTTCAGCGCGCGACAGCGAGGCGCAGCGCTGGCCCAGCGCCGTCACGGCGCTGGCCAAGGCCTGGCGGCTGTCGGCCTGAAGCCTGAACAGTTCGCCCGGCAGACGGCCTTCGATAAAGGCAGGCAAGGGCAGCACCGGCAGCGCCGGCTGCGGCGGGGTTTCTAGGCCCTGAACCACAACATGGCAGTTGACGCCGCCAAAGCCGAAGCCGTTCACGCCCACCCGCAGCGGCCGGTCATGGCCCACCGCCTCGGGCCGCTGAAGCAGCCGCAACGCGGCGCCTACACCGGGCTGCGCCAGCACGGCATGCGGCCGTTGGCAGCCGCCGGCGGCCGGCAGCACACGCGCCTGGGTCACGGCCAGGGCTTGCAGCAAGCCGGCCATGCCGGCGGCGGCCTTGGTGTGGCCGATGTTGGCCTTGACCGAAGCGACCGCCACTGGCGAGCGGCCTGCGGCGCAAGGGCCGAGCAGGCGCGACAGCGCCTCCAGTTCGACCGGATCGCCGGTGGGCGTGCCCGTGCCATGGGCCTCGACATAGTCGGCGCTGGCCGGGTCGAGCCCGGCCGCCGACCAGGCCCGGCGCTGGGCCAGCAACTGGCCGTCAGCGGTGGGGCGCGTCAGCCCGCCCTGGCCGTCGGTGGCGATGCCGGTGCCGCAAATCCAGCCGCTTGGCGACCAGCCCCGCTGCCGGGCGACGGCCGCGCTGCTCAACAGCACGCAGCCGCCGCCCTCGCCGGGCCAGAAGCCATTGGACCGGGCGTCGAAGACCCGCATCTCGTCTCGGGCCAGGGCCTGGTTGCGGGCAAAGCCGACCAGTTCGAACGGGTCAAGGCTGAGGTCGACCGCCACCACCACCACCAGGTCGACATCGCCGCCGGCCAGCCGGTCGCAGGCCGAGATCACGGCCACCAGCGACGACGCGCAGGCGCCGTCAACGCTGTAGGCGCCGCCGCGCAGTCCGAAGTGGTTGGCGATCCGCCCCGCGATGGTGTTGGCCAGCCCGCCGGCCAGGCTGTCGGCGTCGGGCGCCGGAAACGGCTGTTTGAACTGTCGCTCGAAGTCGGCGATCAGTGCGCCGACCTCAGCGGCTGGCAGGTGGCCGCTGGCTGCCCGGCGCAGCCGCTGTTCCACAAACGGCCAGCGGTAACGCAGCAGGTTGGCGCGGCTGAACTCACCCGTCAGCGTGTTGGCGACGACGACGGCGCAGCGGTCCTTCAGCGCCTGGTCGTCGGCCCAGCCGACGGGCAACTCGGCCAGCGCCCGGTCGGCCAGATCCAACGCCAGCCAGTGGGTCAGGTCGGTGCCCTCAAACGCGGACAGCGGAACGAGGAAGCGCTCGCGGTCGAAGGCGTAGCCCTCGATCAGCGCGGCTTCTATCGGGTACAGGCCGTCGGGATCGTCCTCACCGCGCAGGTAGCGCGCCATCGGCAGGCGCTGCGGCGGCAGGCGGCGAAAGCACTGCCGGCCGTGCAGCGCCAGCTGCCACAACTGCTGCGGCGTGCGCGCCTGAGCGAACTCGCACGACGAGGCCAGCACGGCAACGGGCGATCGCATGATCGATACCCACTTGCGTTGCCGACTGGCACTCGACCTGCGTGCCTGCTTGTCAGCCCCTGCGGCGGCGTGTCATCGCCAGGCCCAGCAGCGCCAGGCCGACCAGGGCTGGCGCCGATGGCTCGGGGAGGGGCACCACCGTGTGCATGCTGCCGTCGGGGTTGACATGCATGATCGGCGCGGGTCCGACGAAGAAGTCGTGGCAGGGCATCAGCGGCAGCGACGGGCAATTGAAGCCCTTGTCGGAATGGAAGTTCGCATCGGGGTCACCGACCAGCCCGACCAGCAGCGGCCCGTTGGGCACGATGCCCCAGGCCGCGCCGGTCGAGGTCAGACGCTTTGGCGGATTGGGGGCGGGTTGATAGGTGCTGCCGTTGTCCAGGCTGAGGTCGAAGAAGATGTCGAAGAACGAGTCGAAGGTTCCGCCATTGCCCGAGCCGTCGCTGAACAGGGTCATGCTGCCGCCACTGGTCAAGGTCGGCGATTCGCGGATCAGCGCGCCGCCACCCACCAGAGACAAGGCCACCAGTTCGATCGGGATGGTGCACGACGAACTGGCGGAACTGAGGTCGATGGCGCAGTCGCTGAGGCGGCGCACATGGGTATCCGAGCCGCCGAAGAAGGACGGTACGCCGCTCAGCGGCACCAGCCCGAAGGGCGGAAACAGGAACTTCGTCGGCGCGACGGTGCGAAAGTAGTCCGAACCCAGAAGAATCAGGTCTGCGTTGGCCGGGCCGGGCGACAAGGCTGCGGCTGCCAGCATCAAGGTCGCACATGACCGGCGTAGCGAGATTGCATGTTCCATGACGCGACTCCTAGTTTGAAGGTTGCAGCCGGGTTCGCGTTGCCTAAACTGGGGACCTTGGGCTGGTTGGCATCGGCACGCATATTTCGCGCCAACCCGCAGTGCCGAAAACGACAATGACATTGCTGCTGTCGCATCCTCACAAACTGCTACAGCACGACGAAGGAGTTGAAGTGCAAAGACTGGCGGCGCCTGACCAGGCGGGCTTGCGCGCAGCGCTGGCCAGCGAGTTGCTGGTTTCTGCGCACGCCCGCTTCATGCACAGACTGCACGCGCTGCTGCAGGTCAGCCTGGGTCAGAGTTGCTACGAGGTTGCGCTCCAGTTTGGCGAGCACCCCCGCAGCATCGAGCGCTGGCTGCACCGCTTTGCCACCAACGGCGCCTCGGGCCTGCGCGAAGGCAACCACCCTGGCCGGACCGGGCAGTTGTCGCCGCTGCAGCGTGGCAAGCTGCAGCGCGAACTGCGCGCGTCACCGCTGGCGTTGAACTTCCGGCAGGCGCGCTGGACAGGCAAGTTGGTGGCGCGGCATCTTGAAGACAGCTACCAGGTCACGATGGGGCTGCGCTGCTGCCAGCGGCTACTGCAGGAGTCGCGCAGTGCGGTGTGCGCGCCCGCCGCCACGGCTGAGCACGGGGCGGGCGCCTGAATGGCGCTGGCGCTGTCCGCCCACGCCGCGAATGCGGCAAGCTCAATGTCACAACGGTTTCGAGCCTGGGTCCGGCCTGCTTCCGCGCACGGCGCGCAGCTGCCGGGTGCAAAGTTTTTCGACACCCCACATTCAAGCCGATGGCAGGCGCGCAGGCCAGCGGCGGCGGCCGAGCCGGGCAGCGCGATCACGCGGGGCCCGATACTTGCGCATGAACCTGGAGACCCGCGCCGCTGATCGACAGATCTCTTCGCTCGCCGGGCGCCCAAACCAAAGGTTCTGACCATGGCTGAAACCACCACACGCCGCTGGGCGGCCTGGGTCGTTCTGCTGGCCGCGGCCAGCACCTTTGCGCTGACCATGGGCACGCGCCAGACCATGGGTCTGTTCCTGGGTTCGTTGAACACATCAACGCAGCTGGGTCTGGGCAGCATCAGCCTGGCCTTTGCCTGCGGCCAGCTGTTCTGGGGTCTGAGCCAGCCCTTTGCCGGCGCCATGGCCGACCGGGTCGGCGCCGGCCGCGTGCTGCTGCTGGGGATAAGCCTGGTCGCGCTGGGCACGGTGATCACGCCCTACATGACCAGCACCTTCGGGCTGATCGTGTCCATCGGCATGCTCTCGGCCGGCGGCGCCGGCATGGCCGGGCCGGCGGTTTTGATGGCGGCCTCCATGCGGCTGCTGCCGCCGGCCAAATACGGCCTGGGCACCGGCATCGTCAACGCCGGTGGCTCACTCGGACAGTTCGTGATGGCGCCCTTGGCCGCTGCGCTGATGGTCGGCCTGGGCTGGGTGGCTGCGATGCAGGTGCTGGGTCTGCTGGTCTTGCTGGCCCTGCCGGCGGCCTGGGTTCTGAGCGGGCGCGCCGACGACCCGGCGCCCACGGCGGCGGCATCGGCTTCAGGCCAGCCCGCTTTCGCGCCAGCCGCCAGCACGCGCCAGGCCATCGCCCAGGCCCTGCGTCACCGCAGCTTTCTGTTGCTGGCGGCGGGCTTTTTTGTCTGTGGTTTCCATGTGGCCTTCCTGGGCACGCACCTGCCCGGGGTGGTCGCGTCCTGCGGCTTGCCGCTGCAGTACGGCGCCTGGTCGCTGGCGGTGCTGGGCCTGTTCAACATCATCGGCAGCCTGAGCATGGGCTGGGCGATGGGGCGCTGGCGCATGAAGTCGCTGCTGTCGCTGGTCTATGCCATGCGGGCGCTGTGCGTGCTGCTGTTTTTGCTCGCACCCAAGTCCGGCACCGTGATGCTGTTGTTTGCCGCAGCGATGGGCCTGACCTTCCTGTCCACCGTGCCCCCCACAGCAGGCCTGGTGGCCAAGTTCTTCGGCGTGCGCCACATGGCCACGCTGTTCGGCCTGGTGATGCTGACGCACCAGATCGGCGGCTTCACCGGCGCCTGGCTGGGCGGCCAGGTCTTCGAGGCCACCGGCGCCTATGACTGGATCTGGTATCTGGACATCGTGCTCGCCGTGGTGGCGGCCCTGATCCATCTGCCGATCAAGGAAGCGCCGCTGCCCCTGGCCGCCGTGGCAGCTTGAGCCTCAAACCGATCAGGCGTGCATCGTGGCGCCGGCCCGGCTGAGTTGCAGCCAGGCGTTGGCCGGCACCGGCCGCCAGTGCTCGGGCTGGTCGTCCACCGGCTCCGAGGCCAGCACCTGGCCGGCGCCCGATTCACCCACGTACAGGCTGGGCGGGCTGGCGTCGCTGCTGTAGCGAAAGGCCCAGATCACCTCGCCATCTGACAGCGCGGCAGCAAAGCGCAGCGGCTCGGTCACGCCCTGGTCGGACATCACGCTGCAGGTGTCGTCCAGCACCGCCTGCATGGCCGGGCCGGGTTCTTCTCCGGCGTTGATGCGGGCCAGCGCCAGCAGGAACAGCAGCTCCGAGTCGGTGGCCCCCCGGCGCTGCGCGAACAACTCGTCCGGCAGCCAGGCTTCCAGTGTGCGGCGGACCTGGCTGTAGCCGCCGATCTGGCCGTTGTGCATGAACAGCCAGCGGCCATGGCGGAAGGGGTGGCAGTTGGTGCGCGCCACACCGCCGCCGGTGGCCGCGCGCACATGGGCGAAGAACAGGCCCGAGCGCACGGTGGCGCACAGCGCGGCCAGGTTCTCGTCCGACCAGGCCGGCATCACCTCGCGGTAAACGCCGGGGTCGCGGCGTTCGCCGTACCAGCCCACGCCAAAGCCGTCGCCATTGGTCACCGTGCGGGCCTGTTCGGCGCGCATGGACTGGTGCACCAGCGAGTGGCTGGGCGCCGAGACCAGCTGGTCCAGAAAAATCGGGTCACCCAGATAGGCGAGCAGTCGGCACATGGGGTGGGGCTCTTTGGGGGGCTTGGTCCACGGTGTATCGGCGTTGGCGCGCGCAACTTGAGCCGGCGGCTATGCTGCCGGGCTCGGTCAACGCAGGGGGTGGATTGCGCAAGTCGTCGTTCTGGGCCGATGTGTCGATGTCGGCGGTGGTGGCCGGCTTTGTGGCGGTGCTGGTGGGCTACACCAGTTCGGTGGCCATCGTGTTCCAGGCCGCACAGGCCCTGGGCGCCACGCCGGCGCAGACCGCATCGTGGATGTGGGCGCTGGGCATTGCGATGGGCTTGTCCTGCATCGGCCTGTCGCTGTACTACCGGCTGCCGGTGCTCACCGCCTGGTGCACGCCGGGCGCTGCGCTGCTGGCCGCCACCCAAGGCCTGGGCCTGGCCGAGGCCACCGGCGCCTTTGTCGTCTGCGCGCTGCTGATCACGCTGGCCGGTGTGTCGGGCCTGTTCGAGCGGGTGATGGACAAGCTGCCGATGGCCGTGGCCGCCGCACTGCTGGCCGGCGTGCTCACGCGCTTCGGGCTGGACGCGGTGCTGGCGGTCAGAACCGCGCCCGGTCTGGTGCTGGCCATGGTGGCGGCTTTTCTGGCCGGCCGCCGCTGGTGGCCACGCTATGCCGTGCCCGGCGTGCTGGCCGCCGGGGTAGCGGTGGCCCTGCTGCAGGGCCAGGTGTCACTGGCGGCGGTGGACATGGCCTGGGCCAGGCCGGTGTTCGTGATGCCGCAGTTCACGCTGGCCTCGGTGGTGGGCGTGGCGTTGCCGCTGTTCGTCGTCACCATGGCCTCGCAGAACCTGCCCGGCGTGGCGGCGCAACGGGCGGCGGGTTTCACCGCCATACCCGTCTCGCCGGTGACCGCCGCCACCGGCCTGGTCACGCTGGTGCTGGCGCCTTTTGGTGCCTTTGCGATCAACCTGGCGGCCATCACCGCGTCGATCTGCATGAGCGCGCAAGCCCATGCCGACCCCGCCAAGCGCTACACCGCGCCGGTGGTGGCCGGCATCTTCTACACCGCGCTGGGCCTGGGCGGTGGCGCGGTGGTGGGGCTGCTGACGGCGTTTCCGAAAGAGCTGGTGGCGGCGGTGGCGGGCCTGGCGCTGCTGGGCACCATTGCGGGTGCACTGGCCAGCGCCTTGCAGGAGCCGCGCCACCGCGACGCCGCAGCACTGACCTTTCTGGTCACGCTCTCTGGCGTGTCGGTGGCCGGCATCGGCGCGGCATTCTGGGGCGTGGTGGCCGGCAGCGTGGCACTGGCTGTGCAACACTGGCGGCCCATTCGCTGACCCGGCTGACCCGCTGCGCCGCCATGAAGCTGCTGTTCGTTGCCGACCCGCTGGAAGGCTTCAAGACCTACAAGGACACCAGCTTTGCGATGATGCGCGAGGCCGCCAGGCGCGGCCACCAGCTGATGGCCTGCACGCCGCAGGACATCCGCTGGCAGCGCGGCGAAAAGGTCACCGCCTTCGTGCGCGACATCACGCTGACCGGCCACGCCAAGCACTGGTTCTCCGCCACCCAGCAGGCCCCCGACGAGCGACCACAGGTGCTGGCCGAGGTCGACGCGGTGCTCATGCGCAAGGACCCGCCGTTCGACAGCGAGTACTTCTACGCCACCCACCTGCTGGGCCAGGCCGAGCGTGAGGGCGCGCGCGTGTTCAACCGGCCCGCCGCGCTGCGCGACCACCCCGAGAAGCTGGCGATCCTGGAATTTCCGCAGTTCATCGGCCCCACGCTGGTCACGCGCGACGCGGCCGACGTGAAACGCTTCCACGCCGAGCACCACGACATCATCTGCAAGCCGCTGGACGGCATGGGCGGCATGGGCATCTTCCGCGTCGGCCCCGACGGCCTGAACCTGGGCGCGATCACCGAGACGCTCAACTGCAACGGTGCGCAGACCCTGATGGTGCAGAAATACCTGCCCGAGATCAGCCAGGGCGACAAGCGCATCCTGCTCATCGGTGGCGTGCCGGTGCCGTTCTGCCTGGCCCGCATCCCGCAGGGCAGCGAGATCCGCGGCAACCTGGCCGCCGGCGGCAAGGGTGTGGCTCAGCCGCTGAGCGAGCGCGACCGCGAGATTGCGCAGGCCCTGGGCCCGACTTTGGCCGCGCGCGGCCTGCTGCTGGTGGGGCTGGACGTGATCGGCAGCAGCATGACCGAGCTCAACGTCACCAGCCCGACCGGCTTTCAGGAAATCATGCAGCAGACCGGCTGCGACGTGGCCGCGCTGTTCATCGACGCGCTGGAGCAGGCGCTGAGCCAAGCGACCTGACGCTCTAAGGCCAGCACAGTCTGGCGGTCGGCGTTTGGTGGGCTGACATGAGGGGCGGGTGCGGCCAGCGACAATGCGGCCATGGCCCTGCTCTCACTCTCCAACGCCCATCTCGCCTTTGGCCATGTCGCCCTGCTCGATGCCACCGGCCTCTCGCTGGAGGCCGGCGAGCGCGTGGGCCTGATCGGCCGCAACGGCGCCGGCAAGTCGTCGCTGCTCAAGGTCATCGCCGGCCAGGAGAAGCTGGACGACGGCCTGCTGCAGATGACCCAGGGCCTGCGCATCTGCTACGTGCCGCAGGAGCCGGTGTTCGAGCCCGGCCACAGCGTGTTCGAGGCCGTCAGCGAGGGCGTGGCCGAGGCCCGCGCCGTGCGCCAGGCCTACGAGGAACATGCCGATGGCGTGGACCTGGACGCGCTGCAGACCCGCATCGAGGCGCTGGACGCCTGGAACTGGGAGCAGCGAGTGGACACCACGCTGGCCCAGCTGCATCTGGACGGCAGCCGCGAGATCGGCCAACTCTCGGGCGGGCAGAAAAAGCGCGTCGCGCTGGCCCAGGCGCTGGTGGCGGTGCCCGACGTGCTGTTGCTCGACGAGCCGACCAACCACCTCGACCTCGATTCGATCGAGTGGCTGCAGGGGCTGCTGTGTGGCTTTCGCGGCGCGGTGATGTTGATCAGCCACGACCGCGCCTTCCTCGATGCGGTGGCCACCCGCATCGTCGAACTCGACCGCGGCCTGCTGCGCAGCTACCCGGGCGAATTCATCACCTCCGAGAGCACCACGGCCCGCGTGCTGGAGGACGCGGCGCTGGCCAGCGCCCGCGCCGACAAGCTGCTGGCCGCCGAAGAGGTCTGGATCCGCAAAGGCGTGGAGGCCAGGCGCACCCGCAGCGTGGCCCGCATCCAGCGGCTGGAGGTTCTGCGGGCGCAGCGCGCAAAGCGGCGCGATTCCTTGGGCCAGGTTCGGCTGGAGGTTGACGCGGGCGCGCCCAGCGGCAAGATCGTGGCCGAGCTGACCGAGGTCGGCATGAGCTTCGGCGACCGCGCCAGCCCCAAGCTGATCGTGCAGGACTTCAGCGCCACCATCCTGCGCGGCGACAAGATCGGCCTGGTCGGGCCCAACGGCGCGGGCAAGACCACGCTGCTCAAGCTGATCCTGGGCCAGTTGCAGCCCACCGCCGGCAAGATTCGCCAGGGCAGCAAGATCGAGGTCGCCTATTTCGACCAGATGCGCGCCGGCCTGGACCTGGACGCCACGCTGGCCGACAGCATCAGTCCGGGCAGTGAATGGATCGAGTTCAACGGCCAGCGCAAGCATGTGATGAGCTACCTGAACGACTTTCTGTTCTCGCCCGCGCGCGCCCACAGCCCGGTGCGCACGCTGTCGGGTGGTGAACGCAACCGGGTGCTGCTGGCGCGGCTGTTTGCGCTGCCCGCCAATGTGCTGGTGCTGGACGAACCGACCAACGACCTCGACATCGACACGCTGGAACTGCTGGAAGAGCTGCTGCAGAACTACGCCGGCACGGTGTTCCTGGTCAGCCACGACCGGCGTTTCCTGGACAACGTGGTGACCAGCCTGATTTGCTGGGAGGGCGACCTGGAGCCCGGCCGCTGGCGCGAGTACGAAGGCGGCATCGCCGACTGGCGCGTGCAGCGCGCGCGCATGCTCGCCGCGCAGGCCGAAGGCGCGGCCAAGGCGCCGGTGAAGGCCAGCGCCGACTCGGCCGCGCCAGCCCCTGCGCCAGCCGCCGCAGCACCCGCCGCCAAGGCCCGCAAGCTCAGCTACAAAGAGCAGCGTGAACTGGCCGAGCTGCCGGCCCGCATCGCCGCGCTGGAAGCCGAGCAGGCCGGCATCGCCGCCCGTTTGGCCAGCCCCAGCCTGTACGCCGACGAGTTGGCCCAGGTGCCCTTGCTGCACCAGCGCCATGCACAGATCGACGAAGCACTGATGGCCGCGCTGGAGCGCTGGGAAGCGCTGGGCTAGTGCGCGCCTGCGGTCTGGGCTGCTGCTGTGCAGTGGCCTGGCGGGATGCGCAGAAACCGCTGCTGACAGCGCCTGGCCAGTGGCGGCGTTGGCGATGGATTGACCCAGGCTACCGGCCAGCCACAGGCGCGGATCGGTTAGGCTGACCTGCGCAGCGTCCAAGCTGCCCGCCAGGAGCCACCGACCATGATGACCGGCCTGTTCGACCCCGCCCGACACGAGGTGCTGAACGCCCCGCCGTGGGACGACGCCACCGCCCGCGACGCGATTCGGCGCATGGCCGATTCGGCCCTGGCGGCGTACGAGCCCGGCCTGGGTTGGCGCGCCCATCCGTTGGACGACCCTGAGCTGCCGATCGACCGTTTTCACAACCTGTATTTCGGCTCAGGCGGCGTGGTCTGGGCCCTGCGGCATCTTGCCCGATGCGGGGCGATCGACGCGCCGCCGGACTTCGCAGCCTTTGTTGCCACGCTGCGCGACGCCAACCGTCTGCAGCTGGCTGACAGCCACCACGGCGTGGCGTCTTACCTGTTTGGTGACGCCGGGCTCGATCTACTGCACTGGACCCTGCAGCCCGGCCAGGCGCTGGCCCAGCGCCTGTTCGACACCGTGCAAGGCAACCTGCACAACCCTGCGCGTGAGCCGCTTTGGGGCAATCCTGGCACGGTGCTGGTTGCCATCCACATGGCCGAGGCCACCGGCGATGCATGCTGGACCTCGCTGGTGCGCGAAGCGGCCAATGCCTTGCAGGCCGAGATGGAGATCGATGCCGACACCGGCACTTGGCTGTGGGTGCAGAACCTGTACGGTCGTGCGCCGACGCGCTACATCGGCGCCGGCCATGGTTTTGCCGGCAATGTGTATCCCTTCCTGCGGGCGCGGGCGCTGCTCCCTGCCGGGCAGGTCGCGCTGATGGCCGAACGCGCATTGGAAACCTTGCAGGCCACCGCACAGCATGCCGACGGCGGAATCAACTGGTTTGCCGGCATCAGCCCGCAGCGCCCGGCCAACCGGCTGCCGCTGGTGCAGGACTGCCACGGCGCGCCGGGCATCGTCTGCCGGCTGGCCGGCGCACCGCGCACGCCCGAATGGGACACCCTGCTGCTGCAGGCCGGGGCACTGGTCTGGCGTGCCGGCCCGCTGAGCAAAGGCGCCGGCCTCTGTCACGGCACCGCCGGCAGCGGTTTTGCGATGCTCAAGCTGTGGCGGCGCAGCGGCGATGCGGTCTGGCTTGACCGCGCCCGTGCGCTGGCAATGCACGGCTGTGAGCAGGTTGAGCGGCACCGGGTCGAGCATGGTCAGGGCCGTCACTCACTGTGGACCGGCGACCTGGGCCTGGCCTGCCTGCTGTGGAACTGCTTGGCCGGCAGCGATGCCTTCCCGACGCTCGACGTGTTCTGAGGTCGGCCTGCTGCAGCCCCCGCCTGCCGCCACCCACGCTCCTAGGAGCCTGTCGGACTTGGGGATCGTCGGCTGCGAAACGGCCTCAGCGGTCCATTTTTCACCGGCTTTTTGTCCCATAGTTGAACTATGGGCCTGCAAATCCGGCAAAAACTGTCCTCGCTGGGGCTGCTTCTCGCTTTCGACGCCCCAAGCCCGACAGGCTCCTAGCGCCGGTACCCCGCCCAGCCCTCGTTGGTCGCCGCCGGGTGGCTGCGGCTGACGATCAGCGCGGACTGCAGGTACAGCGCATTGAGCAGCCGCATCGCGCGCTCGGTGCCGAGCTGCCGCCAATCGGCGATGTCGCGCAGGTTGCAGGTTTCGCGCCGCAGCCGGGTCACGCAGACCTGCATGGCGCCGGGCACGTCCAGCCCGGCCAGATGCGTGCCCGGCGCCACGCGGTAGGCGGCCTGGCCGTCCAGTTCGGGCAGCAGGGACCAGCGTTCGCCGCCCAGCGCCACGGCCCACAGCAGCGGGGCCAGCGGGTACCAGGGGGCCTGGTGCGGGCTGACGGGGCTGCGCAGGCCGGCATGACCGGTTTTGTCGCCGGGCTCGGCCGGCGGCGTCAACCGGGTCGGGTCGATGCCCAGCACCGGCCAGCTCAGCCTGGGGCTGGACTCGAATTCGGCCATGGCCATCGGGCAGTGCACCAGACGCTGGCGCGGAAACACGGTCAGCGTCAGGTCTTGCGAGGCCTCCGTGCGGCCCAGGCGCAGCGCCAGCGGCTGGGTGTGACGCACACAGGCGGCCAGCACCTCCAACAAGGCCCGAGGCGAGCCCTGAACATGGTCGAAGCGGCCCAGGTCTTGCAGCAGCGACGGGCTGATGGCGTCGCGCGAATCGCCCCACAGCGTGCCGAACGGCGGCGGCTGGGTGTCCATGGGCACGGTGTTGGCAAACAGGGGTGGGCTCATCGGGCGCTCAGGTCAGTGCGTCGCGGGCGGTGGCAAAGGCGCGCCAGAAGCGCGGATCTTGGGCACAGGCAAAGTTCAGGCGCATCAGCGTGCTGCGCCGGGGCGAGGCGTGAAACAGGCTGCCCGGCGCCAGCAGCCAGCCGTCGGCGGCCATGCTTGCGGCCAGGCGGTCGCTGTCCACGCCGGTGTCGACCCAGCCGAACAGGCCCTGCGGCGGCGCGGCAAAGCTGCAGCCGGCGGCCTCGGCCAGGCGCACCACCTGGGTCCTGGCGCGGTCGAGCCGGGCCACCACCCGCTCGGCGTGGCGGCGCAGCAGGCCTTGCTCCAGGCACCAGGCCACTGCGCGCTCCAGCAGTGCCGGGCTGCTCAGCGTGCACAGCAGCTTGCTGTCGATCAGCCGCTCGGCCAGTTCGGGCGACGCGGCCAGGTAGCCCACGCGCCAGCTCGGGGCCAGGATCTTGCTGAAGCCCGAGACATAAACCGTGCGTCGCAGCCCGTCCAGCGCCGCCAGCCGAGGCGCATGGGGCGGCGCCAGCCAGGCGTAGGTGTCGTCCTCGACGATGGTCAGGCCATGGGTCTCGGCCAGTTGCAGGATGCGGTGTGCGGTGGCCAGCGACAGGCTGTGGCCGGTGGGGTTGTGCAGCACCGACACGGTGACATAGAGCTTGGGTCGGTGCGCGGCCAGCAGCTGATCCATCAGTGCCAGATCGGGCCCGGCGGGCCCGCGCGGCACCGGCAGCAGGCGCATGCCCATGCGGGTGAGCCGGGCAAATTCCACCGCCCAGCCGGGCTCGTCGACCAGCACCGCGTCACCGGGCTGCAGCAGGGTGCGGGCGATCAGGTCCAGCGCATGGGTGGCGCCCACGGTGGTGACGATCTGCGACGGCGCGGCGGCAATGCCCAGGTCGCCGCCCAGGCGTCGCGACAGCGCCTGGCGCAGGCCGGCGTCACCGGCGGGCAGGCCATAGCCCAGGGCCTCGGCAGCCTGCGGCAGGCAGTGGCGCAGCGCCTTGCGCACCAGCGCGGCGTCCAGCCAGGCCTCGGGCAGCGTGCCTTGCCCGGGGCCGGGGCCGACGCTGCGTGGCACCGCGCCCGCAGCGACCTGGCCGCTGCGCTCCGGTTCCGCGCGGAACATGCCTCGGATCAAGGCCGTGGCATCCACCGGCGCGGGCAGTGGCGTCACCAGCGAGGCCGAGCCGGCCTGGCCGTCAGGCCGGCCGAGCCTGTCGCGCACGAAGAAGCCGCGCTGACGGCGTGCCTCGACCAGGCCCAGGGCCTGCAGCTGGTCATAGGCCAGCACCACGGTGCTGGGGCTGACACCATGCTGGTGCGCGCAGTCGCGTACCGACGGCAAACGCGCCCCCGGCACCAGCACCTGGCGGCGGATGCGCTCGCCAAACCAGCCTGCCAATTGCGTGCCCAGCGTACCGGCAGCGCGCCTGGATGGCGGGGCCGGTGTGGCAGGCAGCGCGGCTGTGGGCAGTTCTTGCAGGGCGTTCATGGCGCTTGATGGCGGTTGTCTGTATCGACAGCTGCGACGGTACAGATCAGCCAACTGTACCGTGCAGTGTACTGTTTTGCATCGGTTCGCCCGCCTAGACTGAGGCCATGAATCCGAGCCCTGTCTTGGCGCCTGCGCCCCTGTTGTCCGACGCCAGCCGGGGCTGGCTGCTGGGTGCGCTGGGCGTGATGATCTTTGCGCTGACGATCCCGATGACCCGGCTGGCCTCGGGCAGCCTGGCTGCGCCGCAGCTGTCGCCGGTGTTCATCGCCTTTGGCCGGGCGGCGCTGGCGGGCCTGTTGTCGCTGGCCTGGTTGCTGGCCGTGCATGCGCCCTGGCCTCGGCCGTCGCAGTGGCGCTACTTGCTGCTCAGCTCGCTGGGCGTGGTCTTTGGCTGGCCACTGCTGCTGGGCTTTGCGGTGCAGCGGGTGGACGCCGTGCATGCCGCCGTGGTGTCCGGCCTGCTGCCCATGGGCACGGCGGTGATGGGCGCGCTGCTGCTGCGCCAGCGGCCGTCGCGCGGTTTCTGGCTTTGTGCGCTGGCCGGCAGCCTGCTGGTGCTGGGCTATGCCGCCTGGCAGGGCGGGGCCGGGCTGCAACTGGCCGACGGCCTGCTGCTGGGCGCGGTGCTGTGTTCGGGTTTTGGCTATGTGCAGGGCGCGCGGCTGTCGGCGCCGCAGGGTGACGGCCAGCCGCCGATGGCACCCGAACAGGTCATTGGCTGGGTGCTGCTGGCCTGCTTGCCGATCACCCTGCCGGTGGGTTTGTTGTCATGGCCCGAGCAGCCGGTGCTGCCCCAGGCCTGGGGCGGATTTCTGTATGTGTCGGTGTTCTCGATGTGGCTGGGCTTTTTTGCCTGGTACCGAGGCCTGGCGCTGGGCGGCATGCTGCGCGTGAGCCAGGTGCAGTTGCTGCAGCCGTTCTTGTCGATGTGGCTGGCCGTGCCGCTGCTGGGCGAGCGGCTGGACGCCGCCACGGTGGTTTTTTCGCTGGCCGTGCTGGCCACGGTGTGGGTGTCGCGCCGCCAGCGCACGGCCGGTGCCGTCCCCTCGTCCCAAGCTGCCCAAGCTGCCCAAGCTGCCCAAGCCGCAAGAGAAACCGCATGAGCCCCTGGACCCTGGCCCGCCGCTGCGCGCGCATGAACGCTTCCGCCATCCGTGAGCTGCTGAAGGTGGCCGAACAACCGGGCATGCTGTCGATGGCCGGCGGCCTGCCGTCGCCCGACAGCTTTCCGGTCCAGGCCATGCGGCAGGCCTGCGACAAGGTGCTGACCGACACCCCGCGCGAGGCGCTGCAGTACGCCAGCACCGAGGGCTTTGCGCCCCTGCGTGACTGGGTCGCGCAGCAGCTGCGCGACCAGGGCCAGCGGGTCAGCGCCGAACAGGTGCTGATCACCACCGGCTCGCAGCAGGGGCTGGACCTGGTGGGCAAGGTACTGATCGACGCCGGCGCGCCGGTGGCCGTGGAAACGCCCACCTACCTGGGTGCGCTGCAGGCCTTCAACCCGTTTGAGCCCTTGTACGCACCGCTGCACAGCGACGAGCAAGGACCGCTGCCCCAGGCTCTTGCCGCCTTGAAGCACGACGCGCCGGGCACCCGCTTCGCCTACCTGTTGCCCAACTTCCAGAACCCCACCGGCCGGGTCTTCGGCGCGGCGCGGCGTGAGCAGCTGGTGGCCGCAGCGCAATGCGCCGCCGTGCCCCTGGTCGAAGACAACCCCTATGGCGAGCTGTGGTTCGACGCCCCGCCGCCGCCGCCGCTGGCCGCGCTGTGGCCCGAGGGTGTGGTCTACCTGGGCAGCTTCAGCAAGGTGCTGGCACCGGGCCTGCGTCTGGGCTACCTGGTCGCGCCCCAGGCCCTGCATGCGCGCCTGGTCAACGCCAAGCAGGCGGCCGACCTGCACACGCCCAGCTTCAACCAGCGGGTGGTCCATGAGGTGATCAGGAACGGCTTTCTCGACCAGCATGTGCCACAGATCCGCCAGCGCTATCGCAGCCAGTGCATGGCCATGGCGCAAGCGCTGCAGGCCCACATGCCCGAGGACTGTGTCTGGCAGCAGCCCCGGGGCGGCATGTTCTTCTGGCTGCGCCTGCCCGAGGATTGCGACGCCACGGCGCTGTTGCCGGCAGCGCTGGAACAGGGCATGGCCTATGTGCCGGGCCTGGCCTTCTACCCGCCGATGGCCGGCCGAGGTGCGGGGCCGGGCGCGGCCCATGGCGCTGATCCGCGCACGCTGCGGCTGTCCTTCGTCACGCTGGCGCCAGAGCAGATCGACACCGGCGTGGCGATGCTGGGCCGGGTGCTGCGCAGCCACCTGGACAGCCTGCGCGAGCCCGCGCCATGAGCCCCGCCCGGCCGCCCGAAGGGGCGAATTCCCGCTCGGCGGGACAGGGCCACAGGCCCCAGGGTGCACCCGTGAGCGAGACCGCGCGCAGCCTGCAGCGCTGGCAGGGCAGCTGCCATTGCGGCGCCGTGCGCTTTCAGATCGAGACCGACTTTCCGGAGCTCACCCGCTGCGACTGCTCGATCTGCCGGCGCAAGAACGCGCTGATGGTCAAGGTGCATGAAAGCCGCTTCACCCTGCTGGCCGGGCAGGACAGCCTCACCGAATACCGCTTTCACAGCCGCACCGCCCGCCACTACTTCTGCAAGGTCTGTGGCGTCTACCCCTTCCACCGCAAGCGCGTCACGCCCGACCACTATGGCGTCAACGTGTTCTGCCTCGAAGGCTTCGACCCGGCAGGCCTGCCGGTGCGCGCCAGCGTCGGCGCCGCCATGGAGTGAGCATGACCCAGCCCCGCCGTTTCACCCAGCTCGATGTGTTCAGCGCCCAGGCGCTGCGTGGCAACCCACTGGCCGTGGTGCATGATGCCCAGGGCCTGAGCGACGCGCAGATGGCCGACTTTGCGTGCTGGACCAACCTGTCCGAGACCACCTTTTTGCTGCCGCCCACCGACGCTGGCGCAGACTACCGCGTGCGCATCTTCACCCCCGGCGGTGAACTGCCGTTTGCCGGCCACCCCACGCTGGGCAGCTGCCAGGCTTGGCTGGACGCCGGTGGCGTGCCGCAGCAGGCCGGTCGCGTGGTGCAGGAGTGTGGTGTCGGCCTGGTCACGGTGCGGCAGGACGGGCCGCGCCTGGCCTTTGCCGCGCCGCCGCTGCGCCGCAGCGGGCCGGCCGACGCAGCCACCCGGGCTCAGATCGCGCTGGCACTTCGGCTGCCGGACGCCGCCTTGCTGCGCTGCGAATGGGTCGACAACGGCCCGGGTTGGGTCGCTGCGTTGCTGGCCGACGGCGCCGCAGTGCAGGCGCTCCAGCCCGACTTCAGCGCCATGGCCGGCCTGAAGCTGGGCGTGGTCGGGCCCTGGCCCGAGGGCCGCGAATGCCGGTTCGAGGTGCGCGCCTTCGTTCCCGGCCTGGGCGTGCCCGAAGACCCGGTCACCGGCAGCCTGAACGCCGGCCTGGCGCTGTGGCTGATGGCCGCCGGCCTGGCGCCGACCCGCTATGTGGCCGCGCAGGGTGCCGCGCTCGGCCGTGCCGGGCGTGTCCACGTGGTGCAGGAGGACGGCCAGACCTGGATCGGCGGCGAGGTGCTGACCCTGATTTCGGGTACCGTGAGCCTGTGAACACCCAAATTGACCACCTTGTCGTCGTCGCCCACACCCTGGCTCAAGGCGTGGCCTGGTGCGAAGCCACGCTGGGCCTGACCCCCGAGCCCGGCGGCAAACACCCTCTGATGGGCACCCACAACCGGCTGCTGAACATCTCCAGCCCGGCCTTCCCTCAGGCCTATCTGGAAATCATCGCCATCGACCCCGATGCGCCGCCGCCCGACCGGCCGCGTTGGTTCGGCATCGACCAGCCGGCGCTGCAGGCGGCGGTGCTGCAAGCGCCCCGGCTGGTGCATGCCGTGCTGCGCACCCGCCAGCTGGAAATGCTGCGCTTCGGCCTGGTCCAGCTGAGTCAGGACCCAGGCCAAGCCTTGGCAGCCAGCCGTGACACCGAACAGGGCCTGCTGCAATGGCGCATCCTGGTTCGCGAGGACGGCCACATCGGCTGCGCGGGCGCGCTGCCCAGCCTGATCGAGTGGCAGGGTCAGCACCCTGCCGATGCGCTGCCGGACGGCGGCTTGAAGCTGCGCAGCGTGGCCATTTGCGGTCTGCCCGAACGGGTATCCGCCCTGTTGCAGCCCCAAGGCGTCGAACTGCGACGCCATGGCCCGGCGGTGAAAATCGAACTGCAATCGGGTCGCAAGCGGGTCACGCTCAGCACCGACGACGCCCCGCCAACCCCAGCGCCGACCTTGGCCCCGTCAGCCTGAGCCGCCCATGACCGAAGAACTGTTCCGTGACGACGCCGGTCTGCTGCACTGCGAGGCCACCATCACCGCCGTCAGCGAGCGCGGCATCGAGCTCGACCGCACGGTGTTCTATCCCCAGGGCGGTGGCCAGGCCGGTGACACCGGCGCGCTGCGGCTGCTGGGCCAGCCCGCGCTGGCCGAACTGCTCATCACCGACACCCGCAAGGGCGCGCAAGCGGGGCAGATCCTGCATGTCTACCCGGGTGAGACCAATATGCGCCCCTGGCGGCCCGGCGAGCGTGTGGCTGCGCAGGTGGACGCCGCCCGGCGCGAGGCCCACCGCCGCTTTCATACCGCCACCCATCTGCTGTGCGCGCTGGTGCCGCACCCGGTGGACGGCTGCTCGATCACCAGCACCTATGCCCGGCTCGATTTCCACATGACCGAGCCGCTGGACAAGGACGCGCTCAACGCCGGCCTGGCCCGCCTGGTGGCTGCGGCCACAGCGGTAGGCCAGCGCTGGATCAGCGACGCCGAACTCGACGCCAATCCCGGCCTGGTGCGCAGCATGAGCGTCCAGCCGCCCCGAGGCCAGGGGCGCGTGCGCCTGATAGCGATCGCCGACGTCGACCTGCAACCCTGCGGCGGCACCCATGTGGCCAACACCGCCGACATCGGCGCCATCGTGGTGACGAAAATCGAGAAGAAGTCGGCCAGGACCCGCCGGGTCGTTCTGGGCTTTGCCCAGGCAGCCCCGGGCTGAGCCGGCGCCTTTCGGCGCAGACCGCTGCCGCGCTGCAGCCCTGCGGTGGTGCATTCGGCCCGAGCATGGCTGGCCTTTCACCAAGCTGCAATGGCCGCTGGCGCGGTTAGACTGTTCCGCACATGGCCCCCCTGCGCTGATGCCGCCCCCCGAGATTCGCCTGCAAGTGCCGCACAGCCCCGAGCTGCTGGACGCCACGCGTGCGCTGTTCCGTGAATACGCCGAGATGTTGGGCGTGGACCTGTGTTTCCAGAACTTCGACGCCGAGCTGAACGAGCTGCCGGGCGTCTACGCCTCGCCCCAGGGCCTGCTGCTGCTGGCCTTTGTCGACGGTGAGCTGGCCGGTTGCGGCGCGTTTCGTGGCCTGGCCGATGTGGACTATGCCAATGCCTGCGAGATGAAACGGCTGTTCGTGCGCCGCGCATTCCGGGGCTTCGGCCTGGGCCGGCAACTGGCGCAGCACCTGATCGACCGTGCCACCGAGGCCGGCTACTCGGCCATGCTGCTCGACACCCTGGACGACATGGAGTCGGCTCGGGGTCTGTACGAATCGCTGGGCTTTGTGGACGTGCCGCCCTATTACTTCAATCCGCTGCCAGGCGCCCATTACCTGAAGGTCGACCTCTGACCGCTGTTTGCTCGCTGCTCGCCCGCTGCCAACACTGCAGTGCCTCCCTTCCTGATTCCACAACCGCCAGCAAGGCGCCATGACCAACCCTTCCATCTCCTTGATTGAGCTGCGCGCCGAGCAGATGCGCCTGACCCTGCGTCCCGACCTGGGCGCCAGCATCTGCGGCCTGTGGTGTGGTGACGTTGCGGTGCTGCGCAGCACCGGCGACGCCGCCGCCGCCGTGCTCGACACGCCGCGTGCCGCTGGGGGCTTTGTGATGGCGCCCTACAGCAACCGCGTCGGCTTCCGGCGCTTTCGCTGGCAGGGGCAGGATCACAGCATCCAGTCGAACTTCAGCGACAGCCCCCATGCCATGCATGGCACGGCCTGGCAGGGCCCTTGGGAGGTGGCGTCGCAATCCGCCGATGCGGTTGAACTGGTGTTCAAGCAGACGGCTGACGCGGCCTGGCCGTTCGCCTTCAACTTGAGCCAGCGGCTGAAGCTGTCAGCCCAGGGCCTGCGCATTGATCTTGCGCTGACCAGCACCGACCAGCGGCCGCAGCCTGCGGGCCTGGGCTGGCATCCTTACTTTGCCAAGCGCAGCCGCAGCCGGCTGCACATCGAGCTGACCGACCGCTGGGAACGTGACGCCGCCACCGAGTTGCCCACGCGCAAGGTGGCGCAGGCCGGCATCGACGCCGACGTGGCCCACCTCGACTACGACAACTGCTTTGAAGGCTGGCGCGGCGCGGCACGCATCCGCGACGAAAAGCTGTCGATGAAGCTCAGTGCGTCGGTGCCCTATCTGGTGGTCTTCACGCCCAAGGACAAACCGTTCTATTGCCTCGAACCGGTCAGCCATGTCAACAATGCCGTACAGATGGCCGAGCCGGCGCTGCATGGCCTGCGTACCGTCAAGCCTCCAGTGTTTCACCTGGCCTGCGTACCGTCAAGCCAGGTGAAACACTGGAGGCGTCGTTCCTGCTCGAGGTGGCGCCGCTTTGAGTTCCACGCTGGTGTTTGGCGAAATCTCGGCCCTGCCGGTGCCGGCATCGCTGCTCGGCGAGTCGCCGTTCTGGCACCCGCAAGAGCAGCAGCTGTACTGGTGCGACATCCCGGGCAGGTTCATCAACTGTTGGAACCCGGTCAGCGAGCAGCATCGGCAATGGCCGGTGCCCAGTGAACCCGGCTCCATGGCGCCATTGCTGGGCGGCGGACTGCTGGTGGCCATGCGCGATGGCCTGTGGCGCTTCGACCCCGACACTGGCACACGCGAAGCCGTGGCCAGCCCGCCCTACGACCCCGGCCAGCAGCGCTTCAACGACGGCAAGGCCGACGCCCAGGGCCGGCTCTGGGTCGGCACCATCGACGACCGACGACTGCCGCAGGCCGCGCTGTACTGCTTCGACCCCGATCGCCCGGCCGGCCAGCGCCTGCAGCGTGCAGCCGACGGCGTGACGGTCAGCAACGGCCTGGCCTTCAGCGCGGACGGGCACAGGCTGTACTGGTCGGACACCAAGGCCCACCAGGTGACGGTCTTTGACCTCGATCCGAGCACGGGAGGTCTGTCGAACCGACAGCTGTTCAAGCAGTTCGAGCCGCGCGCCGATGGCCAGCCGCTGGCGCAGTACGGTGGCCGGCCCGATGGCGCCGCCGTCGACGCCGAGGGCGCCTACTGGGTGGCGATGTTCGAAGGCCAGCGCCTGCTGCGCCTGGCGGCCGACGGCACTGAGCTGGCCGAACTGAAGCTGCCGGTGCGCTGCCCGACCATGCCCTGCTTTGGCGGGCCCGACCTGAAAACGCTGTACATCACCACTGCGCGTGAAAACCGGCCGGCCGACGAACTGGCCGTGCAGACGCTGGCGGGCTGCGTGCTGAGGCTGGAAGTCTCGGTGCCGGGGGTGCCGGTGAACATGGCCAGGCTGTAGCGCGCAACGTCCGGAGTTGAACTCGAGACTTCAGCGCCCAGGCAGTCGGCGAGTTTCACCGACCGCCGACACAAAGAAGTCGTCATCGGCCACACCTGCCGCGCGACGGGCCTGCGCCAGCGCGCGGGGCGGCTCGTTCAGCGCCTCGTTGGTGAGCTCGAAGCTGCCCCAATGCATGCCCAGCGAGCGCCGCGCGCCCAGATCGCGGTGGATCTGCACCGCTTCCGCCGGGTTGGCGTGCTGCGGGCCGATCACCATCAAGCCGCCACGGCGTTCGCGCATGCGGTCAAGCATCCCCGGCCCGAGCAGCGCTGCACCGGCGTGAGCTCCACCTCCACCTCGCCGGCCAGGCCCCGCAGCCGGGTCGATTGCCACCAGTGCGGTTCCTGCACATGCCTGATGCCCTGGTCGGCCAGCCGGGCCTTCATGCCCAGTGGCTGGGCGGGCTGCGTGCCCGGCCAGCTCAGCGGCGAGGCGCGCCTCAAAAACATCGGGTCGGTCAGGGCGGCGATGCCCCCAGACCACACCAGCAGTGTGGCGTGGCCGATCCAGGTCACCGCGGGCTGCAGCTGTGCGCCGACCCGCGCATGGGCCTGAAGAAAGACCGGATCCGGCGCGCAGCTGCAGCCTGCGGACCAGGCCAAGCGGCCAACGCCGCCCATCTGCTGCGTTAAGTGCCCGACTGACGCTGATGGCAAGAGCCGGCGGAAGGGGCGTCGCGGCGCCCGCAGATGGTGGCTGGGGTTCGGCCAGCCTGGAGTTGCACGGGTTTCCACGTATAATCCCGAGGTTTGCCGCTGCTGAAGTTGACTGCCCCGATGTCCGAGCCGACCTGCGATACAAGGCCTACAACGCCTACAACGCCTACAACGCCCACAACGCCCACAAGGCCTACAAGGCCCAAAAGGCCCACAAAACCCACGAGGCCTACAACGCCCACAAGGCCTACAACGCCCGCAAGGCCCGCAAGGCCCGAACTGCCGGGCAGGGCCGGAAGTATCGGGCCAAGCGATGCACAAGCCCGTGCCGGCGCAAGCTGGGTCGAGCCGGACGCTTGGTCGTCAGATTCGGTTGTCACGCCGCTGAGCCGCGAGCAGGCGGCGGCGCTGCGGGCCAAAGAGCCCATGGTTTCGCCCTGGTGGGTGGTCATGGTGCAAGCCGGTTTGGGGGTGGTGGCTGCCGTGGTCGGCTGGCTGGCCACCGGAAGGAGTGAAGTCGGTTGGTCGTTGCTGTATGGCGCGGCCACCGTGGTTTTGCCGGGTGCCTTGATGGCGCGTGGCATGACCAGTCGGCTTTCCAGCGTGGCGCCCGGCGTGTCTGCCGTCAGCTTCATGTTGTGGGAGTCGGTCAAAATAGGGGTATCCGTCGTGATGCTGGCCTTGGCCGGCCACGTCGTGCAGCCACTGGTCTGGCCGGCTTTGCTGGTGGGCTTGGTGGTGTGCATGAAGGTTTATTGGGTGGCGCTGCTGTGGCGGCGTCGCAAGATTTGATCGTTGCGCATCTGCGCTGTGCAGCAAGAACGGGACTGGACAACACACTATGGCAGCCGAGGCTCACGCGCCAACATCGGGTGAATACATCGTTCACCACCTGACGCATCTGCAGAACCACAAGCAGACCGCGATCGTCGATTTCACGGTCTTCAATCTGGACAGCATCTTCTTTTCGGTGCTGTTGGGTGTGCTGGTCAGCTTTGTGCTGTGGCGGGCGGCCAAGGGCGCCCACGCGGGCGTGCCCGGTCGCTTTCAGGCGGCGGTGGAGTTTCTGGTCGAGATGGTCGACGCCCAGGCCAAGGGCATCGTCCACAACGCCAAAAGCCGCAAGCTGGTGGCCCCGCTGGCGTTGACGGTGTTCATCTGGATCTTCGTCATGAACGCCATGGACCTGCTGCCGGTCGACCTGCTGCCGCGATTGTGGGAGATGGCCTATGGCGCCGCCGGCCACGACCCGAGCCATGCCTATTTGCGTGTGGTGCCCACGGCCGACCTGTCGGTGTCGATGGGCTTGTCGCTGTCGGTGCTGCTGGTGTGCCTGGTCTACAACGTCAAGATCAAGGGTCTGGGCGGCTGGTTTCATGAACTGCTGACCGCGCCTTTTGGCGACAAGTGGTTCCTGTACCCGGTGAATTTCGCCATGCAGATGATCGAGTTCGTCGCCAAGACGGTCTCGCATGGCATGCGGTTGTTCGGCAACATGTACGCCGGTGAACTGATCTTCCTGCTCATCGCGTTGATGGGTGGTGGCTGGTCGCTCAGCGGCACGGGCATCGGCCTGGCCATCGGGCATGTCATCGCCGGCACGGTGTGGGCCATCTTCCACATCCTGATCATCACGCTGCAAGCCTTCGTGTTCATGATGCTGACCCTGGTGTACGTGGGTCAGGCCCATGACAAGCACTGAGCGCCCGGTCCGCGCAGTCCTGTTTTTTCCCTCCGTCTGAACGCATTCCCGGTTCTGCACTTTTCTCTCTTTCTCTCTTACTTTTCTAACTGGAGTCATCATGGAAGTCATCAGCTTTGTCGCTCTCGCCACCGGTCTGATCATTAGCCTGGGCGCCCTGGGCGCTTGCGTGGGCATCGGCA
>JANOWE010000025.1:0-3075 GCA_031417735.1 Betaproteobacteria bacterium
GAAGACCTACACGGCGTTCCAGATCATCTGGCGCCTGTGGAAGGCGGGGGCAAAGAAGCGGATCCTCTTCTTGGTCGATCGCAACATCCTGGCGGACCAGACGAAGACCAACGACTTCAAACCGTTCGGCCAGGCGATGACTAAGATCACCAATCGAACCGTCGACAAGGCATTCGAGATCTATCTCTCGCTCTACCAGGCGGTTTCGGGAACAGACGACGAGCAAGACATCTACAAGCAGTTCTCGCCCGACTTCTTCGACCTGGTCGTGGTGGACGAATGCCACCGCGGCAGCGCCGACGAAGACTCGGCCTGGCGCGCCATCCTGACCTACTTCGCCAGCGCCACGCAGATCGGCTTGACGGCCACGCCGAAGGAGACCGAGACCAGCTCCAACACCGAGTACTTCGGCGACCCTGTCTACACCTACTCGCTGCGCCAGGGCATCGAAGACGGCTACCTTGCGCCGTACTAGGTGATCCGCATCGACCTCGACCGCGACACCTTCGGCTGGCGCCCGCCCGAAGGCATGGCCGACAAGCTCGGCAACGTCATCGAAGACCGCATCTACAACAGCACCGACATGAACCGCAAGCTCGTGCTGGAACGGCGCGACGAGGTGGTGGCCGCCAAGATCACCGAGTACCTTTTGGCCACCAACCGCTACGACAAGACCATCGTTTTCTGCGAGGACATCGACCACGCGGCCCGCATGCGCCAGGCGCTGAGCAACGCCAACGCTGATATCTGCGCCACGCAGCCCCACTACGTCGTGCAGATCACCGGCGACAACGCAGAAGGCAAGGCCCAGCTCGACAACTTCATCGACCCGGAGAAGCTCTACCCGGTGATCGCCACCACGTCCAAGCTGATGAGCACCGGTGTGGACGCCCAGACCTGCAAGCTCATCGTGCTGGACCAGAACATCAAGTCGATGACGCTGTTCAAGCAGATCATCGGCCGCGGCACCCGGCTGCGCGAAGATCTGGGCAAGAGCTGGTTCACGATCCTGGACTTCAAGCGCGCCACCGAGCTGTTTGCTGACCCCAGCTTTGACGGCGACCCGGTGCAGATCTACGAGCCCGGCCCCGACCAGCCTGTGGCGCCGCCAGAGCCGCCACAGCAGCCCGGGCCAGCCCCTGGCGGCGCAGACGGGGCGCCAGTCCTGCGGCCCGAGGGCCCCGGGTTCGGCGGCGATGACGCCGGCGCCGAACCCCGCAAGTACGTCGTCGGCGGCACCGTCAACGTGGCCGTGGCGCGCGAGCGTGTGCAGTACCTCAACGCCGACGGCAGGCTGGTCACCGAAAGCCTGCGCGACTACACCCGCATCAACCTGGGCAAGGTCTACGACTCGCTGGACGGCTTTCTGCAGGCCTGGAAAAGCGCCGAGCGCAAGGCCGTGCTGATCGAGGAGCTTGAACGCCAGGGCGTGTTTCTCGATGCCCTGGCCGAGGAGCTTGCCATTGCTGGCATGACCGGCCTGGACCCCTTCGACCTGCTGCTGCATGTGGCCTACGACCAGCCCCCGCTGACCCGGCGCGAGCGCGCCCAGCGGGTGAAGAAGCGCAATGTCTTCACCCAGTACGGCCCCGTTGCACGCAAGGTGCTCGACACCATGCTGGACAAATACGCCGACGAGGGCATCACCACCCTCGAGGCCGACAAGCTGCTCAGCGTGCCACCCTTCACCGACCTGGGCCTCCCGGCCGAACTCGTCAAGAGCTTTGGCGGCCGCCCGCAATACCTGGATGCCCTGCGCAGCCTGGAGCGCGAGCTCTACGCCCCCGGTGCAGCTTGATGGCGCCAAGCGCCAAACCCGATCCCGAACCTGTCTCCCATGTCCAACCTGTCCCCCGTCATCAAGTCTCTGCAAGACGTCATGCGCCAGGACGCCGGCATCAACGGCGACGCGCAGCGCATCGAGCAAATGGTCTGGCTGCTGTTCCTCAAGGTCTTCGACGCGCTGGAGGAAGAACTCGAACTCACCCGCGATGATTACAAGAGCCCCATCCCGGCGAACCTGCGCTGGCGCACTTGGGCCGCTGACCCGGAAGGCATCACCGGCGACGAACTGCTGGCCTTCGTCAACGGTGAGCTGTTCGCCACGCTGAAGAACCTGCCGGCCGACCCGGTGCGCAACCCGCGCGGCTATGTGGTGCGCAGCGTCTTCGAAGACGCCAACAACTTCATGAAGAGCGGCCAGCTGCTGCGGCAGGTGATCAACAAGCTCGGCGCGATCGACTTCAACCGCCAGGCCGAGCGCCACCAGTTCAACGATCTGTACGAAAAGATCCTGCGCGACCTGCAGAGCGCCGGCAACGCGGGCGAGTTCTACACCCCGCGCGCCGTCACGCAGTTCATGGTCGACATGGTCAACCCGCAGCTGGGTGAGAAGGTGCTGGACCCGGCCACCGGCACCGGCGGCTTCCTGGTCTGCGCCATCGAGCATTTGCGCAAGCAGGTAAAAAACACCGAGCAGGAAGGGCGGCTGCAGAACAGCATCTTCGGCGTCGAGAAAAAGCAGCTGCCGCACATGCTGTGCGTGACCAACCTGCTGCTGCACGGCATCGAGGTGCCCAGCCAGGTGCGCCACGACAACACCCTGGCGCGGCCGCTGCGCGAGCTGACACAGGCCGACCGGGTGGACGTGGTGCTGACCAACCCGCCCTTCGGCGGCATCGAGGAGCCGGGCATCGAGGCCGGCTTTCCGGCCGACGTGCGCACCAAGGAGACGGCCGACCTGTTCCTGGTGCTGATCAAGCACATCCTGAAAGCCAACGGTCGCGCCGCCCTGGTGCTGCCCGACGGCACGCTGTTCGGCGAGGGCGTGAAGACGCGCATCAAGGAGCAGCTGCTGGCTGAAGTCAACTTGCACACCATCGTGCGCCTGCCCAACGGCGTGTTTGCGCCCTACACCGGCATCAAGACCAATTTGCTGTTCTTCACCAAGGGCCAACCGACTACCGAGGTCTGGTACTACGAGCACCCCTACCCGCTGGGCGCCAAGAGCTACAACAAAGGCAAACCGATCCGTATCGAGGAGTTTGAGGCCGAGCGGACGTGGTGGGACGCTCG
>JANOWE010000026.1:0-14267 GCA_031417735.1 Betaproteobacteria bacterium
CCCGCCGCGCCGGCCAGCCGGTGCAAGCCGAAGACGCGCTGGGCGCCGCGCTGCCGCGATTGCCGCAGATGCCGGCCTATCACCTGATACGGGCGGACGGATCGGGCATCACCATGGTCAACATCGGTGTCGGTCCGGCCAATGCCAAGAACATCTCCGACCACATTGCCGTGCTGCGGCCCCATGCGTGGCTGATGCTGGGCCACTGCGCCGGCCTGCGCAACACCCAGCAACTGGGCGACTATGTGCTGGCCCATGGCTATGTGCGTGAAGACCATGTGCTGGACGAAGAACTGCCGCTGTGGGTGCCGATTCCGCCGCTGGCCGAGGTGCAGCTGGCGCTGGAGCAGGCGGTGGCCGATGTGACCCAGCTACAGGGTTTTGAGCTGAAGAGGATCTTGCGCACCGGCACGGTGGCGTCCACCGACAACCGCAACTGGGAACTGCTGCCGCACCCGGGCCCCGAGCGCCGCTTCAGCCAGAGCCGGGCGGTGGCGCTGGACATGGAGAGTGCGACCATCGCCGCCAACGGCTTCCGCTTCCGCGTGCCCTACGGCACCTTGCTGTGTGTGAGCGACAAGCCGCTGCACGGCGAGATCAAGCTGCCCGGCATGGCCAATGCGTTCTACCGCGAGCGGGTCGACCAGCATCTGCGCATCGGCATGCGCGCCATCGAGTTGCTGCGCCGCCAGCGGCTTGACCAGTTGCACAGCCGCAAGCTGCGCAGCTTTGCCGAGGTCGCGTTTCAGTGACGGCGCGTCGCAACCGCAGCGGCGCCGCTGCAGTTCAAGGCTTGCGACAGGCCGCGTAGGCGTCCAGCGCCGGCTGGCGCACTTGGGTGGCCACGTCCATCAGGCCCAGCACGCTGTGGAAATAATGGTCGTGCGACAGGCCCGGCACTGGCTGGCGCAGGCAGGCCAGGTCCAGGCCCTGACGCTCACGCCAGGCCGGTGAAAACCAGGCCAGCCAGGGCACCCGGGTCTGCACCTCGGGTGCCAGCGCATAGGGCAGGCCATGCAGGTACAGACCGGCCTCACCCAGCGATTCGCCGTGGTCCGAGACATAGAGCATGGCGGTGTCGAACTCGGCCGACCGGCCCTGCAGCCAGGCGATGGACTTGGCCAGCACCTGGTCGGTGTAGGCGATGGTGTTCTCGTAGGCATTGAGCACCTGCTCACGTGGGCAGTCCTGCAAGGCGGCGCTGGTGCATTCAGGCATGAAGCGCTTGAAGGCCGGCGGCGAGCGCTTGAAGTAGGCCGGGCCATGGCTGCCCATCTGGTGCAGCACCAGCACCACGCCGCGTGCCCGGCGCTCGGCCGGCAGCGCGGCGATGCGCTGGTCCAGCCCGACCAGCAAGGCCTCGTCCAGGCATTCACCACCGCTGCACAGGCCGGGCGGCGGTGCGTCGGCCGTGGTCGCATTGGCCACGCGGTCGCACAGGCCCTTGCAGCCGGCCTGGTTGTCCAGCCACAGCACGGCCAGGCCGGCGCGCTGCAGCACGTCGAGCAGGTTTTCGTAGCTTGCCTGCCGGTTGTCATAGGCCTCGCGGCCGAGGTGGGCAAACATGCAGGGCAGTGAAGCGGCGGTGCTGGTGCCGCAGGAACTGGCGGTCTGCGCCACCAGGTCGGCCTGCCGCGCCAGGGCCGGCGTGGTGTCGCGGCCGTAGCCCAGCACGCCAAAGCTGGCCGCGCGCGCGGTCTCGCCCAGCACCAGCAGCAGCAGAGGCGGCTTGCCGCCAGCCGCTGCGCCGGGTTGGCGTTGTGCATCTTCGCCCAGCGCTTGCAGCCGCTTGTCCGCCAGGCGCAGCGGCGCCGTGGCCACATGACCCAGCGCGTAAACCGTGTTCAAGGGGTTGATCAGGTAGCGCAATTGCTTATGGTTGCGCATGGTCGACGAGATGGGCTGAAAGCCCACCACCAGCGCCGCCACCGCCACCACCAAGCCCAGCAGCAGCAGGCCCAGGTTGCCCAGCGCCCGGCGTGGCCAGGCGCCGTAGTGCAGCGGTGTGCGCCAGACCAGCCAGGCCGGCAGCCCGGCCAGCCAGACCAGGGTCCACAGCAACTGCGGGCTGAGCAGGTCGGCGGCCTCGCCGGGGTTGGTCTGCAGCACGTTGACGACCATGGTCGGGTCGATCACCACGCGGTAGGTCTGCATGTAGTGCGCGCCCAGCGCGGTCACCAGCAACAGCAGCGTGACACCACCCTTGAGCAGCCAGCGCCAGGCGAGCAGGCTTTGCAGCGCCAACAGCGCACCGGTCAGCACCAGCAGCATGGCCCCGGCAAAAACCAGTCCCTTGGTGCCGATGAACAGACCCATGTCGTGCAGGGTTTGCCACAGCGGCAGGTTGCCCAGGGCCGCCAGCCACAGGCTGGTGCTCAGGATCAGCCACAGCGGACGCCAGGGCGGGGTCTTGGAGCGTGGCATCTTCAGGTTCCGCATGGGTCGGGCGCCCAGTGTGCCCGCACCCGGTCCAGCCCGAAGGCCACCGCCCAGCACAGCCAGGCCGTCCACAGCGTGTGGCTGGTGAAGTGCGCGCCGCGCCACTGCTGGCCCAGGCCCAGCGCCAGCCCGGCCAGCAGCACGGCCCACAACCAGGCCCGCGCCAGGCCCGGCGCAGGCTGGCGGAAGACATACCAGCCGCCGATGAAGGCAAACGCCGAGCTGGCATGGCCGGCCGGAAAACACCGGCCCGAAACGCCGGCCTGGGCGGTCCACAGCCAATGCGACACGGCGTGGCCTGCCCCGCCAAAATCGGTCAGATCCCAGGGGCAAGGCGCCGGGCTCTGCGACTTCAGCACCGACACCAGCAGCACCGCCAGCAGCGCGCCGCCGGCCAGTTGCAGCCGCGCAGCGCGGCTGACCCGACGCAAGGCGCCTACCGGCCACCACACGGCCAGACCCAGTGCCAGCGCCAGAGCCCAGGCCACAACCCGGCCACCGGTATGCAGCACCGTTGTCATCAGCCAATGGTCGCGCCAGGCAAAGCCATGTGCAGTGCCGGCCCAGCGCGCCACGGGCATGTCCAGCCTGCTGGCGTCCCAGGCCAGCAGCGCGGCCGCAGCCAGCAGCAGCCAGCGGCCATGGCGGGACGCAGGGCGCGGCTGCCTGCCGGCCGGGTCAGCGCCAGAGGAATTTTTGCTGGTCGATTCAGCCATGGGCCGGCAGTATTGCGCACGCGATTGATTCCGGACCCAGTGCGGCTGTGGACGGCCTGTGCGCGCCAGGCCCGTGCGCAAATCCATCGGCGCTTCGGCGAACCTGCGGGCACTGCATGGCACCGGCAGCCGCTGCCCCCTGGCCGCGATGGTTCAAGCCCCCAAATGCGTCTCCGTCAGCGCGGGCGGGAGCCCTCGGTTTCCAGCGCGATCCGCTTCGCCAGCTGGCGATGAAAACGCAGCGGACCCGCGTCGACCCGAAGGTCGATGTTGGTCGTGCGCTGGTTGGCCATGCCCTTGTGCACGGCTTGCAGAATTCTTCGGTCCTCGTCGAACGCGGCGCGCACGTACTCGGTGAAGCGGCACGACACATCCTCGTCTACCGGTGCGAAGTTGCGCAGCCTGCTGCTTGCGGCCGCAGCTGCCGCTGAGCTTCAGGAAAGGCGCATGGAAGGGCGCGGGTTCAACGCCGAGCATCCAGCGCGAGACCGTGACGCCGTCGGCAGCCACGCGGGTCTCCAGTGGCGCTTGTTCGCGGCCGGCATGGCCGAACGAGGACGGGTGGTCCCGGGACAGATGGCGCGGATCGAGAAGCTTGTCGGTGACGTAGAGGTGGTGCCAGGCCATGGTCATGGCCTGGCCCTGGTTCAGGCCCCACTGCGGGTCGCCCCCGTGCGCGACCTGCACGATGCTGCGGCTGTCGGCAGGTTCAGGCTCACCCATCCAGAGGAACAGCAGGCCGTAACGCGGCTCGACGGGACAGGCCCGCACCACCGCCCGTCGGTGCACGCCAGCAGCGCCTGGCACCTTCAGGCATCGGCCGTGGCAGTCGAAGCCCAGTCCGTGCTAGCCGCACGCCAGATGGTCGCCCTTGATGCGGCCCATGGACAGCGGCAGCTTGCGGTGCGGGCAGGCATCCTCCAGCGCCGCCGGCGTGCCATCTGTCTTTCGATAGAGCACGATCGCCTCGTCCGGCAGCTTGACCGCCAGCGGGCTGAATTCGAGTTCCCGGTGCCAGGCGGCGACATACCAGGCGTTGCGCAGGACCATGGGCTCGGTCCTTTTCAAGGTGAATGCCTGCAAGCGTCGGCGCAGGCCTGCATTTCAGCACTGCTTTGGCGTTCAGCTCAGCCAAGCCCATCCGACCTGCGCATGGCTGCCGGTGCAGCCCCCTCCCGAGCACGGCGGCAGCAGCCGGGCCTGGGGCTGGCCACCACGCCGCTCCGCGCACAGGGCCGTCAAGCCGCTGGCTTACCTGCCCACCGCCTTGAACAAGGCCACCCGGTTGTTCAACTCGGCCAGCCTGGTTTGCAGCAGCAGTTGCTCGGCGGCGAACAGGCTGCGCTGGGCGTCTTGCTGTTCCAGCACGTTGGACGCGCCCTGTTGCAGCTTCAGGTCGACCAGGCGGGCGGTGTCGCGGGCGGCGTCGCGCTGCTGCTGCACGGCGGCGACTTGTTCACGCCAGGTGCCCAGGCCGGCCAGCGCGTCGGCGGTTTCGCGGAAGGCGGTCTGCACCACTTTTTCGTACTGCGCCAGCGCGATGCGGCCGGCCGAATCGGCGCTGCCGATGTTGGCTTCGCGGCGGCCGCTGTCGAACACCGTCATCAGCGCGCTGGCAGCCAGGCTGTAGCCGAAGTTGCCGCCCTGCAACAGGCCCGACAGCGCGCTGGACGCCTGACCGGCCTGCGCGGTGAGGCTGATGCTGGGCCACAGCGCGGCGCGGGCGGCATGGATGTTGGCCTGGGCGGCGGCCAGTTGGGCCTCGGCCTGCATCACGTCGGGGCGCTGCAGCAGCACGGCCGAGGGCAGGCCCACCGGCACCTCGGCCAGCAAGGCGATGTGCTCGCCGCCGGGCGGCAGCGCGTCGGCCGGCACCGGCTGGCCGAGCAGCAGCGCCAGCGCGTTTTCATCCTGCGCGCGCTGGCGCTGCAGTTGCGCCAGGGTGGCGCGGGCCTGGGCGCTCAAGGCCAGCTGGGCCTGCAGGTCCAGCGCCGAGCTGGCGCCGGCCTGCTCACGCAGGCGCACCAGGCGCAGGGTTTCGTCGCGGGACGTGAGGGTGTTGCGCGCCACGGCCAGCAGCGCGTCGTCGGTGCGCACGGCCAGCGCGGTGCTCAGCACCTGCGCCACCAGCGCCATCTCGGCCGCGCGGCGACCTGCGTCGCTGGCCAGCCACTGCGCGCGGGCGGCGTCGCTGGCCGATTGCAGTCGGCCGAACAGGTCGATCTCCCAGCTGGCCAGCTGCATGCCGGCGCTGAAGCTGTTGCTCTGGTTGCCCGAGCTGTTGGGCGCGCGCTGGGCGTTCAGGCCCAGGCCCACGGTGGGCCTTTGATTCGCTTCGGTGGCGGTCATCTGGGCCTGGGCCCTTTGCACGTTGAGCATGGCCACGCGCAGGTCGCGGTTGTTGGCCAGGGCCAACGCCACCAGGCGCTGCAGCGCGGGGTCGGGCGCCAGGTCGCGCCAGTGCAGGGCGGGCAGGGACTGGGCGCTGGCGGCAGCACCCTGCAGGGGCAGCGTGGGCGGAATGTCCGGCTGGAAGGCGGGCAGTGGCTGGCGGCTGGGCCCGCCGCAAGCTGCGGCAAGCAGCACCACGGCCAGCGCGCCAGCAATCTGGCCCGGTCGGGCCGGTCGGCCCTGGTTTGGCAACACGCTCATGAGGGCTCTCCTGGCGCGCTGGGCGATGAGGGGGTGGCGCTGGGCGCCGAGATCGGCGTGCCATGGCCGGCCGTGTGGCCGCCCGGGAACCAGCGCCGCACGATGACATAGAACAGCGGCACGAAGAACACCGCCAGCACGGTGGCAGTGACCATGCCGCCCATCACGCCGGTACCGATGGCGCGTTGGCTGGCCGAGCCCGCGCCGGTGGACAGCGCCAGCGGCAGCACGCCCAGGATGAAGGCCAGCGAGGTCATGATGATGGGCCGAAAGCGCAGATGGCAGGCCTCCAGCGTGGCCTGCAGCAGGCCCTTGCCCTCGGCCTGCAGGTCTTTGGCAAATTCCACGATCAGGATCGCGTTCTTGGCCGACAGGCCGATCACGGTGATCAGCCCGACCTTGAAGTAAACGTCGTTGGGCATGCCGCGCAGCCAGACCCCGGTCAGCGCGCCCAGCACACCCAGCGGCACCACCAGCAGCACGGCCACGGGGATGGTCCAGCTTTCATAGAGCGCGGCCAGGCACAAGAACACCGCCAGCATCGAGAACGCCAGCAGCAGCGTGGCCTGCGAGCCCGACAGCTTTTCTTCCCGCGACTGGCCGGTCCATTCGAAGCCGAAGCCGGGCGGCAACTGGCCGGCCAGACGCTCCATCTCGTCCATCGCCTCGCCGGTGGACCGGCCGGGTGCGGCGTCGCCGGCCAGCTTCATCGCCGGGTAGCCGTTGTAGCGGCTGGTCTGCATCGGCCCGTTGACCCAGCGTGTGCTGGCAAACGAGGCCAGCGGCACGAGCTGGCCCCGGTTGTTGGCCACCTGCAGGCGCAGCACGTCCTCTGGCGCCATGCGGGCCTGGGCTTCGGCCTGCACGATCACGCGCTGCAAGCGTCCCTTGCTGGGAAAGTCGTTGATGTAGCTCGAGCCCAGCGCGGTGCCGAGCAGCGCGTTGACGGCCTCGAAGCCCACGCCCTGGGCCTGGGCCCGCTCGCGGTCGATGTCGACCTGCAGCTGCGGTGCGTCTTCCAGCCCGTCGGGCCGCATGCCGGCCAGCAGCTTGCTTTTACCGGCCATGCCCAGCAGCTGGTTGCGTGCGGCCAGCAGCGCTTCGTGGCCATTGCCGCCCCGGTCCTGCAGGCGGAAGTTGAAGCCGGTGGCGGTGCCCAGCTCAGGAATGGGCGGTGGGCTCAAGGGGAAGACAAAGCCGTCGCGCACGCTGCCCATCATCGCGCCGAAAGCCCGGCCGGCCACGGCCTGGGCCGAGTGCTCGGTGCCGTGGCGCTGCGCCCAGTCTTTCAGCGGCACAAAGGCGATGCCCGCGTTCTGGCCCTGGCCCGAGAAGCTGAAGCCGATGACGGTGATGATCTGGTCGACCTCGGGCTGCTTGAGGAAGTAGTCCTCGACCTTCTTCGCCGTGGCCTCGGTGCGTGCCACCGTGGCCCCGGGCGGCAGCTGGATGTTGACCAGCAGGTAGCCCTGGTCTTCACTGGGCAGGAACGAGGCCGGCAGCCGGCTGTACATCCAGGCCACCGCGACGATGACCAGGCCGAACACCAGCATCCAGCGCCAGGCCCGGCGCAACGCCTTGGCCACCACCGATTCATAGCCCTTGGCCGTGCGCTTGAAGCCCCGGTTGAACAGGCCGAACAGGCCGCGCCGCTGCTGCGGGTGGGCGGCGATGGGTTTGAGGAAGCTCGCACAAAGCGCCGGCGTGAGCGTGAGCGCCAGAAAGGCCGAGAACAGGATGGCCGAGACCATGGACAGCGAGAACTGGCGGTAGATGCTGCCCACGGCGCCGGAGAAAAACGCCATCGGCACGAACACGGCCACCAGCACCACGGTGATGCCGATCACCGCGCCGGTGATCTGGCCCATGGCCTTGCGCGTGGCCTCGCGCGGGCTCAAGCCCTCGTCGGCCATCAGGCGCTCGACGTTCTCCACCACCACGATGGCGTCGTCGACCAGGATGCCGATGGCCAGCACCATGCCGAACAGCGTGAGCACGTTGATGGAGTAACCCATCACCAGCAGCATGCCGAAGGTGCCCAGCAGCGCCACCGGCACCACGATGGTCGGGATCAGCGTGTAGCGCAGGTTCTGCAGAAAGATCAGCATGACCAGAAACACCAGGCCCACGGCTTCAGCCAGCGTGACCACCACCTGCTGGATCGAGATGCGCACGAACTTGGAGCTGTTGTACGGGATGCGGTAGTCCATGCCCGGCGGGAAAAACGCCTTGAGCTGCTCCATGCGCACCTGCACCGCGTCGGCGGTGGCCAGCGCATTGCCGCTGGGCGCGAGCTGGATGCCGATGCCGCTGCTGGGCTGGCCGTTCAGCCGCGAAAAGGTGCCGTAGCTTTGCGCGCCCAGCTCGATGCGCGCCACGTCGCGCAGGCGCACCGACGAACCGTCGGCGTTCGCGCGCAGCAGCACCGCACCGAACTGCTCGGGGTCGGCGAGCTGGCCGTTGACGACGATGGTCGCGCTCATGGTCTGGCCGGCCACCGACGGCTGTTCGCCCAGCGTGCCGGCCGACACTTGCGCGTTCTGCGTCCGCACGGCTGCATTCACCTCGGCCGGCGTCAGGCCATAGGCCACCAGCCTGGTCGGGTCGAGCCAGATGCGCATGGCGCGCTCGGTGCCGAACAACTGGGCCGTGCCCACGCCGGCAATGCGTTGCAGTTCAGGTTGGATGTAGCGCGCCGCATAGTCGCCCAGCGACACCGGGTTGTCGGCCGGGTTGCTGCTGGTGAGCGAGACGAAAAGCAGAAAGTTCGACCGCGCCTTGTCGATGCGCACGCCCTGCTGCACCACCGCCGACGGCAGGCGCGGCGTGGCCCGGGCCAGGCGGTTCTGCACCTCGACCTGCGCCAGTTCGATGTTGGTGCCGGTCTCGAAGGTGGCGGTGATCGAGCCGCTGCCATTGGCCTGGGCGGTGGACTCCATGTAGATCATGCCGGGCGCGCCATTGAGCTCTTGCTCGATGACCGACAGCACGCTGTCTTCCAGCACCTTGGCCGACGCGCCGGGGTAGGCGGTGCTGATGACGATGGCCGGTGGCGCGACCGAGGGGTACTGCGACACCGGCAGCTTGGTGATCGCAGCAGCCCCCAGTGCGGCGATGAACAGGGCGATGACCCAGGCGAAGATCGGCCGGTCGATGAAGAAGGCGGAGAGCATGGTGGCGGCCCCGGCTCAGCGGCTGGCCGCGGAAGCGGGGGCCGAAGCCGCGGCGGCGGTCGGCGCGGATGCCGAGCCTGCCGCGCCCAGCGGCGTCCACGGCACAGGCGTCACCGGTGCACCGGGGCGCATTTTCATGAAACCGTCGACGATCACGCGGTCACCGGCGGCCAGACCGGACAGCACCACCCAGTCGCTGTCGATCGCACCACCGAGCTTGACCTGGCGCGGCATGGGCTTGTTGCCTTCGCCCACCAGCAGCACGGTGTCGGCGTCGGTGCCCCGGGTCACCGCCTGTTGAGGCAATCGGATGGCTTGTTCGGCGCTGGCCTGGGCCAGCCGCACCTTGACGAACAGGCCGGGCAGCAACAGGCCCTGCGCATTGGGCAGTTCGGCACGCAGCATGACCTGGCCGGTGGCGGGGTCCACTGTCGGGTCGCTGAACAGCAGTTTGCCGGGCTGCGCATAAGTGCTGCCGTCGGCCAGCAGCACCGTCAGCTCAGCGCCGGCGTTGCGCTTGAGCCGGCCGGCGTCAAAGGCCTTGCGCAAACGCAGGGTCTCGACCGCCGACTGGCTGAAGTTGACATACAGCGGATGCGTCTGCTGGATCACCGCCAGCGGACTGGCGTCGGTCATGCCCACCAGCGCGCCTTCGCTGACCAGCGCGCGGCCGATGCGCCCGGCAATGGGTGCCTTGATCAGCGTGTAGTCGAGGTTGATGCGCGCCGACTGCACCACCGCCTGCGCTGACGCCATCTCGGCCTGGGCCGTCTTCTGTGTGGTCTGGGTCAACAGCCATTCCTGCGCGCTGATGGCGCGGGCCTCGGCCAGCGGCCGGTTGCGTTCAATTTGTGCCTGGGCTTGGGCCAGCCCGGCTTCGGCCCTGGCCACACCGGCCTGGGCGCTGGCCAGGCTGGCACGAAAGGTCTGGTCGTCGAGTTGAAACAACGGCTCGCCCGCCTTGACCAGCGCGCCTTCAGTGAACAGCCGGCGCTGCACCACGCCGCCCACCCGCGCCCGCACCTGGGCCGTGCGCCAGGCCTCCAGCCGGCCGGGCAGTTCGGTGGCCAGCGCCAAGGAGCCCAGTTGCACCGTCAGCACGCCCACCGCAGGAGGCGGCGGCATGCCGCCACCCGCGCCCACCGGTGCCGATTTGCCCGGCGCGTCGCCAACCGGGCTGCAGGCAGCCAGCAACAGCACGGTGACAGCCGTCAACCAGGGCCAGGCACGACAAGGCGAGCCAACGGGGACAGGGGTGGTCGGGTTCAAGGGCATGGCAATGGCTGAGGCGGTCGCGTCCGGGGCCGCAGGTGGCGACGCCAGAAGAGAGGTTGCAGGTTTGGGCCAGGGTCGCCGAAGCAATGGTTTGGCGAGCACGAGAAGGCGAGCACGAGAAGGCGAGCAACCCGGGCAGGCACTGCCGACTGTACAAAAGAACATGTGCCGACGCATGACGCACCCGCAATGACCCGGTAGGTGAGCGGTCAGGCGCGTCGATGGCTGGCCGTCACCGTTGTTTCCCAGGCTTGCGCCGCCGGCCATGTCCGCATAGGCTGGCCCGCAAAGCGACAGGCACGGCGGCCGCCCGGCCAGCGCCGGCCATGCCCGGTGGCGGGTCGCGTCCAGGTCGGGTCACTGCGAAGGAGACATGCCCATGCCAAGCCCTCTTGCTTCCGGCACCACGACGGTGTCCGACATCCGGACCCTGGCCATGCTGGGCCCTGCGGCCGCCGGAAAGACCAGTCTGTGCGAGGCCCTGCTGGCCGCTGCTGGCGCTGTCGCCACGGCAGGCAGTCTGGAGCGTGGCAGCACCGTCAGCGACCATGACCCACTGGAACGGCGCATGCAGCATTCACTGAACTCGTCGCTGATGCACCTGCAATGGCAGGGCTGCCGGGTGCATGTGATCGACACCCCCGGTGCGCCCGATTTCATCGGCCAGGCCCTGCCCGCGCTGGAGGCGGTGGAAACCGCAGTGGTGGTGATCAACGCCGCCAACGGCATCGAGCCCATGGCCCGACGCATGATGGACATCGCCGCGCAGCGCCAGCGTGACCGGGTCATCGTGGTCAACAAGATCGACACCCCCGGTGTGGATCTGGCCGCGCTGCTGGCCGAAATCCAGGCCGCCTTCGGCAAGGAATGCCTGCCGCTGAACCTGCCCGATGACCACGGCGCCAAGGTGGTGGACTGCTTCTACAACCGCCAGGGCCACAGCGATTTCGGCGCCGTGGCCGACGCCCACCGCGCGCTGGTCGAGCAGGTGGTGGAGGTGGACGGCGAGTTTGTCGAGCGCTACCTCAACGACGGCGACATCGACGCCGCCGAGTTGCACGCCCCGCTGGAGCAGGCCCTGCGCGAAGGTCACCTGATTCCAGTTTGTTTTGTCTCGGCCCGCACCGGCGCTGGCGTGCCCGAGTTGCTCGACGTGATCCACAAGCTGCTGCCCAGCCCGACCGAGGGCAACCCGCCGGACTTTCTCAAGGGTGAGGGCGATGCGGCGGTGCCCATGCAGGCCCGGCCCGACCCCGAGCTGCATGTGCTGGCCCATGTCTTCAAGATCAGCAACGACCCCTATGTGGGCAAGCTGGGCGTGATGCGGGTGCACCAGGGCACGGTGGGCCGCGACAGCCAGCTGTTTGTCGGTGACAGCCGCAAGCCCTTCAAGGTGGGCCATTTGTTCATGCTGCAGGGCAAGGACCTGGTGGAGGTGGCGCAGGCGGTGCCCGGTGATCTGTGCGCGGTGGCCAAGGTCGACGAATTGCATTTCGACGCCGTGCTGCACGACGCTGCCGAGGACGAACACATCCACCTCGCCCCGCTGCCTTTTCCGCACCCGGTGCATGGTCTGGCCATCGCGCCTGCGCGCCGGGGCGATGAGCAGCGGCTGTGGGACACGCTGGGCAAACTGGTCGACGAAGACCCTTGCCTGCGCATCGAACATGCCACGGTGACCAACCAGACCGTGGTCTATGGCCTGGGTGAGCTGCACCTGCGCCTGCTGCAGGACCGGCTGCGCGAGATCTTCCACTTCGAGATCGAGACCAGCCCGCCGCGCATCGCCTACCGCGAGACCATCGGTGCGCCGGCTGAAGGGCACTACCGGCACAAGAAGCAGTCGGGCGGCGCAGGCCAGTTCGGCGAGGTGTTTCTGCGCGTGGAACCTCTGCCGCGTGGCGCCGGCTTCGAGTTTGTCGACCAGGTCAAGGGCGGCACCATTCCGCACCAGTTCATTCCGGCGGTCGAAAAGGGTGTGCGCGAGGTGCTGACCAGCGGCGCCATCAGCGGCCACCCGGTGGTTGACCTGCGGGTGGTGGTCTTCGATGGCAAGCACCACAGCGTGGACAGCAAGGAGATGGCCTTCGTCACCGCCGGCCGCAAGGCCTTTCTGGCGGCGGTGCTGGAGGCGCGGCCACAGGTGCTGGAGCCCATCGTTGAGCTGGAAGTGCACGCGCCCGAGGCCAGCACCGGCGACATCACCGGCGACCTGGCCTCGCGCCGTGGCCAGGTCAATGGCACGCAAGCCGGCGCCCATGGCCAGATTGTCGTCAAGGGCCTGGCTCCGCTGGCCGAACTGGCCAGCTACCAGACCCGGCTGAACGCGATGACCAGTGGCCAGGGCCACTACACGCTGCAGATGTCGCACTACGAGGTGGTGCCGCCGGCGGTCCAGCAAGCGCTGCGTTCAGGCTTCACCGTGCGCGAAGAGGATTGAGTCGGGGCGGCGGTCGCACCCTGCGCTTTTGCAGGTCCGCAGCCGGGTTGAATTTCCAGCACTGCCACAAATGTTAATGCGATTGGTTCGCATTTTATTTGCGATGCAAGGCATTCCAGCCAGGTCCTGCCTCAAGCGCTGCCGTTCTCGATGGACCTGCTGCAGCAACCCAGCGCCGCACCAGCGGGCCGGCCACACCCAGACGCTGCGGCCGCGCCCCCGACAACACCGGCATCAAGCCCGGCAAGGGCACCAGCATCAGCAACCGCCGCCACGGCGGCCGGGCCCAACACCCTGCCTGAGGTGCGCGCCAAGGCCAGCGCGCTGCGCCAGGGCAAGGACAGCCTGCAGGCCACCACCACCGTCATCGGCAAGGGCCAGCAGGAATCGCGCGACCTGCCGCGGTCGCTGACCATCCTGACCGAGAAGCTGATCAGCGACCGCAGGCTCGACACGCTCAAAGTAGCGCTGCACAACGCCGCCGGCATCAGCTTCCAGGCCGCCGAGGGTGGTGAAGAAGACATCCGCCTGCGCGGCTACTCGCTCGCGGCCACGGGCGACATCTTTGTTGACGGCGTGCGCGACCCGGCCTACTGCGACCGCGACACCTTCAACCACGACCGGCTGGAACTGCTGCGCGGCTCTGCGTCCATGCTGTTCGGCCGTGGCTCCAGCGGCGGCGCGGTGAACCAGGTCAGCAAAGTGCCCTTGCTGTATGGCCGCAATGAGCTCTCGGTGACCCTGGGCAACAACGGCTATGGGCGTGGCACGGCCGACCTCAGCCAGCGCCTGGGCGAGAGCAGCGCGCTGCGGCTGAGCCTGATGAGCATACTGGCCGAGGCTGGCGGCCAACGCATCGACAAGCAAGGCCTGGCCGCCAGCGTGGGGCTGGGCATCGGCAGCCGCGACAAGTTCGCGCTCGGCCTGTATCACTTGCAGAACAACAACGGCAACACCTACGGCATGCCCTGGGTGGCACCCGTTGCCGGGTCGAGCCTGCGCACCCTGGTGCCGGTCGACCCGGCCTGCAACTACGCCGCCGCCAGCGAACGCAACGACGGCAGCGCCCACTTCGGCACGCTGCAGCCTCTGCACCGCCTGGGTGGTGGCAATGAGATCAAGACCGCGCTGCGCCTGGGCCGCTACGAGCGAGACCTGCGCGCCAGCGCCATCCGCTTTTGGGTGCGCAGCGTCAATGCCGGCACGGGCGTGGTCATCAACCCCGACTGCCCGAGCAGCACACCCACGCTGGCCACCTTGAGTGAGGCCACCGTGCTGACCCGTGGCAACAACAAGATCCAGGGCCTGGCCACGCCGAACCTTCAAAGCGACTTGAACTACCGCTTTCAAGCCCTGGGCGCAATGCACCAGCTGTTGGCTGGCGTGGACGCCGCCAAGGAGCGCTTGAACAATTTTGGCGCCGCCAGCCTGGCCTAGGAGCCTGTCGGGCTTGGGGTCGGGCCCGCGCCGGGGAGAGTTTCGGTGCCAGGCTAGGCGTCGGCGAGGCGTGTGGCCAAGCCACACAACGAGTCGGCAACGACGCCTGGCGCCGAAAATCTCCCCGGCCCTTCG
>JANOWE010000027.1:0-17553 GCA_031417735.1 Betaproteobacteria bacterium
GGCGGTGTATTTGCGCCGTATCGGAAAGAACGCGGAATGAGCCAGCCTGGCCTGATGGTTCCGATGTCGCCAAAAGCTCTGCGCTTTTTCGCTGCTGCCATCGTGGTGCTGAACGGCTTCTTCCCGGCGGTGTGGATCCTGCTCACCTCGCTGAAGAGCGAGACCGAGCTGGTCTCCAAACCCATCACCTACCTGCCGCGAAACCTGACGCTGCAGAACTATGTGCAGGCCTTCGTCGACCAGCCGTTGCTGCACTACCTGGCCAACAGCGTGGTCGTGGCGCTGCTGGCCACGGTGTGCTCGCTGGCGGTCTCGGCCTGCGCGGCCTATGCGATTGCGCGCTTGAACCTCAAGCGCCGGCAGCTGATCCTGACCTGCATCGTCGCGTCCAGCATGTTCCCGCTGGTGACCTTGCTGGTGCCGATCTTCGAGACCATGCGCTCGCTGAACCTGCTCAACACCTACACCGCCCTGGTGCTGCCCTACATCGTGCTGAATCTGCCGGTGTGCACCCTGGTGCTGGTGAGCTTTTTCCAGGCCATCCCCAAGGATCTGGAGAACGCCGCCATGATCGACGGCTGCACCCGGCTGGGCGCACTGTGGAAGGTGGTGGTTCCGCTGTCGGCCCCTGGCGTGTTCACCGCCGGCATTCTGGCTTTCGTCAACGCCTGGGACGAGTTTTTGCTCGCCCTGTCGCTCAACTCCAGCGCCAGCATGCGCACCCTGCCGGTGGGCATCACGCTGTACCAGGGCGAATTCACCTTCCCCTGGCCCATCATCTCGGCCGCGCTGATCGTGGCCATCGTGCCCATCGCGGTGCTGATCGCCATCTTCCAGGAACGGGTCGTGGGCGGGCTGACGCAGGGTGGTCTCAAGGGCTAGTCTCCACATCAAATTCTCAATGAACGACAAGATCCGTTACGGCATCATCGGCTGCGGCAGCATGGGCCGTGAGCATGTGCTGAACCTGCACGCCATGGGCGGCGCCGAAGTCACCGCCATCGCCGATCCCACGCCGGCCAGCCTTGACGCGGCGGCCACCCTGGTCGACAGCTGGCGACCACAACTGTTCGCCCACCACCATGAGCTGCTGTCCAGCGGCCTGTGCGACGCACTGATCATCGCCGCGCCCAACCACACGCATGCTGCGCTGATGCGCGACGCCCTGGCCACCGACCTGCCCATCCTGGTCGAAAAGCCACTGGTCACGAACATGGCCGACGGGCTTGATTTGCTGGCCCGCGCCCGGGGCCGCCGCGCCATCACCTGGGTGGCGCAGGAATACCGCTACATGCCGCCGGTGGCCGAGATGATCCGCCTGGCCCATGCCGGCGAGGTGGGCCGGCTGCAGATGGTGGCGATCCGCGAACACCGCGAACCGTTCTACCCGAAGGTCGACGACTGGAACCGCTTTTCCGCCAACACCGGCGGCACATTGGTCGAGAAGTGCTGCCACTACTTCAACCTGATGGAGTTCATCCTGGGCGAGCGGGCGCACAAGGTCTATGCCTCGGGCGGCCAGCGGGTCAACCACCTCGATGAAAGCTACGGTGGCCGACAACCCGACATCCTCGATTCGGCCTTTGTCATCGTCGATTACCCCAGTGGCGCGCGGGCCATGCTCGACCTGTGCATGTATGCCGAGAACTCGGTCGACAACGAGGTCATCAGCGTGGTCGGCGACCAAGGCAAGCTGGAATCGCTGCTGCCCTCGCTCACATTGCGCCATGGTCGGCGGGAAGACTGGGGCCGGCGCGAGGTCTGGGGCCAGCCCTCGGGCACCGGCAAAGGCGTGGCCACGCGGCGGGTATGGGACACCAACATCCGCTACGCCGGCCAGCACTTCGGTGCCTCGTACATCGAGCACCAGCGCTTCGCTGCCGCGCTGCGCGAGGGCAGGCCGGCCGAGATCACGCTCGAAGAAGGCCTGCGCAGCGTGGCCGTGGGCCTGGCCGCGCACCGCAGCATCGATACCGGCGGCGCCGTGCTGATGGCCGATGTGCTGCCGGCGGAGCTGCGCTGATGCACAGCACCACCGCCACCGCCATCCGGCCCTACACCCGCTACGCCAGCCTGGCCGACAAGCTGGTCTTCATCTCCGGTGGCAGCTCGGGCATAGGCGCTGAACTGGTGCGGGCCTTTGCCGCCCAGGGTGCCCGTGTGGCCTTTTGCGGCACGCGGCCCGACGGGGGCCAGGCGTTGATCGATGAGATCGCCGCTGCCGGCCAGCCCGCCCCCTGGTACGCGGCCTGCGACGTGCGCGACATTCCTGCGTATCAGGCGCTGCTGGCGCAGCTGATCGACGAGCAAGGCCCCGTGCAGGTGCTGGTGAACAACGCCGGCCGCGACGACCGCCACCGTCTTGAAGACATCACGCCCGAGTACTGGGACGAGCGCCAGGCGCTGAACCTGAGGCACTACGTCTTTGCAATCCAGTCGGTGGCGCCGGGCATGGCCGCTGCCGGTGGCGGGGCGGTGATCAACATGGGCTCGGTCAGCTGGATGCGCGGTCGGCCCTTCCTGGCCGGCTACACCACGGCCAAGGCCGGCATCCTGGGCCTGACCCGCACCCTGGCACGCGAGCTGGGCGACCGCCACATCCGCGTCAACGCGGTGGTGCCCGGCGCCATCGTCACCGAACGGCAGACCACGCTGCACCGCGACGCTGCGGCCGACCAGGGCTTTCTGGACGCGCAGTGCCTGAAGGTCCGGCTCGACGCCGGCCATGTCGCCCGCGCCACGCTGTTCCTGGCCAGCGACGACGCCGACGGCATGACCGGCCAGCATGTGCTGGTGGACGCGGGCATTGCCCAGCAGTCGGTGATCAGCTGAACGCGGCACCGGGCAAGTCCCGGTGGTCGGCGCTGGCTTGGCGGTGCATGCTTGCAGCTTGGCCTTCCGGAGCGTGCCGATGACGAATCAGCCCTGTACCAAGCCATCCATGCCCGTCCGCCAATCCTGGTGCCACGCACCCGCGCTGCTGGCCGTGGCTGCCGCCCTCGGCGCCTGCCAGACCACGCCTACACCGCCGCCGACCTCACCCGACGTGGTGGGTGAGTTCCGCGTCGGCTCGGGCTACCTCAAGGGCTATCTGGATCGGAAGGAACTGCCCAACAGCCTGAGCCTGCTGCCCAAGCCGCCGGCTGAGGGCAGCGCACAGCAACTGGCCGACCAGGACAGCTACCGCAACAGCCGTGCCCTGCGCGGCAGTCCGCGCTGGATTCAAGCCGCAGCCGACGTGAACCTGAAGTGGCCCAAGGCGGCCGACACCTTCAGCTGTGCGATGGGCATACCGATCTCGCAAGACAAGACACCGCACCTGAACATGCTGCTGCGCCGCAGCCTGCTCGATGCTGGCCTGGCCACCTACGCCGCCAAGGACCACTACAAACGCCAACGGCCGTTCGTCGTCAACCAGGACAGCACCTGCGCCGCAGCCGAAGAAGAATCGCTGCGCAAGGACGGCTCCTACCCCTCGGGCCATGCCGCGCTGGGCTGGGCCTGGGCCCTGCTGCTGACCGAACTGGCACCCGAACGCAGCGACGCCTTGATCGCCCGGGGCCTGGCCTTTGGCCACAGCCGCATGGTCTGCGGCGTGCACTGGCCCAGCGACATCAGCAGCGGCCAGACCATAGGCGCGGCGACGGTGGCCCGGCTGCATGCAAACGACAGCTTCGTGGCGCAGATGGCCCTGGCCAGAGCGGAGATTGCCCAGTTCCGCGCGCAGGGCGCGCAGCCAGTGCTGGACTGTGCCAGCGAGGCTGCAGCGCTCAAATGAACGGCGGGGCCTGTGCCGTCCAGCGTGCTCAGTGCCCGCCGCCCAGGTAGGCGGCCTTGACCGCCGGGTCGTCGCGCAGCTTGGCTGCGGGGCCGTGGACGGCAATGTGACCGTTTTCCAGCACATAGCCGTAGTCGGCCACTGCCAGCGCGGCGGCGGCGAATTGCTCGACCAGCAGCATGGTCACGCCCTCTGATTTGAGCCGGGCAATGATGCGGAAGACCTCTTCGACCAGGATCGGCGCCAGGCCCATGGACGGCTCGTCGAGCAGCACCACATCGGGGTTGAGCATCACCGCGCGGGCCATGGCCAGCATCTGCTGCTCACCACCCGAGAGCGTCCCGGCCAACTGCGTGCGGCGTTCCTTCAGGCGCGGAAACAACTCCATCGCGCGCTCCAGGTCGGCCTTGACGTCGCCCTTGGGCCGGCTGCCTGTCAGGCGCGGAAAAGCGCCCAGCAGCAGGTTGTCGGCCACGGACATGGTGGCGAAGACACGGCGGCCTTCGGGTGAATGGGCCAGGCCGCGTTTGGCAATGTCGTAGGGCTCCAGCCCGGCAATAGGCTTGCCGGCCAGCATGATCTCGCCGGCGCTGGGCGCGACCATGCCGCTGATGGCGCGCATGGTCGTGGTCTTGCCGGCACCGTTGGAGCCGATCAGGGTTACCACCTGGCCCTTGGGCACCGACATCGAGATGCCGTGCAGCACTTCTACCTTGCCGTAACCGGCGTGCAGGTTCTTGATCTGTAGCATGGTCGTGTCCGGTGCATTGCGGGGCGGGGTGAGCAGGGCTTGGGCAGCACTCAGGCCGCTTCACCACCGAGGTAGGCTTCGATCACCTTGGGGTCGGCCTGCACCGCAGCGGGCATGCCCTCGGCGATCTTCTGGCCAAAGTCGAGCACGGTCACGGTGTCGCAGATGGCCATCACCACGTCCATGTGGTGCTCGATCAGGATGATGGTGATGCCATGCTCGCGGATCTTGGCGATGATGGCGATCAGCTCCTTGATGTCGGGCGCGGTCAGTCCGGCGGCCGGCTCGTCCAGCAGCAGCAACTGCGGGTCCAGCGCCAGCGCGCGGGCGATCTCGAGCAGGCGCTGCTTGCCGTAGGGCAGGTTGCGCGCCTCCTCGTGGGCCAGGTCGATCAGGCCCACGAAGCGCAGCAGCGCCAGCGCGCGGGCAGTGGCCTGGGTCTGCTCGCGGCCATAGCGCGGCGTGTGCAAGGCCACGTCGGCCAGGTTGCTGGCAAAGCTGTGGTGCAGACCGACCAGCACGTTCTGCAGCGCCGTCATCTCGCCGAACAGTTGTACGTTCTGGAAGGTGCGGGCGATGCCCGACAAGGCGATGTCGGACGGTGTGCGGCCGGTGACCGAGCGGCCGGCAAAGTTCACCGTGCCGGCAGTGGGTTGGTAGATGCCGGTCAACACGTTCATCATCGTGCTCTTGCCCGAGCCGTTGGGCCCGATCAGGCCGTGCACGGTGCCGCGCCTGACGTTCAGGTCGACCAGGTTCAGCGCCTTCAGGCCACCGAACTGCATCAGCACCTGTTGGGCCACGAGCAGTTCTTCCGGCGCCTGGGTGCTGGCGTTGGAGATGGCGTCGTTGACCGGGGCCTGAGCGCTGGCGTTCTCTGAGTCGTCCTCGACCGGCGGCTTGCGGCCCAGGGCCTGGCGCACGAAGCCGACGATGCCGTCCTGCAGGTAATACACGACGAACAAGGTGATGACGCCAAACACCGACAGCCGCCAGTCGGTCATCGACTGCAGCTTGAAGGACACCGCCGCCAGTGCGATGGTGCCCAGCACCGGCACCGCAACCCGGCCCGGCGTGCTGCGCTTGCGCGCCAGCAGCACCGCTGCACCCACGGCCATGGCCAGCGCCAGTCCGACGGCGACGATACGGAACAGCGCCAGGTCGTCCAGCATCTTGGGCAGCAGCACGATGATGGACGCGCCCAGCAGCGCGCCGATGCGGCTCTTGCGTCCGCCCATGATCACCGCCAGCAGGAACAGCACCGTCAGCTCGAAGTTGTAGGTGTTGGGCGAGATGTACTGCTCGGAATAGGCGTAGAGCGCGCCGGCCAGACCGGCCAGGCCGGCGCTGACGACGAAGGCAATGACCTTGTAGCGGTAGACCGACACGCCCATGCAGTCCGACGCCACAGGGCTGCCGCGCAGGGCCTCGAAGGCGCGGCCGAAATGCGAGCGAAGGATGCGGTGCACGACGATCAGCGACAGCACCAGCATCGCACCGACGACCCAGAAGAACTGGTGCTCGTCGAGCTTGTGGCCGAACAGCAGCGGCTTGCCGAGCTTGATGCCCAGCGGGCCTTCGGTCAGGAAATCCATCTCGTTGATCAGGATCTGGATGATGGTGCCGAAGGCCAGCGTGACCATCGCCAGGTAGGGCCCGGTCACGCGCAGGGCCGGCAGCGCCAGCAGGGCGCCAAAGGCTGAGGTGATGATGATCGCCGCCGGCAGAACGGCCCAGATTGGCGCGCCCAGCTTGAGCACCATCACGCCGGCCACATAGGCGCCGATGCCAAACAGGCCGGCATGGCCCAGCGAGACCTGGCCGGTGTAGCCGACCACGATGTCCAGCCCGAACAGCACGATGGCGTAGATCAGGATGGTCTCGACCAGGTGCAGGTAATAGGGGTTGCCCACCAGCATCGGAAACAGCGCCAGCGCCACGACGGCCAGGCCGCCCAGCAGCCAGGGCGTGAAGGCGGACCGGGCGGCCGCGCGGCTTGCCGCAGGGGCGGTGGAAGGGGAAGCGGAGCTCATGGCTTAAACCTTCTTGATCGCGGTCTTGCCGAACAGGCCGGCCGGCTTGAGTGCCAGCACGATCAGCAGCAGCACCAGGCCGGGCACGTCCTTGTAGCCGGTGGACAGGTAGAAGCCGGTGGTGGTCTCGGCAATGCCCAGGATCAGGCCGCCCACCACCACACCCATGCCGCTGGTCAGGCCGCCGATGATGGCCACCGCAAAGGCCTTCAGGCCCAACACCGCGCCCATGGTCGCGCCGGTCAGCGTCAGCGGGGCGATCAGCACGCCGGCAAAGGCCGCCGTCAGCGACGACAGCGCGTACGAGAAGGTGATGACCAGGCCGGTGTTGATGCCCATCAGTTTGGCCGCCTCGCGGTCGTTGAAGGTGGCCACCACGGCCTTGCCGTAGATCGAGCGGCGGTTGAACAGCTCGATGGCCACCATCAGCGCCAGCGCGCCGAAGACCACCAGCAACTCCATCGGCAGCACGTTGGCGCCCAGGAACTGGATCGGTGCTTCTGGCAGCGGTGACGGAAACTTCAAGTCGTCGCGGCCCCAGACGTTCTCGGCCACGTTCTTGAAGATGATGCCCAGCGCAATGGTCGACATGATCCAGCCGAACTCCGACTTGATCTTGATCGCCGGGCGCACGCCGATGCGTTCGACCACCACGCCCTGCAGCGCACCGAACAGGCAGACGATGGGGATGCACAGCCAGTAGTTCAGGCCCAGCTTGTCGACCAGGGTCAGGCCGACCAGGGCGCCGAGCATCAGCGCCTCGCCCTGGCCGAAGTTCAGCGTGTCCGAGGTCTGGAAGGTCAGCTGGTAGCCGAAGGCGATGACGGCGTAGATCATGCCCAGCGCGATGCCGCTGAACACGAGTTGGGTCAGGATCTGCATGACAGCCTCAGGATCGGACGGGGTGGGGTGGTGTGGCGGCCGGGGTCAAACCGCACTGCCGCCGGCACCTTGCGGTGCAGGCGGCAGCAACAGCGTGCGCGGTCCTTACTTCTTGGCCGGAACGGCCAGCGCGCCCTTGGCGCTGGCGTCCTTGACGCGCACTTCCGAGGCCTTCTTGGCATCGGCCTCGTAGGCATAGACCACGCGCTGGCCCTTGACCTCGCCGAAGACCGGGATGTTGGCGGTGATCGCCTCATGGTCCTTGGCGCTGAAGGGCTTGTTGTAGGTGGTGATGACGCCTTCCACCGGTGACTTCAGGTCTTACAGCGCGGCCTTGATCTTCGGGCCGTCGGTGGAGTTGGCCTGCTTGATGGCCGCAGCCAGCAGGTAGATCGAGTCATAGCCCTGTGCCGCCGACACCGGTGAGTCGATGCGGCTGTTCTTCGGGTTGAAGGTCTTCAGGTAGTTGACGATGAAGCTCTGGCGCTTGGGCGTGGTCGGCTCCTGGATGAAGGTCTGCGGCATGCGCGCACCCTCGCCACCGGGGCCGGCGTTGTCGATGAAGTTGGCCATCGACAGGGTCCAGCTGCCGATCATCGGCACCTTCCAGCCCAGCTTGGTCATGCCATTGGCGATCTGCGCCAGCTCGGGCCCGATGGCGTAGGTCAGCACGGCTTCAGCGCCGGCTTCCTTGGCCTTGAGCAACTGGGGCGTCATGTCGACGTCCTTGATGTTGAACTTTTCGGTCGCCACCGCCTTGACGCCTTTTTGCTCCAGCGCCTTCTCGAGGTCGGCGCGGCCGAGCTGGCCGTAGTTGGTCGAGTCGGCCAGGATCGCGACCTTCTTGAAGCCACGGCGGGTGATCGCCTCTTCCACGATCATCGGCGCCTGGATGCTGTCGTGCGCGGCATTGCGGAAGACATAGTTCTCGGGCTGGTCGTCAAACTGGTGCGTGACCAGCGAGCCGGTGGCCACGTTGTTCATCACCGGAATCTTGGCTTCCTGGAAGAAGCGCTGCGAGGCCAGGGCCACGCCGGTGTTGATGTAGCCGACCACGGCCACGACCTTTTCCTTGTTGATCAGCTCCTGGGCGATCTGCACGCCACGCTCGTTCTTGGCCTCGTCGTCGCGCTCGACCAGCAGCAGCTGGCGGCCCATCACGCCGCCGGCCTTGTTGATCTCGTCGGTGGCCATGCGCACGCCGTCGCGCATGCTCACGCCCATCGACGACGAGCCGCCAGTGAACGGACCGTTGACGCCGATCTTGATCGGATCAGCGGCCATGGCGGCCAGGCTGGACGCGGCCAGGGTGATGGCGGCAACGAGGGGGCGGAAGGCAAAGCGCATGCAGGTCTCCTGGAGGGGCGTGGGGGGAAGTCCGCCGGCCCTGGGCGCCAGCGGATCCGCTGCGCACTGTGCCAGCAACGCGCAGTGCCGGCTTCCGTTTGACTACGCAGTGGGCTTGCGTGGCAACACGTACTCTGAAACCCTGTGCGTACAAACCCGTTGGGATTGCGCGACGCCGCCAGCAGGCCAGGATTGCTGAATCAGCCCTGGCCCGTGTCGGTGCGGTGGCGTCCGCCATGCTCCACGGCATAGCGGATCAGCTCGGCCTGACCGGCCAGGTCCAGCTTGCGGCGGATGTTCTGTCGGTGGGTCTCCACCGTGCGCACGCCGATGTCCAGTGCGCGGGCCATCTGCTTGCTCGACTGGCCCTGCGCCAGCAGCGCCAGGATGTCCTGTTCGCGCGCCGACAGCAGCACGCGCGGCGTGGGCAGGCGGAACAGGCGCTGTGCCAGTGCCGGGCTGAGGTGGGTGCCACCGCCGGCCACGGTGCGGATGGCCGCGACGATCTCGGCCGAGGGCGAGTCTTTGAGCACATAGCCCCGGGCCCCGGCCGCCAGCGCACGCTGGGCGTATTCGGGGCTGTCGTACATGCTCAGCATCAACACCAGCAGTGCAGGCTGCTCGGCCAGCAACTGTCCGGTCAGTTCGATGCCATTGGCGCCGCGCAGGCCGATGTCCATCAACACCACCTGGGGCGCACAGTGGGCCAACGCGGCCCAGGCCTGGGTCGCGTCGGCGGCCTGGCCGACGACCACGATGTCGGTCTCGGCCTCGAGCCGGGCGCACAGGCCTTCACGCACCAGCGGGTGGTCATCGACCAGCAGCACCCGGATCTGTGCAGCCGAGGCCGCGCTCATGGGGTGGCCTTGGCCAGGCGGGCAATCGCCTCGGCCGACAGTTCAGCCAGCACGCGGGTGCCGTGGGCGCTTGACTGCAGTTGCAGCGTGCCGCCAATGGTGGCCATGCGCTCACGCATATTGCGCAGGCCGATGCCGCGCCGGGGGTGCTCGGCCACCGCCATGCTGTCGAAGCCCACGCCGTCGTCCTCGATGCTCAGGCGCAGCCCCGTGGCGTCGGCCTCCAGCACCATGCGCAGGGTGCGGGCCCGGGCATGCTTGTGCACATTGGTCAGCGCTTCCTGGCTGACACGGAACAGGGTGGTGCGCACTTCGACCGGCAGTTCGGCGGGCTCGCCCAGGCCCTGCCACTCGAAACTGGTCTGCGTCGACTCGCACAGCTCTTCACCCAGCTGGCGCAGGGCGGTGGCCAGGCCCAACTGGTCCAGTTCGGCCGGCCGCAGCCCGTGTGAGAGGTTGCGCACACTGTCCAGCACCTCGTTCAGACGATCACGTGCGAGCTGCAGCACCGGCCTGGCCGGATGGTCTTGACCGTTCAGGCGGGCCAGCGCCGCCTCTGCCAGAAGCTTGACCGAGACCAGGGTCTGGCTGGTGCCGTCGTGCAGTTCGCGTGACAGCCAGGCTCGCTCGTCTTCCTGGCTGCGGACCAGACGCCGGGTCAGCAGGATCAGCTTGGCGTCAGCGGCGCGCAACTCCTGGGTGCTCAACAGCAGCAGGCTGCCCACCACCAAGGTCACCGAGATGCCTGCGATCAGGGCCAGCCAGCGCAGGCTGGTGTTGACGTTGGCTTCGAGTTGGCCTTCCAACTGCCTGATCACGCCGTCGGTGTCGTCGGTGTAGAGCCCGGTGCCGATCATCCAGCGCCAGCGCTCCAGCGACGTGACATAGGCCAGCTTGGTCGCCACCTGCTGGCTGGACGGCTTGAGCCAGGTGTAGTCGACAAAACCACCGCCGGACTCGGCCTTGTTGATCATCTCCCGGATCACCCGTTGGCCCCGGGTGTCCTGCATCTGCAGCAGATTCTGGCCAACCAGTTCGGGCTGGCGCGGGTGCATCAGGTTGGTGCCATCGAAGTGGTAGACGAAGAAATAGCCGTCGGGCCCGTAATCGAGCTGGGCCAGGCGCTTGATGGCCTGTTGCTTGATCTCGTCATCGTCGCGGCCGGTGTTGTACAGGGGGCTGACGGTGCTCAGGGCCAGGGCCACAAAGTGGCGCAACTCGGACTGGGACTGCTCGGAGTAGCTGCGCCTGACCAGCGCTTGTTGCCGTTCGGCCAGATCATGCTGCTGGCGTCGCATGGCCAGGCCCGTGAGCACCAGGGCCAGAACCAGCGGCACGATGGCCACCAACAACAACTTGCTGCGCAGCTTCATCGTGCCATCAGCCCCTGAGGCCGCACCCTGCGGCCGGGGCGAAAGATAGCAGATACCCGGCCCGGCCCGCGCCAGTGGAAAAGCTCGCTATGGCAAACTGCCTGGCTGTTTGTTTGACCAGTGGCCCGTGCAGGGCCCTCGCTCCCCTTGGACAAGATACTTCTGCAGATCGCGGCCGAACTCAAGGCCGCGCCCCGGCAGGTGCAGGCTGCGGTTGACCTGCTCGACGGTGGCGCCACCGTGCCCTTCATCGCCCGCTACCGCAAGGAAGCCACCGAGGGGCTGGACGACATCCAGCTGCGTGAGCTCGAAACCCGGCTGGCCTACCTGCGTGAGCTGGAAGACCGCCGCGCGGCGGTGCTCAAGAGCGTTGACGCGCAAGGCAAGCTCAGCCCGGCCTTGCGCGCCGCGATAGACGCCGCGCCAACCAAGCAGGATCTCGAAGACCTGTACCTGCCCTACAAGCTCAAGCGCCGTACCAAGGGTCTGATCGCGCGTGAGGCCGGCCTGGAGCCACTGGCCGACCGCCTGCTGCAAGACCCCACGCTGGCGCCGCAGGCCGAGTCGGCCGCGTTCATGGCGGCCTATGAAGGCGGTGCGAGCGCGCTGGCCGAGGCTGGCTTTGCCGACGCGTTTGCGGTGCTGGACGGCGTGCGCGACCTGCTGGCCGAGCGCTGGGCCGAAGACGCCGCGCTGGTCGGTCTGCTGCGTGAATGGCTGTGGGCTGAAGGGCGCTTGCAGTCCAGGTTGGTCGACGGCAAAGACCCCAACCAGGCCGACAACGCCAAGTTCCGCGACTACTTCGACTATGCCGAACCCATCGCCAACGTGCCCTCGCACCGGGCGCTGGCGGTGTTTCGGGGCCGCACGCAAGAGATCCTGGACGCGCGCCTGGTGCTGAGCGAGGAATGGGTTCCCGGCAAGCCCGGACTGGCCGAGGGCCGCATTGCGGCGCACATCGGCTGGCGCCACAGTGCCCGTGCGGCTGACGAGTTGCTGCGCAAGACCGTGGCCTGGACCTGGAAGGTCAAGCTCTCGCTGAGCCTGGAGCGTGACCTGTTCGGCCGATTGCGTGAAGCCGCCGAGGCGACCGCGATCAAGGTCTTTGCCGAGAACCTGCGTGACCTGCTGCTGGCCGCTCCCGCCGGCAAGCGCGTGGTGATGGGGCTGGACCCCGGCATCCGCACCGGCGTCAAGGTGGCCGTGGTGTCGGCCACCGGCAAGGTGCTCGACACCCATACCGTCTACCCGCATGAGCCCCGGCGCGACTGGGACGGTGCGCTGCATGCGCTGGCCCGGCTGGTGGGCAGCCATGGCGTGAACCTGATCGCCATCGGCAACGGCACGGCCAGCCGCGAGACCGACAAGCTGGCCGGCGATGTGATCAAGCAGGTGCTGGCGGCGGTGGGCGAACGCGCACCCGGCGCTGTGCCGTTCAAGATTGACAAACTGGTCGTCAGCGAAAGCGGCGCATCGGTCTATTCGGCCAGCGAGTTCGCGAGCAAGGAACTGCCCGACATGGACGTGAGCCTGCGCGGCGCCGTGTCCATCGCCCGCCGGTTGCAAGACCCGCTGGCCGAACTGGTCAAGATCGACCCCAAGAGCATCGGTGTGGGCCAGTACCAGCATGACGTGAACCAGGCCGACCTGGTGCGCATGCTGGGCACCGTGGTCGAAGACTGCGTCAACAAGATCGGTGTGGACCTGAACACCGCGTCGGTGCCGCTGCTGTCGCGCGTGGCCGGGCTGTCGCCGGCGGTGGCCGCGGCCATCGTGCGCTGGCGCGACGCCAATGGTGCCTTCGCCAACCGCAGGCAGTTGCTGGACGTGACCGGCCTGGGCCCCAGGACCTTCGAGCAGGCGGCCGGCTTCCTGCGCATCCGCGATGGCGACAACCCGCTCGACCAGTCGGGCGTGCACCCCGAGACCTACCCGGGCGTGCCGCGTGTGCTGCAGCAGCTGAGCCGACCCATCGCCCAGCTGATCGGCAAGGCCGACGTGAACCGCACGCTCAAGCCCGAGGCCTTTGCCGATGAACGTTTTGGCGCCATCACCGTCAAGGCCGTGCTGGCCGAACTGGAAAAGACCGGCCGCGACCCCAGACCAGACTTTCAGGTGGCGCGGCTGGCCGAAGGCGTGGATGACATCAAGGACCTGCGTGAGGGCATGCAGCTCGAAGGCACGGTCAGCAACGTGGCCCAGTTCGGCGCGTTTGTCGACCTGGGCGTGCACCAGGACGGGCTGGTCCATGTCAGCCAGCTGGCGCACAAGTTCGTGGGCGACGCGCGCGAGGTGGTCAAGACCGGCGACATCGTCAAGGTCAAGGTGCTGGAGGTCGATCTGGCGCGTGGACGCATCGCACTGACCATGAAGCTCGACGCGCCGGTGGGTCGCGGCTCTGAAGGCGGTGAAGGCCGGCGCGGTGAAAATGGCTTCAAGGCGCCTGCGCGTGACCAGCGCTTGGCGGCGGGCGGGCGTGGCCCGGCCCCCGCTCCAACGCCGGCTGCCGGCGCGATGACCGCTGCTTTTGCCAAGTTGCAGACCAAGCCTTGAGCCAGAAGCCCTGACATGGCCATGCGCGCGCTGAAGATTTATGCCGGCCCCCGCGCGCTGAACCACCTGCGCGAACGTGGCCTCAAGCCCGCCGATGTGCGGGTGGTGCCGGCCGCCGCCGGCGGGCCCAAAGGCCTGGTGCTCAACCCCATCGACCGATTTCTGTTCGGCCACTGGCTGGCCGGGTGCACTCAGCCGCTGCACCTGCTGGGCGCGTCCATCGGGGCCTGGCGCATGGCCGCTGCGGCGCGGGCCGATGCCGACGTGGCGCTGGCGCAGCTGGCCGACGACTACATCGAGCAGCGCTATGAGCATGCGCCGGGCCAGTCGCCCAGCGCGGCGCAGGTCAGCCGCGCCTTTGCCGACAAGCTGGCCTTGCGCTTCAATGCGCCTGCCGAGCAACTGCTGGCCCATCCGCAGCGCCATCTGCATGTATTCACCAGCCATGGACGCGGCCTGCTCGGCCGTGAAGGACGCTGGCGAACGCCCTTGGGCTATGCCACGGCCTTCGGTGCCAACCTGGCCAGCCGGCGCTGGATGGGACGCTGGCTGGAGCGGGTGGTGTTCTCCGACCCCCGCCGGTCACTGCCCTTCACCCTGCACGACCACCCGACGCAGCAGGTGGCCTTGTCGGCCCACAACCTGAGCGCAGCGATCCTGGCCAGTTGCTCGATCCCGTTCTGGTTGCAGGCGGTGCATGACATCCCCGGTGCGCCGCCCGGCGCCTACTGGGACGGCGGCATCACCGACTACCACCTGCACCTGGACTACGCGCAGATGAGTGAAGGCCTGGTGCTGTACCCGCACTTCCAGCAGCAACTGGTGCCGGGCTGGCTGGACAAGGGGCTGCGTCGGCGCCATGGCACCACGGCGCGGCTGGACAACGTGGTGGTGCTGGCGCCCAGTGCCGAGTGGATCGCCGGGCTGCCCGGTGCCAAGCTGCCCGACCGCGGCGACTTCAAGACCTATCTTGACGCTCCCGATGAACGCATGCGGCGCTGGCGGCTGGCGGTGGCGGCGTCGCAGCAACTCGCCGATGAATTGGCCGATTGGCTGGCCCGTCCAGTGCAGGACGCCTTGCCCTTGTGATCCTGCGGCGGCGCTTGCGTGCCGCTGCAGGGCTGCTGCCGGACTGCTGCCGGGCTGCTGCCGGGCTGCGCATCGCGGCGCGGATGGTCCGCAAATCCGAAGCACGGCAAGGCGACTGCATCCAATGCCGGCCTGGGCGCGTAACAGGGGGGGTCACACACCCAAACCCGACAGGAGCCCACCGCCATGAAGACACCCTCACAGACCCGCCGCCGGGGCCATCCCGCCCTGATGCTGCCCTTGGCTGCCGCCGCACTGGCGCTGCTGAGCGCACTGCCGCCGGCCAGCGCGTCCAGCCACCGTGAAGCGCCGTTCATCACCACCCAACCCAAGGTTGACGCGTCCGACTTCTACATGTTCTCCAGCTACGAGACCGGCCGCTCGGCTTATGTCACGCTTATCGCGAATTACCAACCGCTGCAGGACGCCTACGGCGGCCCGAACTATTTCTCGATGGACCCGAACGCGCAATACGAGATTCACGTCGACAACAACGGCGATGCGAAGGAAGACATCAGCTTCCAGTTCCGCTTCAAGAACTCGCTCAAGGGCATCACCTTGCCGATCAACGGCAAGAGCGTTGCCATTCCACTGATCCAGGCCGGTGCGGTGGCTGACCGCAATGCCGGCACGCTCAACGTCAACGAGAGCTTCACGCTCGATGTCGTTCGTGGCGACCGTCGCAGCGGCACGCGCAGCTCGGTGACCAATGCCAGCGGCGGTGGCACCAGCTTCGACAAGCCGGTGGACAACATCGGCGTCAAGACCATCCCCGACTACCCCGGCTATGCCGCCAAGCACATCTATGCCGTGAACATTCCGGGGTGCGCGATGCCGGCCAAGGTGTTTGTGGGCCAGCGCAAAGACCCGTTTGCGGTCAATCTGGGGACCATTTTTGACCTGGTCAACGCCCCGGTGTCGGTGATCACCGACCCGGCGCTGATCAATGCCGCACCCAACACCATCGACGACAAAAACGTCACCACGCTGGCGCTGGAGGTGCACAAGAGCTGCCTGACCGCCGGCACCGAGACCACCATTGGCGGCTGGACCACGGCCAGCCTGCGCCAGGGCGCGCTGCTGAATCAGACCCCGCCCAAGGGCCATGGCGCGACCATCAAGTCCGGTGGTGCCTGGGTCCAGGTGTCGCGACTGGGCATGCCCCTGGTCAACGAGGTCGTCATCGGCCTGCCCGACAAAGACCGGTTCAACGGATCGAAGCCGGCTGCCGACGGCCAGTTCGCCGACTACGTGACCAACCCGACGCTGCCCGCCTTGCTGGAAATCGCGCTGGGCCTGCCCAACATCGCGCCGACCAACTTCCCGCGTGGTGATCTGGTGGCCACCTTCCTGACCGGCATCAAGGGCGTGAACCAGCCAGCGGGCGTGGTCGCCTCCGAGATGCTGCGACTGAACACAGCCATCGCGCCGGTGGCCTTTGCGCAGCAGAACCGCCTGGGCATCGTGGGTGAGATCGTTCGTGTGGGCGGCCCGCAGAACCTGGGTCAGGCCGGAGTGGATCTGGCCGGCTACCCCAATGGCCGTCGTCCCAAGGACGACGTGGTCGACATCTCGCTGGTCGCGGTGATGGGTGGACTGTGCATGGCCAACGGCGACACCAATGCACTGGCCTTTGGCGCCAACTGCAAGCCCTCCGCCGTGCCACTGGGTGCGACGTCGCTGAAGCTGCATGACGCGGTGGACCAGGCGGTCGTGCCTTTGATGAGCGGCTTCCCCTACCTGGCAACGCCCATCGGCGGCACGAAGTGAGGTCTGCCATGACGCACACACATGTCAAGCTTGCCCGCGCTGCGGCGCTGGTGGCCACCACGGCGGCGCTCGCCGGCTGCTTCGGTGGCGGGGGTGACGCTGCACCAGCAGCCGACCCGCTGGCCGCCGTGCCGGAAAGCGCCACGCAGTCGGTCGCTGGCCTGTACGCCTACCTGGTGTCCTTGATCGCCAACAGCAGTGACAGCCGTGACCCGATCGACATCACCGCGCTGACCCTGCCGACCTCGGACAGCACCGAGGCGGAAACGGTGAACTGACCCTGGTCAGTGCCTGCCACGGCTGACAAGCCGTCCGGCATGCCCCGTCGCCTCAACCGGTGGCGGGGCATTTCTTCATGCTGACATCGTTATCCTGGAAGCCATGTTCAAGCCCTTGCGCCACAGGCCGGCGGCGCTGGTCACAGCCCTGATGCTGGGACTGACCGGTGCCAGCCAGGCCACGCCGATCCAGCCGCGCCATGCCGACGAGGTGATCGAACGCTTGCCGCCGGTGGTGCGCAGCGCATCGGCCACGGCCTTGGCGCCCGATCCGACCCAGGCGGTGGCCGAAGCCCGGCAGTGGCTGGCCATCGCCCGCCGTGATGGCGACCCCCGGCCGGCCGGGCGTGCCCTGGCCCGGCTGGCGCGCTGGCAGCAGGACGCCACCGCGCCGGCCGAGGTGGTGGTGATGATCGCCACGCTCGAGCAATACCTGCACCGCTTCGACACGGCGGTGCGCCGGCTGCAGGCCCTGGTCGCGCGTGAGCCGGCCCAGCCGCAGGCCTGGTTGCTGTTGGCGTCGCTGCACCGGCTGCAGGGCCGGTTGGCCGAGTCCGACCGCGCCTGCGGCCAACTGCAGCGCCAACGCGTGCAGCCCTATGCCGACGCCTGCCTGGCCGAGAACCAGTCGCTGCGCGGCGAATTCGGACCGGCGCGCCAGGCTTTCGCCACTTTGCTGGCCCGCAGCGGCAACGCCGGCGAGCAGGCCTGGCTGTTGACCAGCCTGGCCGAACTGGAGGTGCGCGCCAACGACGTGGCCGCCGCCGACCAGGCCTGGCGCGACGCACTCAAGGCCGAGACCAGCAGCTATTCCGCCATCGGCCATGCCGACTTTCTGCTCG
>JANOWE010000028.1:0-16233 GCA_031417735.1 Betaproteobacteria bacterium
CAGCGCCCGCATGCTCGATCTGCGCAAGCAAAGCGGCCCCGACTCGCTGTTCTTCGTCGGCTCGTCCAAGCACAGCAACGAGCAGGCCTACCTGATGCGCAAGTGGGTGTCGCTCTGGGGCACCAACAACACCGACCACCAGGCGCGCATCTGCCACTCCACCACGGTGGCCGGTGTGGCCAACACCTGGGGCTATGGTGCGATGACCAATTCGTACAACGACATGCAGAATTCAAAAGCTGCGTTGTACATCGGCAGCAATGCGGCCGAGGCGCACCCGGTATCGATGCTGCACATGCTGCATGCCAAGGAAACGTGCACCAAGCTGATCGTGGTCGACCCGCGCTTCACCCGCACGGCGGCCAAGGCCGACCAGTTCGTGCGCATCCGCTCGGGTTCGGACATCCCCTTCCTGTTCGGCGTGCTGTACCACGTGTTCAACAACGGCTGGGAAGACAAGCAGTACGTCAACGACCGCGTCTGGGGCATGGACAAGGTGCGTGCCGACGTGATGGCCAAGTGGACACCCGACAAGGTGCTCGAAGCCTGCGGCGTGGACGAAGCCACCTGCCTGCAGGTGGCCAAGACCATGGCCGAGAACCGCCCCAGCACCATCGTCTGGTGCATGGGCCAGACCCAGCACACCATCGGCAATGCGATGGTGCGCGCGTCCTGCATCCTGCAGCTGGCGCTGGGCAACATCGGCAAGAGCGGCGGCGGCGCCAACATCTTCCGTGGCCACGACAACGTGCAGGGCGCCACCGACGTTGGCCCCAACCCCGATTCGCTGCCCGGCTACTACGGCCTGGCCGAGGGCTCGTGGAAGCACTTCGCCAAAGTCTGGGGCGTCGACTACGAGTGGATCCAGAAGCAGTACGCCCCGGGCATGATGACCAAGTCGGGCATGACGGTGTCGCGCTGGATCGACGGCGTGCTCGAAAAGAACGAGCTGATCGACCAGGACAGCAACCTGCGCGGCCTGTTCTTCTGGGGCCATGCGCCGAACTCGCAGACCCGCGGCCTGGAAATGAAGCGCGCGATGGACAAGCTCGACCTGCTGGTGGTGGTCGACCCCTTCCCCAGCGCCACTGCCGCGATGGCGGCCATGCCGGGCAAGCCGGAGGACCAGAACCCCAACCGCGCGGTCTACCTGCTGCCGGCGACCACACAGTTCGAGACCAGCGGTTCCTGCACCGCGTCCAACCGGTCCATCCAATGGCGCGAGCGGGTCATCGAGCCGCTCTGGGAAAGCCGGCCCGACCACATGATCATGTACCAGCTGGCAGAGAAGCTGGGTTTCGGCAAAGAGCTGACCAAGAACTTCAAGCTGGTGCAAACCAAGGGCGGCACCGAGCCCGAGCCCGAATCCATCCTGCGCGAGATCAACAAGAGCGTCTGGACCATCGGCTACACCGGTCAGAGCCCTGAGCGGCTGAAGGCCCACATGCGCAACATGCATGTGTTCGACGTCAAGACCCTGCGCGCCAAGGGCGGTATCGACAAGGAAACCGGCTACAAGTTGGACGGCGACTATTTCGGTCTGCCCTGGCCGTGTTTCGGCACGCCCGAGCTCAAGCATCCCGGCTCGCCCAACCTCTACGACACGTCCAGGCATGTGATGGAGGGCGGTGGCAACTTCCGCGCCAACTTCGGCGTCGACCGTGACGGCAGTTCCTTGCTGGCCGGCGACGGCTCGCACTCGCTGGGCTCCGAACTGACCACCGGCTACCCCGAGTTCGACCACCTGCTGCTGAAGAAGCTGGGCTGGTGGGCCGACCTGACCGAGGCCGAGCAAAAGGCGGCCGAAGGCAAGAACTGGAAGACCGATCTGTCCGGCGGTATCCAGCGGGTGAGCATGGCCCACGGCTGCCACCCGTTCGGCAATGCCAAGGCGCGCGCGGTGGTCTGGAACTTCCCTGACCCGATCCCGCAGCACCGCGAGCCGCTGTACAGCAACCGAGCCGACCTGGTCGCCAAGTACCCGACGCACGAGGACAAGAAATCCTTCTGGCGCCTGCCCACGCTGTACAAGTCGGTGCAGGACGCCAACAAGGACATCGGCAAGACCTTCCCGTTGATCATGACCAGCGGCCGGCTGGTCGAATTTGAAGGCGGCGGCGAAGAGACCCGGTCCAACCCCTGGCTGGCCGAGCTGCAGCAGGACATGTTTGTCGAACTCAACCCCAAGACGGCCAACGACCGAGGCATTCGCAACGGCGACGACGTCTGGGTCAAGACCCCACCGATGCAGGCCGTACCGGCCTTCAAGGGCCTGCGCGTCAAGGCCCTGGTGACCGAGCGGGTGAACGAGGAGACCGTGTTCCTGCCCTTCCACTTCTCGGGTCGCTGGGGTGGTGTGGACCTGGCGCCCTACTACCCACCGGGTGCCAAGCCGGTGGTGCGCGGCGAGTCGGTCAACGTGGCCACCACCTATGGCTACGACTCGGTGACGATGATGCAGGAAACCAAGACCACGGTGTGCCAGATCGAAAAGGCAAGCGCCTGAAATTGCGCCCCCATCCGCTTCGCGGCTGCCCCCGATCCCATCCATTGGGGCTGGCGCGATCAAACAGGCTCAGGAGACATTGGCCATGGCCAGAATGAAATTCATCTGCGACGCCGAGCGTTGCATCGAGTGCAACGGTTGCGTCACCGCCTGCAAGGCCGAGCATGACGTGCCCTGGGGCGTGAACCGCCGTCGGGTGGTCACGCTCAACGACGGCCTGCCGGGCGAGAAAAGTATCTCGGTGGCCTGCATGCACTGCAGCGACGCACCCTGCATGGCGGTTTGCCCGGTGGACTGCTTCTACCGCACCGAAGAAGGCGTGGTGCTGCACGACAAGGACGTCTGCATCGGCTGCGGCTACTGCAGCTATGCCTGCCCCTTCGGCGCACCGCAGTTCCCCACCAATGGCACTTTCGGCATGCGCGGCAAGATGGACAAGTGCACTTTCTGCGCCGGTGGCCCCGAGGCCAACGGCAGTGCGGCGGAATACGAGAAGTACGGCCGCAACCGTCTGGCCGAAGGCAAGCTGCCGGCCTGCGCCGAGATGTGCTCGACCAAGGCCTTGCTGGGCGGTGACGGCGACGTCGTGGCTGACATCTTCCGCAACCGGGTGCTGGTGCGCGGCAAGGGCAGCGAAGTCTGGGGCTGGGGCACGGCCTATGGCCGGCCTGCCGGCGCTGCCGGGCAGGCCCCGACCGGGGCGACCAAATCATGAAGATTCGTCATTGCTTGGGACTGCTGGCCGCTGGCCTGCTGTTGGCGGCCTGCGGCGAAAAGCCGCAGACCATTGGCACGCGCAAGGCCGATGCCAAGGCCTGGGACATTCAGCCCAACGGCTTCGTCGCGCCGGGCTGGAAGCCGGGTGACAAGGCCACCTGGGAGAAGCAGATCAACCAGCGCGCCCAGTCCCAGAACGACTACGCCCGGGCTCCGGCCACGCCTTGATGCCGAGCAGCCTGAAGGAGCGGTGATGCCAGCCCTGTCCCTGTCCAGTCCCCAGATCGGTCGCGGCCTGCGCGCGCTGCTGGTCGCCGCGGTGGTGTCCTTGCCAGGCTCTTTTGCCTGGGCTCAGGCTGCCGCGCCGGCCCCAGTGGCCGAGCCCAAAGGGCCGCCTGCAGGCTTTGTCGCGCCGGCCGACCCCAAGGCCGAAGAAAACAATGCCCAGCGCGGCAAGTCGCAGCCCGGCAACAACGCGCCGTTCTGGCGCGCGGTGCGCGAATCGGGCCAGCAGCAAGGCGTGGTCAACCTGCCCGGCGCCGAGAATGGCGTGCTGATCCAGTCCTTTGTGCAATACCCCGGCGCGCGCTACACCAATGCCGGTGAAGCCTGGCGCCAGGTGCGCAACCAATGGTTGCTGCCTTATGGCGGCTCGCTGCTGGTCATCGTCGGCCTGGCCCTGGCTTTGTTCTACTGGGGCAAGGGCGCCATGGGTGGTCATGTGGCCGACACTGGCCGCAAGATCGAGCGCTTCACCCCCTTCGAGCGCGCCGCACACTGGAGCAATGCCATCGCCTTCGTGGTGCTGGCGGTCTCGGGCATCGTCATGGCCTGGGGCAAATTCTTCCTGCTGCCGCTGATGGGCCTGACCCTGTTCGGCTGGCTCAGCTACCTGCTCAAGACCGCGCACAACCTGGCCGGCCCGCTGTTTGCTGTGTCCTTGGTGATCGTGTTCGTCACCTTCGTCAAAGACAACCTGCCGACCCGGGGCGACCTGCAATGGATCAAGCAGGGTGGCGGCATGCTGGGTGGCCATGAAGTGCCCTCGCACCGCTTCAATGCCGGTGAAAAGATCGTGTTCTGGGGTGGCGTACTGCTGCTGGGCCTGGTGGTGGTGGCCTCGGGCCTGGTGATGGACAAGCTCATCCCCGGCATGGCCTACCTGCGCGGCGACATGCAGATTGCCTCAATGGTGCACTCCGTGGCCACGCTGCTGATGATGGCGCTGTTTGCCGGCCACATCTACATGGGCACGGTGGGCATGAAGGGTGCCTACCAAGGCATGCGCACCGGCCAGGTCGACGAGGCCTGGGCCAAGGAGCACCATGAACTCTGGCACGACGACATTCGAGCGGGCAAGATTCCCGCGCAGCGGTCGGCCCAGGCTCAAGCCGACTCTCAGTCGGCAACGGCGAGCCCCCTGGCTGCCGCAAGGCCTCAGGCCTGACCACCCCATCTCGCCCTTGGAGCACGCATGAAGCGCAGCACAGCCGGTCTGACGACCACCACCTTGTTCATGCTCGGCCTGGCTTTGGGCCAAGGCCTGGCGCAGGCCAAACTGCCGGCGCCCAGCGATGATGCCAAGGCCAAGGCCGCCGAAGCCAAGGCCAAGGCCGACCATGGCGGCAAGGTCGCCGGCTACCAGTTGTGCCAGAGCATGAACAAGGTGGCCGACACCTACCACGGCGCGGCCAAGAAGGCTGGCAAGGCCGTGCCTGCGGCGCTGGACACCCCGGCCTGTGCCGATCCCGGCCCCTTTGTGGCTGCGGCACCGATGGCAGCCGCCGTGCCACCGGCAGAGCCGGCGAAAAAATAGGCCTTTGCGGCGTGCGGGCACACTGCGCGCATGACGATGATTCGACCCGCCGACAACCTGGCCCCGGTGGCCTTTGATGTCACCGCCACCGCCCAGCCGGTGCCGGGCGCACCGAGGCTGACCTCCGCCCAGGGTGAATTGCTGCGCGAGATCGCCGTGCTCGATGAGTACGGGGCCACGCGACAAATCCACATCCCGGCCGAGCGGCCGCTGACAGTGTTTGTCGACAAGCGCGAACTGGTCACGCTGATGACCCTGGGCGCCTGCCCCGAACTGCTGGTGCTGGGCTATTTGTGCAACCAGCGCCTGGTCGCCACGGTGTCCGACATCGAATCCATCACCGTCGACTGGGATGTGGCCGCTGCGGCCGTCAAGACCCGGCGCGGCATTGCCGATCTGGCCGAACGCACACAGAAGCGTGTGGTCACCACCGGCTGCGGCCAGGGCACGGTCTATGGCGACATGGTGGCCGACATCGACGCACTGCGCCTACCCGGCCCGCAGCATGCGCGCATCCGCCAGAGCACTCTGCACGCACTGCTGGAGCAGATGCGCCAGCGCAACAGTATCCACCGCAAGGCCGGTTCGGTGCATGGCTGCGCACTGTTCCAGGGCAGCCAGATGCTGATGTTCGTCGAGGACGTCGGCCGCCACAACGCCATCGACACCATCGCCGGCTGGATGGCCATGCACGGCGTCGTGGGCGCCGACAAGCTGTTCTACACCACCGGCCGCTTGACCAGCGAGATGGTGATGAAGGCCGCCCGCATGGGCGTGCCCATCATCGTCTCGCGCAACGGCGTCACGGCCATGGGCCACGAGATGGCCAGCCGCCTGGGCATGACGCTGTTCGGCCGTGCCGCCAACCGCCATTTCCTGTGCTACTCGGGCTTTGAGCGCTTCGACTCCGAACCCGAGCCGCAGCGCCCGCCCGTGCGGGTGGCCGCTGGCTGAAGATTGAGCGGGGTCGACTTGCGGCGGCGCGCTGCATCCCTGCAGCGATCAGGCCGAACAGGGGCTGCGACAATGCGACGGTGCACCTGATCAACGCCGACCTCCACTCCCATTCCCGCTATTCCGATGGCACGCTGAGCCCGACCGCGCTGGCGCAGCGCGCCCGGGCCAATGGTGTAGCGCTGTGGGCCATGACCGACCACGATGAGGTCGGCGGTGTGGCGGAGGCCGCCGCTGCCGCCAAGGCCTGCGGGCTCGATTTTCTTGGCGGCGTCGAGGTCTCGGTCAGCTTTGCCGGCGAAACCGTGCACATCGTCGGCCTGGGCATCGATGCCGACGACAGCGCCCTTCGTGCCGGCCTGGCCCAGACCCGCAGCGGCCGGCTGGCGCGTGCCAGGGCCATGGCCGATGGCCTGGCGGCGGTGGGCCTGAAGGGTGCCTTCGAGGGCGCCTTGGGCTATGTCAGCAACCCCGATCTGGTCTCGCGCACCCACTTCGCCCGCTGGCTGGTCGACAGCGGCGCCTGTGCCGACACCGGCGCGGTGTTCCGGCGCTACCTCACCACCGGCAAGCCCGGCTTTGTGGCGCACCAGTGGGCGGGCCTGGGCGATGCTGTGCGCTGGATCACCGGTGCCGGCGGCGTGGCGGTCATCGCCCATCCCGGCCGCTACAAGTTCAGCGCCAACGAGGAATACGCTTTGTTCTCCGAATTCAAGGCCCACGGCGGCCAGGGCGTCGAGGTACTGACCAGCAGCCATGGCCACGCCGACACCCTGAAATACGCCGCCACGGCGCAGGAATTCGGCCTGCTGGCATCGCGCGGCAGCGATTTTCACTCGCCGGAGGAAAGCCGCATCGACCTGGGTCGAATGCCCGATCTGCCCGGCAGCTTACAGCCAGTCTGGGGCGCACTGGCCGCGCGAATCCAGCGCGCCGCCTGACTGCGCGCCCGCCCCCCGCGCCTGCCCAAGATGTCGCAGTATTTCGAGGTCCACCCCGACAACCCGCAGCCACGCTTGATCCGCCAAGCGGTGCAGATCCTGCATGGCGGCGGCATCTGCGCCGTGCCCACCGACTCCAGCTATGCGCTGGTCTGCCACCTGGACGACAAGGCGGCGGCCGAGAATCTGCGCCGCATTCGGGGCGTGGACGACAAACACCAGCTGACGCTGCTGTGTCGCGATCTGTCCGAACTGGCCAGCTATGCGCGAGTCGACAACCGCCAGTACCGGCTGCTGAAAATGGCCACGCCCGGCGCCTACACCTTCATCCTGCAGGCCTCGAAAGAAGTGCCCCGGCGGCTGTCACACCCTTCGCGCCGCACCATCGGCCTGCGCGTGCCAGACCACCGCGTGACCCAGGCTCTGCTGGCAGAACTGGGCCAGGCACTGCTGGCCACGACGCTGATCGCCGAAGGTCAGACCGAGCCCATGAACGACCCCGGCGAGATCCGCGAGCACTACCAGAAACGCATCCAGGGCGTGGTGGACGCGGGGGCCTGCCCGATGTCGCCAACGACGGTGGTTGATCTGAGTGGCGACGAGCCAGTGGTGCTGCGCCAGGGCCGTGGCGACCTGACGGCGCTGGGCTTGTAGCGCCGGTCTGCCGATGGCATGGCTCGGCAAACTTTTGCAGAGCTCAGGAACCGGCCAGCGCCTGCCCTATCCGCTCGGGATCGAAGCCGAGTTGCGCTTGACCCCGCACCAGCAGCACCGGCGTGCCCCGCAACAGCAGCGCCTGGTGGGTGGCGGCGCAGACCGTGTCTCGCTCGATGAAACATTCACTGAATGGCACGCCGTGCTGGGCCATCCACTGCCGGGCGCGGCCGCAGAAGACGCAGGTCACCGACGACAGCATGCGGATGTCACCCGCCCCAGCCAGGGCCGCGATCTGTTGGCCCAGCGCCTGATCCTGGCGATCCTTCCACCAGGTCACGGCCATGTTCATGGCCAGGCCCAGCACGGCCAGAACCAACAGTGCGCGGATGTCCTTGCGTGAAATGGCCATGGCTCGTGGGGGCGTTACAGCGCAGATCAGACCGCCGCCGTGACCACCATTTCGAGCTTCCACTCCGGCTTGGCCAGCGCGGCCTGCACCGTGGCCCGGGGCGGCGTCTGGCCGGGCACGACCCAGCTTTCCCAGACACTGTTCATGCCGGCAAAGTCGGCCAGGTCGACCAAGTAGATCTGCACCCGCAGCAGCTTGCTCTTGTCGCTGCCAGCCTGCGCCAGCAGCGCGTCCACGGCAGCAAGCACCTCGCGGGTCTGGTCCTGGATGTCGCCCGCACCACTGGCGGCCACCTGGCCTGCCAGGTAGCACACGCCGTTGTGCACGGCCATCTCGCTCATGCGGGCGCCCACTTCAAAGCGCTGAACCATGGTCAATGTCCTCCCGAACGGCTTGTGGATTGCTTGACCGACAGGTCGTCATGCAGGCGGCGCACACGGCGACGCCGTTTGCGCCTGCTGGGGTCGGCGGCCTGCTTGCCAATCTTCGATTCCTTGCCGGTGAGCAGCCCGACGATGTTGCGCCAATGGCGCCACAACAGCAGCAGGCTCATCAGGCACACCGCCAGAGCCACCGGCGGGCGGTCATAGAACAGCAGCATGAAGAACGGAGCAAACAGCGCCGCCATGATCGAGGCCAGCGACGAATAGCGGAACAGCGCCGCAATGACGCACCAAAGCAGCAAGGTCAAGCCGCCCAACACCGGTTCATAAGCCAGCAGCACGCCCAGCGCTGTGGCCACGCCCTTGCCGCCCTGAAAGCGCAGAAAAATCGGAAACACATGGCCCAGGAAGGCCGAAAAGCCGACAAAGGCGACCAGCGTATCGGCCGAACTGATCTCGTGAAAGCCCAGTTCGAACGAGTAGTGGTTCACCAGCGCGGTGGGAATGAATCCTTTCAGCGCATCGAACACCAGCGTCAGTGCGGCCGCCGTCTTGCTGCCCGAGCGCAGCACATTGGTCGCACCTGGGTTCTTCGAGCCGTAGCTGCGCGGGTCGGGCAGCCGCATGAGCCTGGTCACCAGCACAGCAAAGGAAATCGAACCGACCAGGTAGGCGATGGCGAACGCAGAATAGCTGTAGATCAGGTCCATGGTGTTCAGGTGTGGCGCCTGGCCGGGCTGCTGGGCCCTGGCCATGGCCTCACTGGTGGTCCAGACGGCAGGGCCGCCAGTGTAAGTCGTCGGCTCTGCCGCACACCCCCCGCTTGCGGTCGGTGCAACAGCCCGCTGACTACAATTGAACCCAACCAAAAGGACATCCCATGCGTTTTTGCAAGACCTTGACCGGGCTGGTCAGTGCAGGCCTGATGACGGTGCTGGTTGCCGGCCAAGCCTTGGCCCAGACCACCGTGAAAGAGGCCTGGGTGCGTGGCACGGTGGCCCAGCAGCGCGCCACCGGCGCCTTCATGCAGATCAGTTCAGTGCAGGGTGCACGGCTGATCTCGGCCAGTTCGGCGGCCGCTGGTGTGGTCGAGATCCATGAGATGAGCATGGATGGCAACACCATGCGCATGCGCGCCCTGACCCAGGGCTTGGCTCTGCCCGCAGGCAAGACCGTGGCCCTGGAACCGGGTGGCTACCACATGATGATGATGGACCTGCTGGCGCCGCTCAAGGCGGGCGATGCGGTCGACCTCAAGCTGCTGATCGAGGCCGCCGATGGCCAGCGCAGCACGCTGGTGGTCAAGGCCGTGGTCCGGGCCATGGGCGTTGCGGCGGATGCTGGCCACGGCCAGCAAGGCCACAAGCACTGATTCATGGCCTGCGCTGCACCTGCGGCGCCACCTGCCTCAACGCCTGCGTCGTCCCGCCTTTGGTGGCGGTTCGGGGGGCGGATGCCCGCCCGGCGGCGCCGAAAACAGCTTGGCCGCACGGCCTTTGAGTTCCAGCAACTCGCTGGGGGTAATCGAGTATTTGCGGCCGACGATGTCGACCTCGACACGGAACTCGACCTCCTTGCTGCCATTGGACAACGTACCGCAAGTGAAGTCGTAGTCGGCGTTCTCGGCCGGAAACCCGTCCAGTTCGAGGTCGTGATCCTGGTACTGGACATGGCTGATCTCGCCACTGGCGAGGTCGAGGATGCCGGTGGCGTCGATCACTTCGTCCGCCAGTTCATCGTGCAGGGTGATGGGCAGTTTGAGGTCCATGGTTCGGGCCGGAAGTCAATCGGGCCGGCATGATGCCACAGCCCGCCACGGCCATTTCAGGCCCGGGCCGAGACAAAGACTCCGGTGGGCATCAGCAACAGCAGCGTCAACAGCCGTGCATGGACGACGAACAGCCGGCCCTGGGCCCGGCAACCGACAACTTCGGCCACGGTCTCCAGCAGGCTGTCGCCGAGATGCAGGCGCTGGCCAGGGACCAGCGGGCGCGGTGCGAAAAAGCTCAACCCTGACAGCGACAGGTCGCGCCAGCGCACCGGCAGTGGCGGCGCCGGCCAGCCGACCTGCAGCATGGCGACATGCGACTGGTCGCGTCGCACCGCGCCGCGCCTGCCCCACAGTTCATGGGCCTGACTGCCGGGCTGGGGCATGGCCGCCAGCGGTGCCTGGCAGCGCGTGCAGCGGCTGTTCGGCCGGGGCTGGAGCGGTGCAGCCAGGCTGCACAGGGCGCATGCGGGCCTGGCGCTCATGGCCATGGCGTCGGACGCTTTCGCCAAGCCGGCCTGCGCTGCGGACATTTGTCTGGGCGGTGGCTGCCGCGCTTGCAGTGCCTGGTCATAGGCGGCGCGCCGATCCGGGTCCGACAACAGTTCCCAGGCCTGGTTGACCAGACTGGCCTGGGCATGGTCACCGCCCAGGTCGGGGTGCAGGCGCAGGGCACCCATCAGGGCGCGGTAGCTGGCCTTGATCACCGCCACCGGCGCGTCGGGCTGAACATGCAGCAGGCGATAGTGGTTGCGGCGATTCTCGATGTCGGTCTGAGGCGCTGGGCCATCGTCCGGTGCGCGCGCGGATGCCGGATCGGGTACTTCGGGAGGGGCGACCATTGACCATCATCGGCAACACCGGGTGCAACTTGAGTCCGCGTTGTGCCGCACGACGAAAAACCGGCTCAAGGCCTCGCCTGCCTCGCCGATACACCGGCCATGACCAAAGCCTCTCTCCTGCCGGACCAGCGTCTGGCATCGCCGCTGGCGCGCCGCCTGCTGGCCTGCGCGGCGGCCCTGGCCATGGGCATCGCGCAGGCTGCGGGCCCTGCGTCGGCCACATCGCCCGCCGAGGTCGAATTGCTGGCGGCCTTTGGCCACCGCGAAGGTATGCAGCGCTTGACCGTGGCGCTGGTCGAGCGGGCCAGGTCTGATGCGCGAATCGGACACTTTTTCAAGGATGTCAGTGCCAAACACCTCAGCACGCAGCTGGCCGACCAGTTCTGCGCGCTGTTGTCGGGACCCTGCGTTTACGACGGGGAGTCGATGGCGCAGTCACACCGGAGCTTGAACATCCAGCGCAAGGACTTTCTGGCCCTGGTTGAACTGCTGCAGCAGAGCATGGACGCCCAAGGCATTGCGTTCTCGACACAGAACCGGCTGTTGGCACGGCTGGCACCCATGCACCGCGAGGTGGTGACGCGATGAGCCCAACACCCCCACCGCAATGCCTGCGGGACTGGCCGGCCGCGCTGTGTCTGGCGCTGGCCGGCGCGCTCATGCTGGCATCACCCGCCCACGCCGCAGGCGACAAACTGCTGCTCACCGGTGGGGTCAGCAGCGTTGACGGCGCGGCCGGCGGCGGCCTGACGCCCTGGGCCCTGATCGGCAGCTACGCCGGCACCGGCCAATGGGGCGTCACGGTCTTCGGCAGCCAGCTTCGCAGCCAGGACCACCGCCTTGGCGTACGGGGGATGGCCGCGGCCTGGAACGACCGCGTCGAGTTGTCGCTGGCCCAACAGCACTTCGACACGGGCACCACCGGCACCGCGCTGGGCCTGCCCGGCCTGGTGCTCAAGCAGGACATCGTGGGCCTGAAATGGCATTTCGCCGGCGACGCCGTGCTCGACAGCGACAGGCTGATGCCCGCTCTGGCGGTGGGCGTCCTCGCCAAGCGGTCCGATCCAGGCGGTCTGGGTTCCACACTGACCAGCCTGGGCGCGACCCGCAGCGGCGCCGAGGTCTACCTCAGCGCGACCAAGCTGCTGCTGGCGCAGAGCCTGCTGGTCAATGCCACGCTGCGCGTGAGCAAGGCCAACCAGAACGGGCTGCTGGGTTTTGGCGGCGCAGCCCACAACGGCCACCGCGTGTTGCCCGAGTTATCGCTGGCCTGGCTGCTGCATCGCAGCCTGGCGGTGGGCGCAGAGTTTCGCGTCAAGCCTGACAAGCTCAACCCCAGCGCTTTGGGTGCAGGGCTGAACGAAGACCACTGGCGGGACCTGTTCCTGGCCTGGGCGCCGAACAAGCATTTGTCGCTGACCGTGGCCTGGGTCGATCTGGGCGCCATCGTGCCTGCCGTCAACTCGAAGCGGCAGGCCGGAGCCTGCCTGTCCGTGCAACTGGCGTACTGATCGCCGCCCCAGGGCCGGGCTGCGGAACGGCCAAGGGGCCTGGCGCAGGGCCAGCGCCTGGGTTCGCCGCTCAAGGATGGGTAAGCTGCGGCTCTGGCCTTGTTCCTGCCACAGCCCCGAGCCCTGCCCTGCCCATGAATCACAGCCCCCATCGCCCTGCGTTTGCGCTTCGCAGTGACCTGCCACTGCATCAGGAACTGCATGCCCGGCCCGCGCTGGCCACCACGCCCGACGGTGTGGTCAGCTACTGGATGCATGTGGGCATGGCCACCGACCACGCAGAACAGGCATTGACCACCCTGTGCCTGGCCTGCGGCAGCCCGCCGCCCGCAGCCGGCCAGGCCCACCATCTGCTGAACACACCCGCGTTTGCACTGAAGTACGAGCGCCATGGCGAGTTCATCAGCTGGCAGCTCAACCGCGCCCTGCCGGAGGCCAATGTGCGCGACCTGTCCAGCGACGCCGTGTTGGGCACCTGGCTGCAGCAGGCCAGCGCCTTGCCGCTCTTGCCTGACGCCTTCGTGGCCATGCTCAGCGGCCCCGGCGCCGGCCGCATGCTGGCCGCCACCCATGTGCTGATGCTCGACGCACGCGGCGCTGAAGACCTGCTGCCGCGCTGCAGGCACCTGCTGGGCGAAATGATCGAACCCGGCGCGCGCCGTGATGGCGGCAGTGCCCTCATCGGCGCCTGGATCGGCGACAAGCACCGTGCGGCGCTGCTGACCCAACTGCAGCTGGGCTCCGACGGCTTCACCCGTTTCCTGATCCTGGACATGGGCCTGTACCCTGACCAGGCCGCACGCGAAGCCCAGCGCCTGTGCGAGATCGAGGCCTACCGCATGCTGGCCATGCAGGCCTTTCCACTGGCCCAGCAGCAGGCCCAGACTCTGGCCGATCTGGAGCGCAGACTGCAGAACACCGTGGAACTGATGGCCGACCATGCGGCGGCCGACGACAACCGCAGCTTCGAGGCCCTGACCCGCCTGGCCGCCGACGTTGAACATGGCACGGCCCGCACCCGCTACCGCTTTTCTGCCACCCGCGCCTACCACCGCCTGGTGCAACAGCGCCTGGTCGATCTGCGCGAACAGCGCATCGCCGGTGTGCAGACCCTGAGCGGCTTTCTGGCCCGCCGCTTCTCGCCGGCCATGGCGCTGTGCGACGGCGTAGACGCGCGCATGAGCGACATGGCAGAGCGCATCCACCGCGCCGCGGGCGTGGCTCGCGTGCGCATTGAAGAACGGCGAGAAGAAGGCAACCAGGCACTGCTGCGTGCTTTGGCAAAACGGCAAAAACAGCAATTGCGCCTGCAGCAGACCGTGGAAGGCCTGAGCGTGGTCGCCATCAGCTACTACAGCTTGGGCCTGGTGGGCTACCTGGCCAAGGCGGCCAAGGGCTTGCCCATGCTGAGCCTTTGGTGGCCAGCGCCCGATGTGGTCGTGGGTCTGGCGGTGCTGCCGGTCTTGATGATCGTTACATGGTTTGTGCACAAGTTGCAAAGGCAGGTGGATTGAGCACTTCGCCCCCCCTGAATGGGTGGGCATATTGGGCCCGAGCGTGCATTTGGCGGGTTGAGGTGGGCCGGCAAGTTGCCGATACTCAGTCATATGGAAAATTTTTCGACACCAAGGCGCGCGCTGGTGCCGGTGACAGCCAACCTGCTGACACTGCTGGCCCTGGTCTGCACCACCTGGTGGTCCAGCCACAACCGACCGGTATCGGCTCAGCAGCCGCCTGCCCTGATGGCGACACGCACGATCCAGACCGCCACCACCGCCAAAGTTGCGCCTGCGCTGGTCCAGATCCATGACGATGGCGCCAACGCGCTGGCCGCCGGCGAGGCGGCGCAGCACAGCGCCACGCTTGACCGCAATGGTCTGCGCACCGTGGGCTACCTGGCCGACGCCAGCCGCTGAACCTTCATCGCGGGTTTCGCAGCCGAATCCTGCTGTCGCGGACAGCACCGATCGTCGCAGAGGTCCATGGCCCAGGCTGCACGCAACAGCGCTGCGACCTGAGCTGTGCGGGTCAATTCGCGCAGTCCACCGCACGGGCAGCCAACAGATCAACCAGCACCTGCGGCGACATCGCGAGCAGGTAGCCGCGACGCCCGCCATTGATCAGAATCTGCGGCAATTGCAGCACCGATCGCTCCACCAGCACCGGCATCGGCTTGCGCAGCCCGAACGGCGAGGTGCCGCCCACCTGATAGCCGCTGTGACGCTGGGCTACCTCGGGCGGGCAGGGCGCGATGGACTTGAAATCCAGTTGCCGCGCCAAGGCTTTGGTGCTGACCTGGCGGTCGCCGTGCATCAGCACCACCAAGGGCTCGCCATGCTCGTTGTGCATGACCAGCGTTTTCACCACCGCATGCTCTGGCCAGCCCAGTTGGCGCGCCGATTCGGCCGTGCCGCCATGGTCGACATAGTCGTAGACATGACCGACCACGGCCACGCCAGCCAGGCGAAGCGCCTGCGTGGCCGGTGTCTGGCTGACATGTTTGCTCGATCTGCTCATGGCCGGGTACCGGTGCAGGTGCGGGAGCGCAATTCGTCAGTGGCTGGCAGACGAACCGGCGCCTGGCAACAGCCACCGCTCAGGCTTGAGCGCCGGTGGCTACGGGCGCGCCCGGCTGGGCACACCATTCGCTCCACGACCCAGGGTAGAGCCGGGCGCCAGACAAGCCGGCGGCATGCAAGGCCAACAGGTTGTGGCAAGCGGTCACGCCCGAGCCGCATTGCTGCACGGTCTGCCTCGGGGCGCGCCCGCCCAGCAGCGCCGACCATTCTTCGCGCAACTGCTCTGCGGGCTTGAAGCCGCCATCGGGGGCCAGGTTGTCACGGAACGGCCGGTTCAGCGCACCAGGGATATGGCCGCCCACCGGGTCCAGCGTCTCGTTCTGGCCGCAGTAGCGGTCATGGCTCCGGGCATCGACCACCAGCGCCCGATCCTGCTCCAATGCTGCGCGCAACGCGCCGTAGTCCATCGCCGTCTCCAGCGGCGCGCCGAGAGCAAAGTCGGTCGGCTCTGCCGCCAGCGGGCCCTTGGCCGAGCGCTGGCCATGGCCAGACAACACCTGGCCGCCCAGCGTCCGCCAGGCCGCCAATCCGCCGTCCAGCACCTGCACCGGCGCATGGCCGATCCAGCGCAGCATCCACCACAGCCGCGCCGCATACATGCCGCCCTGGTTGTCGTAGGCCACCACCGGCTGGTCGTTGCGCAGACCCAGTGCGCCCATGCGCTGCGCAAAGGCCTCGGGCGCGGGCAAGGGGTGGCGGCCATTCAAGCCAGTCTTTGCTGCGCTCAGGTCATCTTCCAGATGCAGGTAGTGAGCGCCGGGCAGATGCGCGGCCTCGAAGGCCAGGCGTCCGGCGTCCGGCGCGGCCAGATCAAAACTGCAATCGCAGATTTGCACGGCGCTGCCCTGTTCGAGCAAGGCTTGCAGGTCGGTGGCGGAAATCAAGGCTGAGGTCATGGCGAAGGTCCGGCTAGTGACGGCAATGGGCGGCTCAGTCCGAGCCTGCAATCTGCCTGGCGCGTTCCTGTTCCTGCAGGCGCAGCAGTCTGCGCTGTACCTTGCCGGTGGTGGTCATCGGCAAGCCGTCGATGAATTCGATCTCTTTAGGGTACTCGTAGGGCGCCAGCCGGTCTTTGACATGCTGCTGCAACTCGGCCACCAGTTCGGGCCCGGGGGCATGGCCTGGGGCCAGCACCACATAGGCCTTGACC
>JANOWE010000029.1:0-12732 GCA_031417735.1 Betaproteobacteria bacterium
CAGCGGCTGACGATTCCGTTGGGGATGCTGAACCCGGCCTTGGTCTGCTTGAAGTAATGGAAGTTGGTGCCGAAGGCTTCATCCACAAGCGCCCGCATGTTCGTGTCGTTGGTGCCTGCGGGAAGGGCAGAAGCCTTGAACTCCTGGATCGCAACGACGTCTGGCTTGAGGGCCTTTAGGATGTCACGTCCCGCTTGCTCATAACTTTGGTCGGGGCCGGAGGTGATGTTTGCGGTCGCAATGCGGACGGACAGGTTGCTGATCTGGGCGGCGGCGCGCTGCGGCAGAATGGCGAAGATTGACATGCCTTCGACCGGCAGGCCCAGGTTTGCCATTGAGTCCTCACCGGCGCAGCCCCTGCCTGACCCCGCCTCTGCGTTGCCCAGCCCGTCTCATTGCCCGCAGTGCCAGCAGGCGCTGCGGCGTGTGAGCAGGCAGGTCGCCGACCGCAACGACCATCCCGGTCTGTACCGCTTTCGCTGCGGTGCGACGGCCTGTGGCTGAGAGCGACTGTTCAGCCGGCACCAGATTCGCAGCGTGGGCGGCGAGCGTGAGTTCAACCCGCGGTCCTTCGTCATGAATTCGGCCAGACGATCTGCCGCCACTCGCGGGTGAACTTTGCCTTGGGCCATGTCGAGGCCGCCGACCTGTACGAGGTGCGCGACAACAAGGGCCGGCGCCATGCGGTGATGGTGCCCGTCATCTGCGGCAACGTGTCGGTGCTGGGCAACCGCGCCGAGCGTGGCCCGGCCAGCAGACTGGCCCAGGCCCTGACCGAACGCGGCCTGAGCACGGGCCGGCTGGACGCGGTGCTGAAAGACAGCATGCTGGTCACCGCGCCGGCCGACCCCGGTGGCTCGTTCACTGTGGCCGAGCCCGGCACGCTGGCCGCCGTGCTGCTGGCGCTGGGCCTGCTGTGGGCGCTGCGACGGCGCCAGGACCGGCGTGTCGGCGCTGCTCCCGGCAGCCGAGGCAGCAGCCACCCGGGCGATCAGGCGGTCAGCCGGTCAGCCCATCAAGCCTTTAAGGCCCTTCATCCCGCCCATGCGCTGCATCATTTTCATCATGCCGCCGCCCTTCATCTTTTTCATCATGCCCTGCATCTGCTCGAACTGCTTGAGCATGCGGTTGACCTCCTGAACATGCACGCCCGAGCCGGCGGCGATGCGGCGCTTGCGGCTGGCCTTGAGCAGTTCGGGTTTGCGCCGCTCCAGCGCGGTCATCGAGTGGATGATGCCCTCCATGCGGCGCACCTCGCGCTCAGCGCGGTCCATGTCGACCGCGCCCGCCTTCGCGGTCATCTGGCTGGGCAGCTTGTCCATCAGGCCCGACAGCCCACCCATGTTCTTCATCTGCGAGATCTGCGACAGAAAGTCGTTCAGGTCGAAACCGTCGCCCGAGCGCATCTTGTCGGCCAGCTTCTGCGCCGCGCCCAGGTCGACCTGGCTCTGCACCTGCTCGACCAGGGCCAGGATGTCGCCCATGCCCAGCACGCGGCCGGCATGGCGCTGGGCGTCGAAGACCTCCAGGCCGTCGATCTTTTCAGAGGTGCCGGCAAACTTGATCGGCGCGCCGGTGATGGCCCGCACCGACAGCGCGGCGCCGCCGCGTGAGTCGCCGTCCAGCTTGGTCAGCACGATGCCGGTCAGCGGCAGCGCTTCCTTGAAGGCCTTGGCGGTGTTGATCGCGTCCTGGCCCTGCATGGCGTCGACCACAAACAGCGTTTCCACCGGCTTGAGCGTGGCGTGCAGGTCGCGGATCTCGGCCATCAGCACCTCGTCGATGGCCAGCCGGCCGGCGGTGTCCACCAGCAGCACATCGAAGTAGTGGCGCCGCGCATGGTCGATCGCGGCCAGCGCGATGTCATGCGGCTTCTGATCGGGCGTGGACGGAAACCACTCGGCACCGGCCTGGCGGGTCACGGTCTTGAGCTGCTCGATGGCGGCCGGCCGGTAGACGTCGGCCGACACCGTGAGCACCTTCTTCTTGCGCTTCTCGATCAGGTGCTTGGCCAGCTTGGCCGTGGTGGTGGTCTTGCCCGCGCCCTGCAGGCCGGCCATCAGGATCACCGCCGGCGGCTGGGTGGCCAGGTTCAGGTCGGCCACGCCTTCGCCCATGGTCGCGGCCAGTTCCTTGTGCACCACGCTGACCAGCGCCTGGCCGGGGTTGAGCGAGCCCACGACCTCGGTGCCCAGGGCCTTCTCTTTCACGCGGGCGATGAAATCGCGCACCACGGGCAGCGCCACATCGGCCTCGAGCAGGGCCATGCGCACCTCGCGCAACATGTCGGCCACGTTGGTTTCGGTGATGCGGGCCTGGCCACGCATGGTCTTGACCAGGCGTGACAGGCGGTCGGACAGGGTGGAGGCCATGGTCGGAAGCTTGCCGGAAAGGGCCGCCGCAGGGGCGGGCCCGTGGGTGACCCGTGGCTGGCCCACACGGGGTGCGAGGGCGGCGCGGCGGGACGGCGAAAGTACACTGCAGCGCCATGATTCTATCGTTTGCCCCCACCGCCAGCCTGGGCCCGGCGCCACTGCTGCTGGCGCTGGTGGCCATGCTGGCCTATGGCGTGGCGGCACTTGCCCATAGGCCGGCGTCGCGGCTGCCGGCCCTGGCCCTGCTGCTGGGCTGGCTGCTGCATGCAGCCCTGCTGGCGCTGGACATTGGCGGCTGGGGCCGCAGTGAGCCCGGTGCACGGCTGGGCTTCGGCCCGGTGCTTTCGCTGACCGTCTGGCTGGTGTTGGCCGTGCATACGGTGGAAAGCCGGTTCATGCCACTGCCCGCCGTGCGCCGGGTGCTGGCCGTCACCGGCGCGGCCGTGGTGCTGCTGGCCTGGGCCTTTCCGGGCGATGTGCGGCCACTGATCAACGCCTGGGCGCCTTTGCACTGGCTGCTGGGCGTGGCCTCCTATGCGTTGCTGGGCGCGGCGGTGCTGCATGCGTCCATGCTTGATGCGGCCGAGCGCAAGATGCGTCAACGCGATGCGGCTCCGCCGGCCGCCGTCGCCGGCTCCGGGCCCATGGGCATGCCGCTGTTGCGCCTGGAGCGGCTGACCTTCCGCTTTGTCGAGGCCGGTTTTGTGGTGCTCACGGGCGCGTTGCTGTTGGGCATGGCCACGGCCGCGCATTGGCGCTGGGACCACAAGACCGTGCTCTCGCTGCTGGCCTGGGGCGTTTTTGCGGCCCTGCTGGCCGGGCGACACTGGCGTGGCTGGCGTGGCCGCAGTGCCACCGGCTGGCTCTATGCAGGCGCCACGCTGTTGCTGCTGGGCTATGTGGGCTCGCGCTTTGTGTTTGAGGTCTTGCTCGGCCGAGCGTCGGTCTGAAGTCTCTTGTTCGAGCGTCGGCCTGGGGCCGATGCCATGGGGTTGAACGTGAAATTTGTGCTCGTCGTGCTGGTGGTGGTGCTCGTGCTTTGGTTGATGCTGCGGCGCCGGCGCGGCGACGGGCCGGCGCGCAGCGGCGACCAGCGCAAGGCCGAACCCAAACAGGCCCAGGCGATGCTGGAATGCGCCCACTGCGGCCTGCACCTGCCGTCCGCCGACGCGGTGGTGGCCGGCTCGCGGGTGTACTGCAGTGAGGCGCACCGCGCACTGGGCGTGCGCCCGACCGACCCGACATGAGACTGGCCGAGCCGGGCAGCAGGGTTCGCGGCCGCGACCGCCGCCGCGCTGACCGACGCAGCGGCGACCGCCGAGAGGGGGACAGGCGCGGCCCACCGCGCTCCTCATCAGAGGACTCCTGGCTCAGCGTCTGGGGCGACGCGCAGCGTGAACGCCTCGCCAAGCCGCTTTTCGCTGGCCCTGGCGAAGGAGACGCCATGGCCGACAGCGGCTACCTGGCACGCGAGGCCTTGCGTGTGGTGGCCACCGAGGGCGCGGCGCTGCCACGCATCCTGCGGACCTACGCACTGGCCCGGGCACTGCTGGGGCTGGCCCTGGCGCTGTCGCCCTGGGCCGCACTGCTGCTGGGCAGCCGGCCACCGCCATCCATGGTGCTGGTGAGCCTGGCCTATGCCAGCCAGGCGATCTCGATGTGGCTGTTGCAGGGTGCCCGAGGCCCGGTGGTCACCCGCCACTTGTTGCCAAGCCGATGGCTATGGACCATTGGCGTGGACTTGCTGTGCTTCTCGCTGCTGCGCCTGCTTGACCCAGCCGGGCAGCTGAACTACGGCGCGCTGCTGGTGCTGCCGGTGCTGATGGGCGGTTTCCTGACCCGGCGGCTGTGGGCACTGGCCACGGCCGCCGGCGCTGCGCTGGTGCTGCTGGCCGCAGTGTGGATGATCGAGCATGACAGCGTGGACTTGTTGCTGCAGTTGTCGCAGGCCGGCATGGTCGGCGCGGGCTTGTTCGTGATCGCCCTGGTGGCCAATGAGCTCGGTCAGCGCCTTGCCGGTCAGGAGCGCATCGCCCTGGCCAACCTGGCCATGGCCCGGCAGCAGGCCCAGCTCAACCGCCTGGTCATCGAAGAGATGGTCGAAGGCGTGCTGGTGGTTGACCGGGACGGCCAATTGCGAGCCATCAACCCGGCCGGTCGGGCGCTGCTGGGCGGTGTAGGCGATCGCCTGATGCCGCCCTGCACCCTGGTCGACCAGCCCGCGCTGGCCGGACTGGTGCGGGCATTGAACCAGGCCTACGAGCAAGGCAACTGGCCGGAGGCCGCGCGTGAGCAACGGCTGCCCCTGGACGGCGGCCAGACCCGCGCCGTGCAGGTGCGGGCGCGCTTCACCAGGCGCAGCGGCATTGCCGCAGATGACACGCCGCCCGAGGACATGTGCGTGCTGATCCTGGAAGACCTGCGCCTGGTGCTCGCCCGCCAACGGCAGGACAAGTTGGCCGCCATGGGCCGCATGTCGGCGGCCATTGCGCACGAAATCCGCAACCCGCTGGCCGCCGTGGCACAGGCCAACGCCTTGCTGCTGGAAGATGGACTGCCACCGCCGCAGCGGCAACTGGCGCGCATCGTCGCCGACAACGTCGAGCGGCTCAAGCGCATCGTTGACGATGTGATTCTGGTCTCACCTGGCGCCGTGCAGGAACCGGTGGTGGTTGACGCCCGCGCCGAACTGGCCCAGGTCTGTGCCGAGTGGCCGCATGCCCATGGCGATGGCACCACGGCGGTGGACGGGCCCGGGCCGCGCTTGCGGCTGCGCCTGCCCGAGCAAGCACTGCCCGTGTGCTTTGACCCCGACCACCTGCGCCGGGTGCTGGTGAACCTGATCGACAACGCGCTGCGCCATGGCACTGAGCTGCCGGAGGCGGTGCTCGTCACGCTGGCAATGGTGGCCGACGGGCGTGGCGCCCTGCTCACCGTGGCCAGTGACGGCGCTGTGCTGCCGCCCGACGTCGAGCGGCACCTGTTCGAGCCCTTCTTCTCCACCCGCAGCCGCGGCAGCGGGCTGGGCCTGTACATTTGCCGTGAGCTCTGTGAGCGCCACGGCGCCAGCATCGACTACCGTCCGGCACCCAGCGGCAGCCGCCACCCCAACCTGTTCTGTGTGCAGCTGCGCCGGGCCGGGCTTTGAAGGTCGGTGAAGTCCACCCCAAGCCCATGCCCACGATGAATTCGACACCCAGCCTGCTGGTGGTGGACGACGAGCCCGACCTGCGCACGCTCTACGAGCTGACGCTGCTGCGCGAAGGCTACGACGTGGACAGCGCCGGCTCGATCGAAGAGGCCTGGCAGCAACTGCAGCGCCGCCAGTACCAGGTGGTGATCACCGACATGCGCTTGCCCGACGGCAACGGCCTGGAGCTGTTGCGCCGCATGGACGCCGAGCGGCGCAGCGAGAAGCTGCTGGTCATCACCGCCTACGGCTCGGCCGAAAACGCGGTGGAGGCGCTGAAGTCGGGCGCCTTCGACTACCTGACCAAACCGGTCGATCTGCGCCAGTTCCGCAGCGTGGTGGCCTCGGCTCTGGGCCGCTACCCTGGCATCGCGCCAGACGGCAGCGCTCCGGGCCGCAGCGGCCCGGAGCGCCAGGCGCCGGCCTTGGCAGGCCACCATCCTGCGCTGCGCCGCCTGACCGGTGCGTCGGCCGCAATGCACCAGGTGCGGTCGCTGGTCGAGCGCGTGGCGCGCGGCATGGCGCCGGTGATCGTGCAGGGTGAGTCGGGCACCGGCAAGGAACTGGTGGCGCGCGCCATCCACGAGGTCAGCAGCCGAGCCAGCCTGCCGTTCATCGCGGTGAACTGCGGCGCCATCCCCGAGCAGCTCCTGGAGGCCGAGTTCTTCGGCTACCGCAAGGGCGCCTTCACTGGCGCCACCGAGGACCGCACCGGTTTCTTCCAGGCCGCGCAGGGCGGCACGCTGTTTCTGGACGAGATCGGCGACCTGCCGCTGGCCATGCAAAGCAAGCTTCTGCGCGCGATCCAGGAGCGCTCGGTCCGCCAGATCGGTGCCACCAGCGAGCAGCCGGTCAATGTGCGTGTGGTCAGCGCAACCCACAAGGACCTGGCCGTTGAGGTGCAGGAGGGGCGCTTCCGGCAAGACCTGTACTACCGCCTGAACGTGATTCAGGTCCGCTTGCCGGCCTTGCGTGAGCGTCTGGACGACCTGCCCGCATTGTGCGAGGTGGTGTTGGCGCGCATTGCCCATGACGCGGCCGTGACGCCGCCGCCGCGCCTGTCGGCCGATGCGGTGACGCTGCTGGGCGCCTATGCCTTCCCCGGCAATGTGCGCGAACTGGAGAACCTGCTGCACCGCGCGGTGACGCTGTCCGACGGTGAGCTGATCGGCCCCGAAGACCTGGGGCTGGATGAAGACGGCAGCAGCGACAGCGAGTGGCAGACGCTCGACACCGCGCCCGCTGCGTTGGCGCCATCCGGCGCCGCCGCGCCGCCGACCCAGACGCCCATGCCCAGCGATCTGGTGCTGCACCTCGACCAGGTCGAGCGTGAACTGCTGGCGCGGGCGCTGGACCTGCACCGCTACAACCGCACCGCCGCCGGTGCCAGCCTGGGCCTGTCCTTGCGCCAGATGCGCTACCGCATGGCCAGGCTGGGCATCAAAGGCGCCGAACATGGCGCCGAGTGAGCCCGGCCCACCGCCCATGCCCACGCCCGAAATCGTCCAGGGCGGCCCGCCGCGATGGTGCCGGGGCTGGTGGTCAGCGGCCCGGGCCTGCCCGTCGCCCAACGCCGGTGAGCGGCCGCCAGGCTGCCGGCCCAGCCTGCTGGTGCTGCATTCCATCAGCCTGCCGCCGGGGCAATATGGCGGCGACCAGATCGAACGGTTGTTCACCAACCGGCTGGACTGGTCTGAACACCCCTATTTCGAGACCATTCGCGACCTGCAGGTCTCGGCCCACTTCCTGATTCGGCGCGACGGCGCGCTGCTGCAGTTCGTTTCCGCCGACCGCCGGGCCTGGCATGCCGGTCCGTCATGCTGGGCTGGGCGCGAGAACTGCAACGACTGGTCGATCGGCATTGAGCTGGAAGGCCTGGAGGGCCATTGCTTCGAGCCCGCGCAGTACGCGGCACTGGTCGCGCTGGCCGCAGCCATTGCCCAGCAGTACCCGGTGGACGAGGTGGTGGGCCATGAGCACATCGCGCCGGGCCGCAAGCTCGACCCCGGGCCGGGCCTGCATTGGCATGACCTGCTCAGCCACTGCGAGTGGCCGCCTGGCATCCGCTGTCAAGTGCATGGGGTGGAGGCGGCGGCCACTGCGGCGCCAACGCCACAGCCCGGCCGCTGAACCTGCCCATCGCTGTGGCGGCGTTGGCTGTCGCCGGCAGCCTGCAAGTCCCAGCGTGCACGCGCCTTGGCCGCCAGGATCGGCCGCCAGCCCAGTCCCGGCGCGGCTTGCTGGTCGGCGCGTGAGGCCTGGCGCGGGCTGCAGGGCCGCAGGCCCGTGCGGCGCAGGTCGGGTTCGTGCAAAGGACCCCGGACCGGTCTGGTTCTCTGCCACGGACCCTAGGGGTACGCACGCTACCGGTAGTGGTAGACAGTAGAAAAGACCCTAGATATAGTGTTTCATCATGCAAAGCTGGACGCCCTGAGATGCCGTTCGGCATGCCTTTTCTGCCGTCGCAGCGGCCTCCAGGGCTGACCTTTCAACCCGGACCACCTGACGTATCCCGCAGTGCGCGGGGCAAGGTGGCGGCGTTGAACGCCAGCGCCACAGACCCCGGCCGGTGAAGCCTGGTGTCATTGAATCCACAGCGGCCCCAGCCGCCTTCTCTTGAGGGAAACCATGCAAACCGTTGCCACCAGCAGCCCGCCCGCCACCGCAGCCACGCCGCGACTCGCGACAGCCAGCACCCTGAGCAATGCCACGGCTGCCGCCTCGGCCTATGCCGGCTACCAGACCATCCGCCGCAACGGCTCGGTGGTGGGTTTCGAGCCGAACAAGATCGCCGTGGCGCTGATGAAGGCCTTTCTGGCCGTTCATGGCACCCAGGGCGCGGCGTCGGCCAGCGTGCGCGAGACGGTGGACGGCCTGACCGAGGCGGTGGTGCGCGCGCTGCTGCGCTCGCGCCCGGGCGGAGGCACTTTCCACATCGAAGACGTGCAAGACCAGGTCGAATTGGGCCTGATGCGCAGTGGCCACCATGAAGTGGCACGGGCCTATGTGCTGTACCGCGAACGCCGCACGCAAGAGCGTGCCCGCCAGGTGCAGCAAAGCCAGCCGGTCGAGCCGGTGCTGCATGTGCTGGACGGCGGCCAGCGCCGGCCGCTGGACTCCGCCGCGCTGCGCGCGCTGATCGAGTCGGCCTGCGCCGACCTGGGTGAGGACGTCAAGGCCGAACCCATCCTGGCCGAGACTCGCCGCAACCTGTATGACGGCGTGCCGATGGACGAGGTCTACAAGGCCAGCATCCTGGCCGCGCGCACCTTGATCGAAAAGGACCCGTCCTATACCTATGCCACCGCCCGCCTGTTGCTGCACACCATCCGCCGCGAGGTACTGGGCGGTGAGGTGGCGCAGGGCGAGATGGCCGAGCGCTATGTCGAGTACTTCCCGCAGTTCATCAAGAAAGGCGTGCAGGCCGAGCTGCTGGACCCTCGGCTGCAGCAGTTCGACCTGGTTCGCCTGGGCGCTGCCCTGCAGGCCCAGCGTGACCTGCAGTTCGACTACCTGGGCCTGCAGACCCTGTTCGATCGCTACTTCCTGCACATCGACGAGTGCCGCATCGAAATGCCGCAGGCCTTCTTCATGCGCGTGGCCATGGGCCTGGCGCTGAACGAGATCGACCGCGAGGCGCGCGCCATCGAGTTCTACAACGTGATGTCGTCCTTCGACTTCATGTCCAGCACGCCCACACTGTTCAACGCCGGCTCGCTGCGCTCGCAGCTGTCGAGCTGCTACCTCACCACCGTCGCCGACGACCTGGAAGGCATCTACGAGGCGCTGAAGGAAAACGCGCTGCTCTCCAAGTTTGCCGGTGGCCTGGGCAACGACTGGACCCGCGTGCGCGCGCTGGGCAGCTACATCAAGGGCACCAATGGCAAGAGCCAGGGTGTGGTGCCGTTCCTCAAGGTGGTCAACGACACGGCGGTGGCGGTCAACCAGGGTGGCAAGCGCAAGGGCGCGGTCTGCGCCTACCTGGAAACCTGGCACCTGGACATCGAAGAGTTTCTCGAGCTGCGCAAGAACACCGGTGACGACCGCCGCCGCACGCACGACATGAACACCGCCAACTGGATTCCCGACCTGTTCATGCGCCGGGTGGTCGAGGGCGGCCAATGGACCCTGTTCTCGCCCAGCAACACGCCCGACCTGCACGACCTGTTCGGTGCCGCCTTCGAGCGCGCCTACGTCGGCTATGAAGACAAGGTCGACCGGGGTGAGGTCAAGCTGTTCAAGCGCATGCCGGCGCGCGACCTGTGGCGCAAGATGCTGAGCATGCTGTTCGAAACCGGCCACCCCTGGATCACTTTCAAGGACGCCTGCAACGTGCGCAGCCCGCAGCAGCATGTGGGCGTGGTGCACTCGTCCAACCTGTGCACCGAGATCACGCTGAACACCAGCGACAGCGAGATCGCGGTCTGCAACCTGGGCTCGATCAACCTGGCCCAGCACCTGGTGGACGGCGCCGACGGCAAGGCCATCGACCACGGCAAGCTCAAGCGCACCATCAGCACGGCGATGCGCATGCTCGACAACGTCATCGACATCAACTTCTACGCCGTGAAGAAGGCGCGCGACAGCAACCTTCGCCACCGCCCCGTGGGCCTGGGCCTGATGGGTTTTCAGGACACGCTGTACCAGCTGCGTGTGCCCTACGCCTCACAGGCGGCGGTCGAGTTCGCCGACCGCTCGATGGAAGCCATCTGCTACCACGCCTCCTGGGCCAGCTCCGACCTGGCCGAAGAGCGCGGCCGCTACAGCAGCTACCGCGGCAGCCTGTGGGACCGGGGCATTCTGCCGATCGACTCACTTGACCTGCTGGCCAAAGAGCGCGGCGGCCATGTCGAAGTCGATCGCAGCACGACCATGGACTGGGACGCGCTGCGCGCGCGCATTGCCGAACACGGCATGCGCAACAGCAATTGCGTGGCCATTGCGCCCACCGCCACCATCAGCAACATCATCGGCGTGGACGCGTCCATCGAGCCCTGCTTCGGCAACCTGTCGGTCAAGAGCAACCTGTCGGGCGAGTTCACCGTCATCAACGACTACCTGGTGCGCGACCTGAAGCGCCTGGGCCTGTGGGACGACGTGATGGTGATGGACCTCAAGCACTTCGACGGCAGTCTGCGCCGCATCGACCGCGTGCCCGAGGAGATCAAGCAGCTCTACGCCACCGCGTTCGAGGTCGACGCGGTGTGGCTGGTCGAAGCCGCTTCACGGCGCCAGAAGTGGATCGACCAGGCCCAGAGCCTGAACATCTACATGGCCGGTGCGTCGGGCAAGAAGCTTGACGACGTCTACAAGCTGGCCTGGCTGCGCGGTCTGAAGACGACCTACTACCTGCGCACCATGTCGGCCACGCATGCCGAGAAATCCACCGTCACCTCGGGCACGATGAACGCAGTGCACAGCGGCGGCACCGGCGCCGTGGCTGCGGCCGGCACGGCGGAGGCCGATCCGGCGCCGGGCAGCGACGTCAAGTTCTGCTCCATCGACAACCCTGATTGCGAGGCCTGCCAGTAATCGACCCTGATCATCAACCAGGCAGGTCGTTGATATCCCCCGCCTGAGCCAGGCGGGTACCTGAGCCGACGCTCGGCGACCACAGCCCGATCGGCAAAGAATCAATAAGTGCTTGGTGTTTGTACGCAACACTCTGATAATTCGATAGCTAGGAAAAAATCTATGTTGGTCTGGGAAGACGACGTTCAAAGCACCTCCACGATAGCCGCGCCGCGCGGGCTGTCTTCTGCCGCCCCCGCTGCACCTACCGCCGCTGTGTCGGTATCGGGCCAAAACCCGTCGGCGATGACAACCGCTCCGGCTCAGGCCGCGCCCCTGCTCGTGGCCAAACCCGCAGCAAGCGCGGCCGCGGTGCCTGCGGCCAGTACCCGTCGGGTCACGGCCGCTGAAAAGCGCATCATCAACGGCCAGACCGATGTCAACCAGCTGGTGCCTTTCAAGTACAAATGGGCCTGGGAAAAGTACCTCGCCAGTTGCTCGAACCACTGGATGCCGCAAGAGGTGAACATGTCGCGCGACATCGCCACCTGGAAAGACCCCAACGGTCTGACCGACGACGAGCGGCGCATCATCATGCGCAACCTCGGCTTTTTTGTCACCGCCGACTCGCTGGCGGCCAACAACATCGTGCTGGGCACCTACCGCCACATCACCGCGCCAGAATGCCGCCAGTTCCTCCTGCGCCAGGCTTTTGAAGAGGCCATCCACACCCACGCCTACCAGTACATCGTTGAATCCCTGGGTCTGGACGAGGCCGAGATCTTCAACGCTTACCATGAGGTGGCCTCGATCCGCGAGAAGGACGAATTCCTGATTCCCTTCATCGAGGCGATCATGGATCCGAACTTCAAGACCGGCACGCCCGCCACCGATCAGACCCTGTTGCGCTCGCTGATCGTGTTTGCCTGCCTGATGGAGGGCATGTTCTTCTATGTCGGCTTCACCCAGATCCTGGCCATGGGTCGCCAGAACAAGATGACTGGCGCGGCCGAGCAGTACCAGTACATCCTGCGCGACGAGTCGATGCATTGCAATTTCGGCATCGACCTGATCAACCAGATCAAGCAAGAGAACCCGCACCTGTGGACGTCAGAATTCAAGGCCGAGATCAAGGCCCTGTTCCTCAAAGCCGTTGAACTGGAATACAGGTACGCTGAAGACACCATGCCGCGCGGTGTGCTTGGCCTCAATGCATCGATGTTCAAGGGCTACCTGCGCTACATCGCCAACCGCCGCGCCACCCAGATCGGACTGGAAGCCTTGTTCCCGAACGAGGAAAATCCCTTCCCCTGGATGAGCGAAATGATCGATCTGAAGAAGGAACGTAATTTCTTCGAAACGCGCGTCATCGAGTATCAATCCGGTGGCGCCCTGAACTGGGACTGAACGACGGCCCGCCGACACGCAGGTGTCGTGGCCTATTCCGAGCAAACCAAGATTCGCCAACCTGATTCGCCGCAGCACCACACGGCGGTCAGCAAGGCTCCCCCGTTCACCAGGGCGATCGCAAGGCCGTTCGAGCCCTCAACGCATCCAGGTGAATCGCCAGGCCGGAAACCTGCTTGGCGCGTCTTGCAACTTGAACAAGGAGATTGTCATGGCAACTGCGAAGAAGGCCGCTGCGGCGAAAAAACC